>NZ_JBIVYI010000006.1:0-511137 GCF_044769665.1 Rhizobium sp. NPDC090279 | reverse complement strand
CTCTTCCGCCTTGTGTCTTTTCGCTGCCATTTCAATGTCCTTCTTCGGCTCATAAGCCATACTTCAAGAAGGATCACTTTTCAGGGGGCAGACCAGTCTGAAAAAGTCGAGTCCAAAAAACCAACCTAGAGTTAAGTGATCGTTTACGTCAATAATATGACAGATTGTAAGCGGCGGCTTGCTTTTGCCATGCATCGTGGCCTTCGCGGTGTTTTGGCGTCAGATAGCCTTCTTCAACAGGCCAAACCGCGCGCTGCAATCGGCTCATAAACCTATGTAGCATCAAGTTGCGTACCGCGCGTCTCGCGGCACAAAAAGCGCCTTACGTTGGCACATATTTCTGCTACAGTCATAGGAAGAAATCCATGAGTGTCGAAACAACCCTGGTTGGGGGACGCGCGTGCGCATGAGATCGGATTTCAAAACAATCTTCAAAAAGGAGCTGGACGTCGTAAACTTTCGACGCCACTTCCTTCAGTCAGGTGCAGTAAGCGATGGCGATGAGGTCCGCGAGGAGACTTCGGAGCGCCAAACAACAAGCCGGTTTCATACCGTTCGGAAGAATGCCGAGTTATTGAAGGATAAGCCCGGTGCCGACGATCGTGGCACGGTGCGGATGCAAGATGAGAGCAACCTGACCGGACTTGCCTTTTCCGGTGGCGGCATTCGCTCGGCTGCATTCTGCCTTGGCGCCTCGCAAGCGCTGGATTCCCTATCAGATGATGGCGAGCCGCGTGTTCTCGATGCATTCGATTACCTCTCGACCGTATCGGGTGGCGGCTATGTTGGGACTTCCATTGTCTGCGGTATGATGCAAGCTCCCTACACATTTCCGTTCGCGAGCAAACTTGATTCCCAGGAGACGCCGGAAACCCAGCATCTACGCAACTATTCCAATTTCCTTGTTCCGAACGGAGCCGTTGACTATCTGACGAGCCTGGCATTGCTCCTGCGCGGATTATTGGTGAACACACTGATTGTTCTGCCTGCTTTGCTTTTTCTCGCGGTTTTTACCATCGCCTGCAATCCTTATTCCAGCGATCTGGGGCAGTCTGCGATTCTCAATGCTCCGATCATCAGCTGGCTGCCGGTCATTAAAATTGACGGACTTGAGGATTTTTCACTGACAATCAACGTGACGGCTGCAGCATTGATCTTGATGTTTGCCAGCGCAATCGCAACTTCGCTTACATTTCAGACAAGTCAATTGATTATCCGCGAACGGCTCGCGCGCTGGCTTGGTTGGCTGGTGGCCGCTATCATTATTGTTTTTATTATAGAATTACAACCGCTTGTCCTGAATGCCATGTTTGCGGAAAAGACCGGAAAGAGCGCCCTGGTCGAGATGGAAGATAGCAGTTTCAAATATGTACTTTTGCTTGTCGCACATGTTGTACCTACGCTCGCCAACATATTGTTGCCCTCCGCCGTCGTTTTGATAGGTGCGGCGCAAAAACTGGCCAACATTGCAAGAGCGGCACTCGGTGAAGCGACGTGGACCGCAACCATGCAGAAGTATTCGAGCCGCATCATTCTCTATCTTTCGGCCCTCGTCGTGCCCCTGCTATTGTGGGTTTGCTATCTATATCTAAGCCTTTGGGCTGTCAGGCCTAAAATCGATCAGAGTACCGATGCCATTGCGCCTCGTTGGTTGTCCAGTCTTTCGGAGTTGGTTACAAACTATATCTCCGCTTTCGATCGACTTGGACCGATTGGTTCGTTGTATCTGTGGATAGCACTAGCGCTGACGTTTATCTGCCTTTTCATAGGCCCGAACTCAAACTCACTCAATCAGTTGTATCGTGACCGCCTGAGCCGCGCTTTCCTCATTCAGCGTGCGCGCGTTGTCCACAACAAGCCGTCTATTGATGTCGACCGATGGAAGTTCTCATCTTTGAAGCAATTCGATACTAGGACACAGATCTGGGATAAGGGTGCGGCCTATTCCCCATATCTGCTCGTCAATACGGCAATCAATCTCATCGGCTCGAAGGAACTCAACAAACGCGGCCGCAATGCCGACAATTTTATCTTCAGCCCTCTGTACGTCGGCAGTCAGGCGACGCGATACGTGAAAACCAAGCAAATGGAACGAGTTGTACCGTCGCTCACACTTGCAACGGCCATGGCCACATCAGGCGCAGCCGCATCCGCAAATATGGGAAACCATACGGTTCGCGTTCTGACATTCAGTCTTTCGTTGTTGAACGTCCGCCTTGGCTACTGGCTCGCCAATCCCGCGAGGCTTGGGGCATACCGGCATTGGGCGAACCGCTTGTGGTCGAATTGCGGTACTTGGTATTTTGCAAATGAGACAGCCGGACGATTGGATGAGAAGAAGCTGAATGTCTATTTGACCGATGGCGGGCATATCGAGGATCTCGGCATTTACGAACTGCTGCGCCGGCGATGCAAGGTCATTCTGGCAATCGATGCCGAAGCTGATCCGAGCATGACGTTCGAGGCTTTCGTCAAGCTCCAGGTCATGGCCCGTATCGATCTCGGCATTCGTATTGACCTTCCGTGGCAGCAGATTCAGAAAAAGGGACTTGAGATCAACGCAGTAGCTGCCGAAGGAGCGGATCTGCCGGCAAACTGCAAGGGGCCGCACGTCGCCGTCGGCATCATAGAATACGGCAAGGAGGAGCAAGGCGTATTGCTCTATGTCAAGTCATCCCTGAGCGGCGATGAGAACGACTACATCACCGACTACAAGCGACGAAATCCAAGCTTTCCCCACGAGACCACGCTCGATCAATTTTTCAGCGAAGAGCAATTTGAGGTCTATCGCGCACTTGGTTTCCACGCAGTTCAGCATTTCTTCAGTGGTGCCGATGACATCGCGCAGCCTTCGCCACCGTCTGCCGACTGGCCGGATCAAGTCGAGATGGCACTTGCACTCCTGAACATTCCTACGGCGATGCGAGCCGCCTTCCGCAGGCGTGTCGATATCCTTTAGACGCGCGTGATAAGGTCGAAGGGTTCGATGAAAACATCTGCAGATTGTATGATCAGTCGATTCCTGGACCTGGTATTGGCGAAAAAAGCCTAGTTGGATCGCCTATCGCCGCCGCTTCGGTTATCTGTAGTTGAATTTTATGTTGAAATGCGCAAATATTAGGTGAGGTCGACGGGAGGGCATGGCCGTTCCGTCAAATGACAGTTTCATTCGGCATAAATTGCGGCTTCGCTTACCCCAACTTCAGACCCACATGCGCTTTGGGTTAAGCCGGCCAAATCCGACTCTGATGTTTATTTCCTGATGTTAGCGATGACTGGAATGCAATAGCGAGCGACCTCGCGCATGCATAGCTCGGTCGGGAGGTAATCGCGCCGGCTTGTCCGAGCGCTGGGGGATTGTCGATGAGAGTCTATGAAGCGATCGTAAAGGGGCTTGAAGGCATCGGCGTGCAAGCGGCCTTCGGCGGAGCGGGCGAAAATGCGGCGGGTCTTATGCTCGCGCTGAAGCATTCCTCAATCAGGCCGGTCATTACCCGTCACGAGCAGGCTGCCTCCTTTATGGCATGCGGTTGTGCAATGCACTCGGATCGCCTCGGCTTCTGCTTTGCGACGGCGGGGCCGGGCGCCTTCAACCTCTTTTCAGGTTTGGCCGTTGCCATGTCGGATTCTTATCCCGTCCTGGCAGTCTCGGGCTATGCTTCGCTCGACTGGAAGGGAAAGGGTGCGTTGAACGAGACTTCTGGCGTCAGCCGAACGCCCGATTCCCAGGCAATGTTCGCTGCGACGACAAAAAAGTCATTCTTGCTTACCGATGCTAGCAAGACCTGCGATGTGGTCGAGGAAGCGATCAATCTTGCGTTCGCGGGCCGGCCGGGACCGGTTCATATCCACGTCCCGGAGAACCTCACCCATCACGGCATTTCTGTCGACAATTTCCGCCCGATCAATCTGGATCGGCGTCCTGTGACGCCGGATCAAAAACGAGTTGGAGAGGTTGCAAACCTGCTGGCGGATGCCGTTGGGAAAGGTAAGAACATTCTCGCGTTGCTCGGTTTCGGCGCTGTTCGCAGCGGCGCCGGTCCTGATTTGGTTAAACTGCTCGAGCGCTACCAGATAGCCTTCGCGACGACTCTTGATGGCAAGGGGATCATTTCGGAACGCCATCCGCTTTCGGTTGGTGTCTTCTGTGATAGCGGCCACAGCGCGGCCTGGAAGGCATTCCTTCAAGCAGACGTTATCCTTGCCGTAGGCAATTCCTTTGCACAACACGCAACCTTCGGTTTTCGTGAGGATCTGCTCGCTGGCAAGACGCTCATACACATCAACATCGACATTGGTGAAATCGACAAGGTTTACAAGGCCGACGCGGCGATAATTGCAGACGCCAGACTTGCTATCGAAGCGTTAAATGAGGAAATCTGGCCGCTGGCGGGACCCGCAGCCGCAAGAGTGGTTGAACAGCGCGATTATGATGCCGAGCGGATTATCCATCTCGGCGATGAAGTTCATCCCGGTCAGCTTGCTCAGGCAATCTCCAAGCGTCTGCCTTCCAACGCCATCGTACTGGCGGATGCGGGTGCACATCTTGCCTGGCTCGGTTATTATCTGGAGCTTTCGCCGGGCCAATTCTTCCGCAAGCCAGGCGGCTTCGGACCGATGGCAGGACATGTCAACGGCGCGCTCGGGGCAAAATGCGCCAACCCAGATCGCCCTGTCATCGTCGGCTGCGGTGACGGATGCTACCTCTTGTCAGGCTTCGAGCTGCTGACGGCCGTACAATATGACCTTCCCGTCATCTGGATCATCTTCAATGACGGTGAATTCAAATTGATCAAGCTCTATCAGCTTGAAGCCTATCAGGAGTCCGGTTTGGTCGAGTTCGACAATCCAGACTACGTCGCCTATGCCAAGGCCTGCGGCGCGAATGGCTACCGGGTAGACACGATCGAAGAATTCGAAAGCGCATTCGACGAGGCGCTGGCGCTCAGCAAGCCGGCCATCATCGACGTCCACATTACGCGGCTTGCACTTCCGCACTACAGCCCTTCACCGAAAGGATTGATCGCTGGGATCGGAGAGATGATCGAGGAACGCCTCTTCCCGAACAGAGAACGCTAGGTGTTGTGCGATCCCTCGCGATAGTGCGGGCCTAATTATTGCTATCTCATGCGGGTTCGGGCGGGCATTGAACTGTGAGGGTATGCTCTGCCGGGCAGTGGGAACCGGCGGTAGATACTCCGCACATTGTTTCTCGTCGGGCAGTGCATTCCCATCGCCAAAGTTTGCGGAAAAGCCGTTGTTAGATGCGTTCAAGGAGGGGAACGATGACGATGTGGAATGAATCATATCAGGGTGGTGTCGAGGCCGAACACCTGATGTTCCAGCGCCTGGCCCAGGACATGATGGGCGTTCAGTATCGGACGCGCGCCTACGCTAATGCGGCTGAGATTCAACGTGCCTTTCATAGCAAGGCAGTTTTTGCCGCAGTCGACGCAGAGCTGACATTCGCAGATGATCTCCCCGACGACCTGACGGTTGGCTTTGCTCAGCCCGGCAGGACCTATTCCGCGATAGTGCGCCTGTCCAATGCCAGCGGCTACGGACAACCGGACTACAAGCCTGATTTGCGAGGCTTGGCAGTCCGAGTAAAGGTGTCGGACGAAGAACAGCATGATCTTCTGGCGACAAACTTCCCCGTTTCACATGCTCGGGATGCTAGACAGTTCGTCGCGTTCGCAAAGGCGACTGCCGGCGGCCGGATCAGCCGACTCTTCGGCGTGTTGGGCCTCGTCTTTACCTTCGGCCCTTCGGAAACCTTGCGAATGATCCGCAATGTAACGACCGGCCGCAATCGCAAGGTCAGAAGCATGGCACTTGAGACATTTTGGAGCCGAGGCGCCATTTGCTGGGGTGAACAACATGCCGTACGTTATTTGTTCCGCCCCACCCCCGGTGCTGCGGCAGCCCCTGATCCGTCAGCCACCGACCCCAGTTATCTCTCGGCTGAACTTGCCCAGCGGCTGGACCTCGGGGACATATGCTACGAATTCTGCCTTCAATCGTTTGTCGATGCGCAGTCGACCCCGATTGAAGATACATCTATCGAGTGGATGACGACTGCTTCGCCGCCAATAAAGGTTGCGGAGCTTAGAGTGCGAAAACCAGGAACGGGCGATGCCGAAACCATCGCCGATGCGCGCCGTGTCGATGAGCTCGCCTTCAATCCGTGGAATACGACCAACGCCTTCAGACCACTCGGCAATCTGAATCGTGCTCGAAAAGTGGTCTACGATGCCAGTGCCTCCTATCGTCACAGTTTCCGCTGGGTGAGCCCGGTGCCGTTCCGCAATCGCCTGTTTGGCGGTATCGCTCGCCGTATCTTCTTGATCGTCAACCGCTTCGTCGACTGGCACAGATTGCCCTTGTGGCTAAGCCTGCTCAATCTCGATGCCTTTCGTCATGTGCTGCGTGAGAAGAACCTCATCGACACCGATGTCATGGAGGCACCGCCCATTGCTCGTCCGGAGCCTCCCGCAACCGTTGCCGAGGCTGAACGGCAGATGCGTAGCTATGACGGCAGCTTCAACGACCTGTCGGCGCCGAAGATGGGGGCGGTTGGCTCGTCCTTTGGGCGCAATCTGGCGCCCGTCTACGCCCCCGAACTCTTTGATACGCCGAATCCTGTGGAGGTGGCACGGGAGCTGCTACATCGCAAAGTGTTCATTCCGGCGCGTTCTCTCAATATTCTCGCCGCTGCCTGGATTCAGTTTCAGGTTCATGACTGGGTCAATCACGCGCGCCATCCATTGGGCAAGGAAGACGTCGTGGTTCGTATGCCGTCGGGCATGACATGGACCAGCAAGGTCGGAGGTATTCAAGAGGATGTGATGCGCATCGCTGGAAATGAGGAAATGCCCGGCTATAACGGCAAGCCACCCATCTATTTCGGAAATGCGGCCTCGCATTGGTGGGATGGATCGGAGGTTTATGGTCCAGATAGCAAGAAAGCGAAGGAGTTGCGTGAAGGCCCGAAGATCCGTCTCGTCAACGGCCACCTGCCGGTTGATATTCACGGCTTCGAGGTGACCGGCTTCAACGAAAGCTGGTGGCTAGGGCTCAGCGCGATGCATACCCTATTTGCGCGCGAGCATAATCTTCTTTGCGACGAGTTGCGGCGCCAATATGGCAATTGGGACGACGAGCGCATCTATCAGACCGCCAGATTGATCGTCACGGCGTTGATTGCCAAGATCCACACTGTCGAATGGACGCCAGCGATCCTTGCGACCAAGGCAATCGAAATCGGTCTCTCCAGCAATTGGAACGGCCCACCGGCCGGCGATTGGTTGGCGAAGGCCGGCCTTTGGCTACTGGACGCCCATGCGTCGACGGGCATTCCAAAGACGATGCCGGACCACCATGGAACGCCTTACTCGCTGACGGAGGACTTCGTAACCGTCTACCGGATGCATCCTTTGCTGCCGGATGACTATTGCTTCTTCGATCACAAGACCGGCAACAAGATTGCCGAGAAAAGCTTCATGGACATACAAGGTCCAGGCGCGGACACCATCATGCGCGAGTACGGCCTGCGCAATACGCTCTATTCCTTCGGTACCGCGCATCCCGGCGCTATCACGCTGCACAACTTTCCCCGCGCTCTGCAAGCCTTCACGCGAGATGATGAGATCATCGATCTCTCTGTCGTCGACCTTGTCCGCACACGCCGTCGCGGCGTGCCGCGCTACAACGACTTCCGTTCGGGCCTGCATCGGCCGCGAATCCGGCATTGGGAGGAGTTGACCACCGATCCGGAGGACGCGCGCCTGCTCAAGGCGATCTACGGCGATATTGACCGCGTCGACACTGTCGTAGGCCTCTTTGCCGAACCACCACCCGCTGGTTTCGGCTTCAGCGATACCGCTTTCCGCATTTTCATTCTCATGGCCTCGCGCCGGCTGCAGAGCGACCGGTTTCTGACTGTGGATTTCCGACCAGAGGTCTATTCGCCTTTCGGTATCGACTGGATCGCAAACAATGGCATGACGAGCCTCATTCTGCGCCACTGTCCAGACCTTGCCTCCATGCTACCGCGTACGGCCAGCGCCTTTGCCCCGTGGCGCCCGATCCTTGCGGGCGGCGAGCGTCAGGACATGGAAAGGAGGGCGTCATCATGAGCAGCCCGACCGAAGCCAGCGATCCTCCGGCAACCGGGCCGGGTGGAATCGAGATTTCCACCGGCCATCGCGGTCTTGATATGCTGTTGCGCCGGTCGCTCTTCGAGACAATATGGCGCCGACGGACCCATCGCGTCAGCCAGGGCAGCTCGGTGTTGGCCGGTACGATGAGCTATCAATCCGATCAGCCACGAGAACCCCTGTCCGAGCTGGAGGAAGCAATCTTGATCGCTGCGACTGGCGCGACGGGGCTTTCCATGCCTGATCGGCCTTTCGAAGATCCGGCAACGCACCAGCCGATCATGGCGAAGCCAAATCTTGTCATGGAGGGTCGTACCGCTGGTAGCCCGGACAATGCTCAGGGCACCCACTTCTTCATGATCAATGACAGCGGGACATACTTCATTCGGAAGTTACCACTTCCGCCAGACGGAGAGAAATCTCTTACCGCTGAGAGGCTCATTGCCCGTGCGACCGAGGCAAAGGTACGCATTCTCGATCATCGCCTCGACGTGGCGCCGGGTCAGCGCGATTTCCCTGCCTATCTCGATTCCAACCGCTTCCTGTCGAACCTGCCGGGAACCACGATCTTCCTGCCCGTCGTCGATCTTTCGCGGCAATACATAAATGGCATGATGTATCTGCTGACGCAGCCAGACGGTGCCCGTCCGGCGATTGTCGACGACAGAAACTTCTATCGTTTGGCGGGTGTCAAACGGTGGGTGGATAAAGGTTTCTTAAACAAGGATATCAAGATACCGCTCGGCGTCATCGGGTCTCTTCGCACGCAAATCGAGGCTGATTTGCTTCTGCAGAACCTGTTTCTCATGGCCGAAGGCATGGGGCTTGGAGCGTGGATTCATGGTTCCATCAGCCCTCCCGTGTTGGTCGGCGATCCAAAATTTGTGAAGACTTACGGTGCCATGCTGGGTTTTGACGTCGTGACGCCGCGTTGGAAGCTTATGGATATTCTCCGCTGGCAGATTCCGTTGCCACGCTATTCCAATCTCCGCAGTAACCCGATCGGCCTGCGCTACAAAGGCGAGCATCTGATCAAGGGCATGTCCCCGCCCTATTACGACAATATGGCCGAGGCCGTGACCGCGGTCGTCGAGGACAAATTCGGCCCAAATGGACTTTTTAACAATCAGACGCTTTTTGCCGAGATCTACAAGGACGACTATGGCAAGCGCTACCTGGCCGAAGCCGCCGCCTACAACAGCGATGTCATCGACTGCGTCCGTGATATCTGCAGCTATATCTACGAGACCCACGGCCGTTTTCCCGCGCATTGCGACGCCATCCACGTGCCGGGCGTGTGGTTGCAGGCGCATCACGTTGAGATCGACTACTATGACCGCTTCTTCAGGAACGGATTGACGCCGGCGCACCGTTCGCACCGTCGGGACTGGCATTGACGGACGCGATGGCGCGTCGGTCCTCTTGAAGCGTTCAAAATGCCTCTCGCAGCAGAATCGCAATTCACGGTGCGAGGTAAGATGTCTGCATATGATAGTTTTCTCACGCAAATGGGAGGTCGTCATGAACGGCTTGTGCGCGATATCGGCCACGATAATGGTTTCGATCACAGGGATAGGTAGCGGCGCCCCACCGGAGTTCGGCGGCGAGAACGTCATGGCCATGGTCCGACCAGACAGCGATAAATGCGGAGATGGTGATGACATCTCCAGCTATCGGTCAACGGATGGTGTTCTCATCGAAAGCCAATATGTCCGCAAACCGTTTCGGTGGCCATGGGCTCCGGGACAGGACAATGCCAGCCAATCGGGCCAGAAAAGCCACAACGGCAGTCACTCCGGTGATGCATCAAGCGGCAGCAGTAACACGAGCGGCAATATGGGCGGAAGTAGCTCCGGTAACAGCAGCACTTCCAGCGGCAACATGGGTGGGAGCGGTAGTTCCAAAGGCAACATGTGAGGCACTGGCTTTCTCCGGCGCCTCGAAGGAGCGGGCATTGCGGATATGAGCGAGAACTGGGCGATCTGCATAGGGATAAATCGCTACGACAACCTGCGCCCGCTTGAGTATGCACAGCAGGATGCCCAAGCAATCAGTGAATTCTTCAGTCATGCCGCCCACTTCAAACAGGTCTATCATCTCGCAGAAGACGCGCCGCCTCTCACCTCGGATTTCGGAAGCCCTCTCCAGTCGCGTCCGACCTTTGGCAATCTGATGCGCTTCCTGAGGGTGCGTTTTGACGAGCGTTTCCTTCGCCCCAGCGACAATCTTTGGTTCTTTTTTGCTGGTCACGGGAGGCGCGAGAAGGATCAGGACTATCTGCTGCCGATCGATGCCGATCCTGGAAATGTCGAGGAGACGGCAATTTCGGTGCGCCATGTTACCGAACGATTGAAACGCAGTGGCGCGAGTAATGTGATCTTGCTCCTCGATGCCTGTCGGAACGAAGGAGCACGCAGCGGAGAAGGTCTTGGTCTCGACCGGCAGCAAGGTGCGGTGACCATATGCTCCTGCAGCCCGTCGGAATTTTCCTACGAAATCGCCGAACTTCGTCACGGTGCCTTTACCTACGAACTTCTCGAAGGTCTCGGAATGGAAGGCCAACAGAATTGCGCCACCGTCGAAAAGCTCGACAACTATCTGAAATTCGCCGTTCCCGATCTTTGCCGCAAGTACGGAAAGCCTCGTCAGACGCCATCGACGTTTGTCGAGCCGCTCTCGAAACGCCATTTCATCCTGCTTCCGGCGCTGGCCACTCCTGACGATCTCGAGCCGCTGAAACTTGAGGCCCTGGAGGCGGAGGCAAATGACAATCTGGCCGAGGCCGAACAGCTATGGTGGCGTGTAAACGCCGTCGCGCCAACAGATGCGCAGGCGAGGGAGGGGATTCGACGAATTACGCTGAAAGGCAAGCTTGATCGGAGTGATGATGATGCGCGCGCTGCCGTGCCTCATTCGCCGCTCACGCAGAGGGAAGAACTGGCCCCAGTGAATATATCGCGACGACTGCTACTTTACGGCGCTGGCGCTGCCGGCGCCGTGGCTGCGGTCGGCGTCGGTGCCTTTCTCATCGACACGAGGATGAAGCAGCGTCCGTTGTTGACGCGGGGAGAGACGATTCCTGTGACAACGGTCGATGAAAAGGGTGAACTGCTCGATACAAGTTGGGAAAGTGTGGAGACTTTCGCCCAAACTGTCGACAAAGATAACGCGATCGAATTCAGCGTAATTCCCGCGCTCCGCTCCTTCACCATGGGCTCACCGGAGGACGAGATGCTTCGAGTGAGCAAATTCGAGCGACAGATCGACGTTTCCGTCAGTCGCATAGCGATCAGCCGCACGACGATCACGCAGCGGATTTGGCGTGCGGTCTTGGATGCCCATCCGCAGCAAATTGGCATGGCATTGTCGCCCACACCATCATCCTTTCCCGGTGACGAGCGGCCCGTCGAAACCATCACATGGCGACAGGCAACCGAATTCTGCGCCAGGCTTTCGAGGTTGACCGATCGTGTGATCCGCCTGCCGAGCGAGGCGGAGTGGGAAAGGGCCTGCAGGGCAGGAACGATAACGGCTTTTCACTTCGGGCCAACCTTGACGCCGGAGCTCGCCAATTATTGTGGTACAGGTGGTGCGGTTTGTGGATCGAGCTTCGGACGCGACGTTGCTCGCCCCGACTATGCCGAAGTCACCTATCCGCAGGGTTCCTATGCTAAAGGGCCAACAGGGACATTCTATGGATCGACCAAGCCGGTGCGATCCTTTCCACCGAACCGCTTTGGGCTGTTCGAGATGCACGGTAATGTCTGGGAACATTGTCTCGACAATTGGAGTGAGGCTCTGACGGCTTTGCCGCGTGATGGTAGCCCATTCGTGGACAGAAGTTCGACCGTGCGCGTTCTTCGCGGCGGTTCCTTCTCGCACAATCCGGCACTCTGTAGATCCGCTTATCGAGACTGGATGGAGGAAACCCTGACCGGATGGGAGGGGCGTGTCGGCTTTAGAGTGGCCTGCGTCATATGAGCGACGGAAGGCGTTCGATTGGAGTTTCGCTAACAACACGGAAAGGGGATAATATTATGGACAGGGAAATCGCAATCATAACGGACGCCATGTCTCCGGCAAGCCCTATAACCGAAGGTCATGGTTCCAGAGGCAGCGACGACATCGGTGGCGGTTTCGGCTCCATCCTCGGCTCACCGTTCAAAGCAGTGACGCTCAGCGCTGATCTATTGAAAACACAAATGTCCAACCTGCTGGAGGTGGTGAGCCTTGTTTTCGATCAATCGCTTGCCAGTTCGACCCTGGCACTCGATGAGGTGCAGCTCTCAATTGAGATCAGTTCGGAAGGTGAAGTCCGCATCTTGGGCAGTGGCGGCAAGATTGGCGGCAATGGCGCTATCAGATTGATATTCAAGAAAAAGGAGATACAGAAATCCGAAACCGGTAAGAGTTAGAGACCATGATCGATAGGGAGAGCAACCTATACGAATTCACGGTGAGGCGTAAACTCATCTGGAATTCTTGGCAGTTTGCTGTGAAAAGCATCCAATGATGACGCCGTGGCGATGAAGATTGAGCCATTGAATATGTTTGTTTTATGGAGAAAATGGCATCATGCCGGCGTCGCCCGTGACTGTGTTTCGGCGTTGAATATTGCCCCTCTGGCGGGGTGACCGGCGTCCAATTTTTAACCCCTCCTGGTTCGTCTGACCATCCGTCTTTTGATGGCGGATCGGAAGGCTTGCATCTTCTCGGCCCGCGCCGAGATCGTCTTCCGCAAGCAGTGCGACGATGGCTTCGAGGTCGGCGTGCCTGGCTCTTCGGCACTCAATCATTTGGACTTCGGCTCCTGTTCCATCTGAGTGCTTGAGGCTTGCATCGTCGTGGTGCCAAGCCGGGTTGTCGGTGCTTAACGATCCCATGGACCTAAAGGGGAATGGCGGGATCTAGAAGCTCGGCGGTGTGCAGGCGCTGATGATCTCGCAAGGCACTGGGCCGACGCAGCGGAAGCGGTGCGGACGGCGGCTCTCGAAGTAGTAGGCATCGCCGGGGCCGAGAATGCGCCGCTCGTCATCAACCGTCACCTCCAGGCGGCCGGACAGGACGATGCCGCCTTCCTCTCCCTCATGCACCAGCGGTACCTTGCCGGTATCGGCGCCGGGCTGATAGCACTCTTTCAGGATCTGCAGGCTGCGGCCAAAGAGGTTTTCGCCGATCTGGCGATAGGAAATCGGGCCTTTGCCGATCTCGACCAATTCCTCGGCCGCATAGAAGGCCTTCTTCGACGTCTCCGGTTCGAAGGCAAAGAATTCGGCAAGCCCGATCGGGATACCGTCGAGAATGCGTTTCAGCGCGCCGACGGACGGATTGGCCGAATTCGATTCGATGAGCGAGATCGTCGAATTGGTCACGCCGGCGCGCTTGGCGAGTTCGCGTTGGGAAAGGTTGCGTGCCAGGCGGAGATGACGCAGGCGATTGCCAATATCGACGGACATTGTGGTCTCGGTTTTCAGGTGTTCGGAATATCGAAAACATCCCATTTCGATCAAACAAAATCAATGGCTTAAATATGTCAAGAAAAGGACTTGTTCGGAACAGGAAAATCGCTGATGTCAATGGCAGCGTAATGGAGGCGATAATGGACAAGATCACCCATCCCAACACCCCAGTTCTCGACAATTTCTGGATGCCGTTCACGGCAAACCGGCAGTTCAAGGCCGCACCGAGGCTGCTCGCGGCCGCGGATGGCATGTATTACACCGATGTCGACGGCAACAAGGTGCTCGACGGCACGGCTGGCCTGTGGTGCGTCAATGCCGGCCATGGCCGCAAGAAGATCGCGCAGGCGGTCGAGCGGCAGCTGGCGACGATGGATTTCGCCCCGACGTTCCAGATGGGCCATCCGATCGCCTTCGATTTTGCCGCAAAGCTTGCCGCGCACGCGCCGGGCGGGCCTGAGGCCGGGCTCGACCGTGTGTTTTTCACCGGTTCAGGCTCCGAATCCGTGGACACCGCACTGAAGATCGCCATCGCCTATCAGCGGGCCATCGGGCAGGGCACCCGCACCCGCATCATCGGCCGGGAAAAGGGCTATCACGGCGTCGGCTTCGGCGGCATTTCCGTCGGCGGCCTTGTCAACAACCGCCGCATGTTCCCGCAGATCCCCGCCGATCACATGCGCCACACGCTCGATGTCGAGCGCAACGCCTTCAGCAAGGGGCTGCCGGCTCACGGTATCGAGCTTGCCGAAGATCTGGAGCGGCTGGTGGCGCTGCATGGCGCTGAAACGATCGCTGCCGTCATCGTCGAGCCGATGTCCGGTTCGGCCGGCGTCATCCTGCCGCCGAAAGGCTATCTCGAACGGCTGCGGGCGATCGCCGACAAATACGGCATCCTGTTGATCTTCGACGAGGTGATCACCGGCTTCGGCCGACTGGGGACGCCATTTGCGACCGAGTATTTCGGTGTCGTTCCCGACCTCGTGACGACAGCAAAAGGCATCACCAACGGCACCATACCGATGGGTGCGGTCTTCTCCAGCCGCAAGGTCTATGATGGCCTGATGAACGGTCCGGAAAACCAGATCGAGCTCTTCCACGGCTATACCTATTCAGGTCATCCGGTCGCCTGCGCCGCCGGTCTCGCAACCATGGAAATCTATGAGGAGGAAGGCCTTCTCAGCCGCGCGAGCGAGCTGGCGGAAGACTGGCAGAAGGCGCTGCATTCGCTGAAAGGCCTGCCGCATGTGGTCGATATCCGCAATCTCGGCCTCGTCGGCGCCATCGAACTCGCGCCGCGCGACGGCGCTCCCGGCACCCGCGCCTACGACGTCTTCGTCGATTGTTTCCAGAAGGGGCTGCTGATCCGTGTCACGGGCGATATCATCGCGCTGTCACCGCCGCTCATCATCGAGCGCGCCGAGATCGAAACGCTCGTCTCCATGCTCGGCGATGCACTGAAGCGGGCTGCCTGATAATCTCTGAGCCTGGCCGGCGCTAATGGCGCCGGCCAAGTCACGATTCGTGAAGCGCTGCGGTTGCTGCCATGCTGTGCCGCCATATGATCGCTGGCAGCGGTTTGCCATATGAAGTGAAAAAAACCGATGTCGTCCAGCAAGATGCCGATGTCGTTTTCTTAGGCGCGCCACGTCGCTTGCCGTGATCTTCTGGATACGTTCAAGGTGCCATCGGGAAATGCCCTGATGGATAATTGGGAAACCGGTCTTAGGCCGGTGCTGCCCCCGCAACGGTAGCGGACCGAATGTCTCGATTGATGCCACTGGCAAATGGGCCGGGAAGGTGTCGGGATGTCCGAACGGACAGGTCTGAAGCCCGGAAACCAGCCTTGACGGCAGGCTCGACTGATCGCGGTGGGCGATCGAGAGACGAATGCGGGTGTCTTGAGATCACCCCGTTCCAATCTCGCAGCTCCATGTTCAGTCACGCATGCGCCGGTCGGAATGCCGCTGAAGCTGCGGCTGACGTGACCGATTTTGCTGCTGTTCTGCCCGTTGAGGAGCGGGCCGATCCGAAGAGGCCCGAAATCTCGGGCTGTCATGATCAAGCGTTCAACCAAGGAGGAGATGGCATGACTGGGAACAGAGGCGTCGTCTATATGCGACCCGGCAAGGTCGAGGTTCGCGATATCGACGATCCGAAACTGGAGGCGCCGGATGGCCGCCGCATCGAGCATGGCGTGATCCTGAAGGTGATCTCCACGAATATCTGCGGCTCCGATCAGCACATGGTGCGCGGCCGCACGACAGCGATGCCGGGCCTCGTGCTTGGGCACGAGATCACCGGACAGGTCATCGAGAAGGGCATCGACGTCGAGATGCTTGATGTCGGCGACATCGTCTCGGTTCCGTTCAATGTCGCTTGCGGCCGCTGCCGTTGCTGCAAGTCGCAAGACACCGGCGTTTGCCTGACGGTGAACCCGTCGCGCGCCGGCGGCGCTTACGGCTATGTCGACATGGGCGGCTGGATCGGCGGCCAGGCGCGCTACGTCATGATACCCTACGCGGATTTCAACCTGCTGAAATTCCCCGACCGCGACAAGGCCATGGCGAAGATCCGCGATCTCACCATGCTCTCGGACATTCTGCCAACCGGCTTTCATGGCGCCGTTCGCGCAGGCGTCGGCGTGGGTTCGACCGTCTATGTCGCAGGTGCCGGCCCCGTCGGCATGGCGGCTGCAGCTTCCGCTCGTATTCTCGGTGCCGCCGTCGTCATGATCGGCGATTTCAACAAGGATCGCCTTGCGCATGCCGCCAAGGTCGGTTTCGAGCCCATAGATCTCTCCAAGAGCGATCGTCTCGGCGACATGATCGCCGAGGTCGTCGGCACGAATGAAGTCGATAGCGCGATCGATGCTGTTGGCTTCGAAGCCCGAGGGCATTCGGGCGGCGAGCAGCCGGCAATCGTGCTCAATCAGATGATGGAGATCACCCGCGCGGCCGGTTCGATCGGCATTCCCGGACTATATGTGACGGAAGATCCTGGCGCCGCGGATAATGCAGCCAAGCAGGGCAGTCTGTCGTTACGTTTCGGCCTCGGCTGGGCGAAGGCGCAATCCTTCCATACGGGTCAGACGCCGGTGCTCAAGTACAATCGGCAGCTCATGCAGGCGATCCTGCATGACAGGCTGCCCATTGCCGATATCGTCAACGCCAAGATCATCTCGCTCGAAGATGCGGCACAAGGATATGAAAGCTTCGATCAGGGCGCTGCAACGAAATTCGTGCTTGATCCGCATGGCGAGTTGCTGAAGGCGGCATAGAGAAGAAGAAAAACTCACGGGATCATGCGGCGATCTCAAGACGAAGATAGGTCGGGAGTGGAGGTTGATATCTCCGCTCCCGATGTCGTATCGGCGAACGGTTATGAGTTTGCCGGACAACAAAACGGCAACAAAAGCCGGCGTTGACATCAGGTAGCCCATGAATACGTCTGCAATCTTTTGCACTGCCATGGAGTACTTCAGGCAAGTATGCACCGCAGCACTGGCCTGTCGATATTCCAGATCTTGGTGAGAGGCGGTCGATTATGAAGGGGGAAGTAGCGAAATTCACGCCTTTTGAGCTCCACGAGCGGCAATGACGCCGCTGTAATGGCCAATTATCGATAATAATAACGGATTATGTTGCCATTATACATCTATCCTTTACATATATGCGGGCATCCCTGTGGAGGAGCTCCGTCATTGCTTCCTAGTCAATGGCGGCTTGGCAAGGAACGCTAACCTGAAGAGATCGGACCAATGGCAAACTTTCTTGAGAAATGGACTTCAAAGAAGGCTGATAAGCCGAAGGCTGGCGCGCGGAATGTTATTGATACATTTCGTGCTCGAGTAGCAGAACAGAAGGCATATCTGGAGGAGTACGAGCGTGACGCGGCCGGCTTCAGGAAGTGGCGCTCCACTTGGTTCCAGCGTGTGCCCGGCGGCTTCGGCGTGACGGTCGGTCGCGACTCCGTCAACGCTGGTCGTGGATTGAACTATGTCGTTGTTGACACCGTCAAGGATGTGGCAGAGTTTCTCGATGATCTCGCCCATCACGCGGAGCATGATACCGGCTTCCGGCAGGCTCTTGAGCAGAACCGCCAGCGTCGCGTTGCGCTTCTGAATGCAGCAAAGACCGGAGGCAAGGCACCCGCCTCGAAGACCAAGGCGAAGGCTGCCAAGCCCGCCGCAGCGGCAAAGTCGGCCGTCGTCAAGCCTGCCGCTGCCAAGGCTGCTGTCGCCAAGGCTGCACCGAAGGCTACTCGGGCGAAGGCTGCTTCTGCTGCTGCCGCTCCCGCACCAGCTGCTGCAGAAGCAGCAAAGCCGAAGCGCACGCGTAAGACCAAGGCTGCTGGCGCAGCCGAATAAGACAAGGAAGCCCGCCTCACACGGGCTTCACTTTGTCTTGGTTCTGCAGCAGATGCAGCACAAGCGATAGCTCGATCGCGTATTCGTTTGCGGTTAACCGCAACGGACGAACAGCCTTTATGTCGCCAAGAATGGATGACTGGAAAGCCCCCATGAGACGGCGGCGTATCAAGGCAGTCGATACGCCGCCATCATGCCTCATGTCGTTTGATGCAGTTCAGCGGCCAGGAAGGGACCGCTGGATCGTGATCAAGGTAGACTTGGCTCTGACCATTACGCATACTGCAGCTATGCAAGGCTCGACTTGAAGAAGGAGGCGAGCTTGGTGATGGCAAGCGACACATATTCGTCTCTGTCGTAAAGATCGACATGGCTGGCACATTCGATCCAGAACGCTTTCTTGGGTTCGCGCGCAGCCATATATGCCTCGCTCGCCATCCATGACGTCACAGCCTCGGTGCCAATGATGAACAGAAGCGGGCGCGAGGAGATCCAGTGGATGAACCGAAATACATCGAAGCGCTGGCGCGCATGGCTGGCATGAGCGTGAGTACCTTCCATCGTCACTTTCTTGGCGTCACGTCGCTGACGCCGATCCAGTATCAGAAGCAGCTTCGCCTGTAGACGACGCGCTCCCGCCTGATGTCAGCAGCGGAAGACGTCGCCGAAGTCGCCTTTGCCGTTGGCTATGACAGCCCTTCGCAGTTCAGCCGCGAATATCGCCGCCAGTTCGGCTTTCCGCCCGGAGAGGACGGCAGGAGATTGTGGCAGGCAAGCGCACTGAGCGAAGCTTCTCCTTGAGCCGGCCGATCGAGGGGGCGCGATGGCACTCGGCTTTGAGAAGGTTTGTCTCGTGCTCTGCCTGCGATCCGAAAGGAGCGGCGCTTGCCGCCCCTTCCAGTCGTTCTTACTTCTTGTCGCTATAGGCCTTGAGAGCGGCAGCAACTTCATTCTTGGCCATCTCTGCATTCTCGAAGCCGCCGACTTCGACGACTTTGCGGGCATCGGGAAGCTGCTTGTAGACGCGGAAGAATGCCTGGAGGCGATCCTGCTCGAGCTTGGGAAGATCGGAGATCTCCTTGATGCTGTCATAGGTCGGGTCGATCTTCGTCGTCGGTACGGCAACGATCTTGTTGTCGACCTCGCCGCCGTCGATCATCTTCAGCACGCCGATCGCGCGCACGCGGACGATGGCACCGGGAACGATCGGTTCGCGCGTATAGACGATGGCGTCGAGCGGGTCGCCATCACCGCCCAGCGAGCTGGTGATGGAGCCGTAATTTGCCGGATAGGCAACCGGCATGGACTGGAAGCGGTCGACAACGATGTGACCGGTCTTGGCGTCGATCTCGTATTTGGTGAAGCTGCCGGCCGGAATCTCGATAGCGGTGTAGAACTCCCGGCTCTCGTCCTTCGGCTGTGGGTAGTCGATATAGGATACATAGTCGGAAGCCGAAGCCACCGTACCGGACAGCATGGCAAATGCAATGAGAGAGATAAGCTTTTTCATATACGCCCCCGCGTTAAGGTTGAACGTAGTCGACCTAATCAGGGGTTGTTACGGGCTTGTGACATAAATCGGTGAATGCACAGTTAAGTGCCCGCGATCGGTCGCCGCTTCGGCATTCAACCGAATGCACGCACATTGCGGCGGATCGTTTGCGGCGGCTGGCCGAGCACGCGCAGGAAGGCGCGGCGCATGCGCTCGCGATCGGCAAAGCCGACTTCGCTGGCGATTTCGTCCATCGAATGGCGACCATCCTCGATCATCAGCCGCGCGGCTTCGACCCGCATGTTCTCGATCGCCTTGGCGGGGGACTGGCCGGTTTCGCTGCGAAAGACGCGGTTGAACTGGCGAGGGCTGAGGCTTGCCGCGTCAGCCAGTTCCTCGACCGATACGATCTTGCGCAGGTTTCGTCCCGCAAAGTCGAGTGCCCGTTGCACACGATCCGATTTCGGCTCGAGCTCCAGCAGGGTCGAAAACTGCGACTGTCCGCCGGCGCGGCGATGATAGACGACGAGCTTTCGGGCTACCGCACGTGCCAGCTCTTCTCCATGATCCTTCTCGATCATCGCAAGCGCAAGATCGATGGTCGCGGTCATGCCAGCCGATGTCCAGATCGACCCATCGACGATGAAGATCTTGTCCTCGTCGACTTTCAGGGCGGGGAAACGATCCCGCAGCTCGCGCGCAAAGACCCAATGGGTCGTTGCACGGCGGCCATCGAGCAGGCCGGCTTCGGCCAAGGCAAACGCGCCGGTGCAAGGCGCGGCGACGCGACGCGAGGATTTCGCGGCCTGACGGATAAAGTCGAGGGTCGCCGGAGACATCGCCGAGACTTCCGTGGCGGCACCGATGAAAAGAGAATCGAACGAAGTCTCGCCAAAGGCCTCTGTTTCGACGCTGAACCCTGCCGACGAGCGCACAAGCCCTCCCGCCTCCGAAAGGAGCGTCACGCGGTAGAGTTCCCTTTCGCTTGCGAGATTGGCGACCTCGAAGGCGGTCACTGCGGTAAATCCCATGACCTGAAAGCCGGGAAAGATCAGAAATCCAATGGAGTGCATGACAAAGCTCGCGGCTGGAAAAGGTGCTTATAGCATTTCTCAGCCGCTAAATGCACCTATTTCCTGCAATTCCAAGCATTATTCGCCGCGTTGAATGTCTGAAAACGTGGTGAATATGACATTTTGGTCATAGACTTTCGCGCGTATTGTCATGGCACGCGGGATAGCAACGCCGCAGGACAAGGAATGGAGACTATGACAAATTCATTGGGCAAAGCACTGGTAACGGGCGCTTCATCGGGTATTGGCGCTGTTTACGCGCATCGGCTTGCCAATCGGGGTTTCGACCTCATCCTCGTGGCACGCAATGAGGAGCGGCTTTCGGCGATCGCGGCTCAGCTGCGCGCGGAGACGGGGCGAAATGTCGAAGTCATTGCCGCGGATCTGGGCTCTCAGAGCGATCTGCGCCGCATCGAACATGTGCTCAAGACGGATGAAGCGATCACGCTTCTCGTCAACAATGCCGGTTTTGGCGGAGCAGCCCCCCTGCTGGAGGCGGATGTCGACAGGATGCAGCAGATGATCGATCTGAACGTTACGGCGTTGATGCGGCTTACTTATGCCGTCGTGCCCGGCTTTGTTCAGCGCGGTGGCGGTTCCGTCATCAATATTGCGTCGATCGTCGCGATCGCGCCGGAACTGCTGAATGGCGTTTATGGCGGCACGAAAGCCTTTGTTCTCGCTTTCAGCCAATCCCTGAAACATGAGCTGGCGGACAAGAATATTCGCGTACAGGCAGTTCTGCCCGGCGCGACCGCGACGGAGTTCTGGGCGGTCGCCGGCGTCAACGTCGAGCATCTGCCATCCGAGATCGTGATGTCGACGGAGGACATGGTCGACGCTGCTCTGGTCGGCTTTGACCAGGGGGAACTGGTGACGATCCCCGCTCTCGAAGACGTCGGGCTGCAGAATGCCTATGAGGATGCGCGGCAGGCTCTGAAGCCCAATCTGTCACGCTCCGCCGCAGCTCCACGCTACAAGGTGAAGTGAAGAGAATGTCGAGCTGATGGGATGACCGGCATTCAATTCATGAGCGTCGGTCATTCAAAGGCCATAAAACTGACGAGGCTCGAGCAGGCAGATGGGTCGACATGATCCAAACATCCACTGCTTGATATATTCGTGACACACGACCTGCATGTCACGACATGTTCTAGCCAGCAACGATCTCCTATAAGGACCTGAATGAGAAGGTTCGCCGCGACCAAAGCAGAACTGCGAGGTTCAATGCGATGTATTCCATCCAAGACCACATTCCTATTTCCATCGTTATTGCAAACTACAGCTACGCGCACTTTCTGAGGCGCAGCATCGACAGTGCATTGGAACAGGACTACGACGATACCGAAGTCATCGTCGTCGACGACGCATCGACCGATACGACCGCTGACATCATTGCCTCCTACGGTCCGCGAACAAAGACATGTCTACGCGAGGTGAACGGCGGTCATGCCGGTCCCGGAGCCGGAGTTCCGGCAGGGCGCCGATGGATATCTTGTCGCGGTCACGCCGCTGCATGGCGAGGTTACGTCCATCGAAGATTGCCTCGGCGCCCATCGCATGCACGGCGCGAACCATTCCGTCTTTGCGGAAAAGCTCGGCCAGCGCGCGCTGGCGCATAGAGCATGATTTTCGCCGGCTTGAGGCCTTGTCGGATCAGGCGGCGGAGATCGGATTGGATGTGCCTGACGATGCCGGATTGCGCGACGCCGTACATTTGGAGGAGTGTCTGGCATCGCTTTGCATCGATAGGGACAGGCACCCCGTCACCGGCGATTCCAGGCTTTCTCTCGCCGTCGCCGGCGTGATTGCCAGCCTGAAGATGAATGCGTCGCGAAGGCGTCGTGTGATGCTGGCGACCTGGTTCCTCTCGGTCGGTGTCCTTCCCCGGAAAATGGCGAAAGCCGTTCTTTCCTGGAAGCTCGTCGCGGCCTCAGTTTCTGCTACGCCTGTCGAAAACCATTCGGCATGTGATGGGGTAGAACAAATCCGGGAATTCAGAACATGTCTTGCTGAAATTGCGCGCCTAGTCGGATGCGCCTGATGTGCGCGAAGGCCCCATCAATGCGCCGACCACGCCCTGATGATGGATATTCCTGTCGTAGCGGCTGTCGGTCGCAAGCTGCATCAGGCCCGTGAAGGCATCCTTTGCCGAAGGCCTTTTGCCCTCTCCACGAAGATAGGCCGTCAACCGGTTGTAGCTGTCATTCGACTTGATCTCCAGCGGATTGCCGGCACCTATTTTCTTCAAGGGCCACCATGACCAGCCGATGCCGTTCTTCTCCTGCAATGTGACGGCGCGGGCGTACCAGTCGTTGTTGTTTTCGCCGGATTCGCCGTTCCATAGCGGCATGTCATATTGCTGCCGCAGCTTCAGGAATGGTTCGATCGATTCCTGCGTGGTCGGCGTCCAGTATTTGTGGAAGCTGAGTGTCGTGTTGCGATCCTCGATTGGCAGCACGCCGGCATAATTATTGCCCCAGCAATTGCCTTCGATAACAAGCATATGATTGGTATCGATCGCGCGGATTGCGCGGATGGTGCGTTGGTAGATGTCGCGCAGCGGCTTGTTTTCGGTTTCGCGGCAACCGCCCTTGTCGCTCTCGTCCTGAAAGCCCCAATTCGGCTCGTTGAGCAGATCATACCCCGCGATCGTGGTCTCGTCCTTGTAGCGACGCGCGATCTCGCTCCACAGCGCGATCATCATCGCCTGATTTTCTTCGCTATGCCAGAGCGATGGTTTGTTCGGATCGCGGTCGGAAATGGCAATATCGTGACCCTGGCCGCCGGGTGCCGCATGGAGATCGAGGATCAGATACATATGATTGGCTTTCAGCCAGCCGATCAGCGCGTCGACCCGGCGAAAGCCCTCTTCGTTCCAGACGATATCCCTCGAGCCGGCCTTGCCTCGCTCGCCCTTGATGAACAGCTTCCAGTGCATCGGCAGGCGGACGCTGTTGAAGCCCCATTGGGCCATCGCGTCGATATCGGCTTTCGTTACGCCATTGTCGCGCCAGGATCGATAGAACCGCTCGGTCTTTTTCTCGCCGATGACTTCGGAGATGCGGTGGCGAATGACGTGCTGAGCCTTCAGGTTGGCGAGGCCCATCATATAGCCCTCCTGTACCATCCAACCTCCGAGACCCAGACCGCGCAGGATGAGCGGCTGGCCCTTGCCATCAACGATCTGCTGATGATCGGCGCCGACAAAGCCTTGCGTTTGCGCTCGTGGCGCGCTCGACATCAGGCAGATGACAGACAGGCTGGCTAGCAAGAGCAGAAAGTGCTTCATAAATCTCAAGTCGCCCGAAACTTTGGCGCCATGTGGGCACGATACGCAGCGAGGAGCAAAATCTTGCGACGGCCTTCTAGGCCGGGTGTTGCAGTGGCGTGCCGAAGATGAGTGTCTGATAAGCGGCGAGCAGCGCGGGTTCCTCGATGGAGCCATGGTGGTGAAGTTGACGCCAGACACCGTTGATCCTGGTGAACCAGCGCGTCGTGCGAATGCGAAGTTCGATGCTCCCGTCTACCGTCGTGCAGGTTCCTTTCTCACGCCCGACGAAGAGGTGCCAATCGCTGCCGCCCTGGCCGGTGAAATCATGGAAGGCGACCTGGATCGTCGCTTTCCCGCTGAACAGCTTGGCATAACCCGCACGGATCGACGGCCACCCACGGCGGATTCCTCCAATCGGGTTATCCATGCTGGGCGTGTCGCCATCGGCCCAATTGGCGGCCAGGCTATCCAGATCGCCGGTGTTGAAGGCGCGGTAGAAATCGACGAGGGCGTCGAGGGCGCCGCCGTCGCCAATTCTGTTCTCGGCACCGGTAATCTCGGTTGTGGCTGCAGTCATTGTCTAGTCTCCTGTTGCTGTCGGTCGGTTGCCGTGGGGGTCGACCGCGTCCTGTCGTTGCTGGGGTGCGCGGAAGAGCACCGCGGCGGCAAGGTCGATCGTGAGCGCCAGGACCATCGCCGCCGTCCCGATGAAAAAGAGCTGCTGGTAGTTTCCGCCGCTGCGGGCGAAGACGAAGGAGAGCCCGTAGGCGGCAGCCGCTTGAAACAGGGCGAAGAAAACGGTGGCCAGGCTCCAGGCCGCTTTCTGCTGTGCGGGGTGATGCGGCAGCAACTCGGCGATCCGACCCAGCATCAGTGGCACGGTTCCGGTCACGAATGCGCCCACCACCAGGCTCGAGACGATGAGCCACGCCTGCCCGAGGCCAAAGGCAGGAATGGCGACCGCGACCGCCTCGAGTAGGAAGGCAAACCGCATGGCGGCACCGAAGCCGGTACGATCGGCAAGATGGCCGGCAAGGATCGGCCCGACCGTCGCGCCGATCCCGAACAGCACCCAATATTCCGCACCCACCTGCAGGCCTTTCCCCATTCCCCGCGCGACGAAATCGACGAGGAAAATCATGTGGGGAACCCAGCCTGCCGCATTCAAGGCATATTCAACATAGAGGGCGCGCAACGTCCCGCGGGCCGGCACATGGGCGAAATGGCGTTGTGGAGCAGGGGCTGCCTCATTCTCCTGCGGCCATCCGACCCAGGCAATGATGGTCAGCAGCAGGGAGAGTGCGCCGAGGCCAAGCCAGGTGTTGCTCAGCCCCTGCTGCAGTAACAGCGGCACCAGCGTGCCAGACAATGCCACGCCCGCGCCGATACCCATGAAGATCACACCGCCGGCAAGCCCTCGGCGCGAGGGCGCTATCATCGGCAGCACGGTCGGTGCCGCCAGTACCATCAAGGCGCCACCCGCAAAGCCGGCCGCGAAGCGCCAGGCGAAGAACCACAGGAAGCTCAAGGGAAAGGCGCAGGCGAAGAATGCTGCCGTCGTGGCAAGCATCATGATCCTGAGTGTGGAAACGGTCGAAAGCCGCATGGCGACCGGCCGTCCGAGCAATGCGCCTGCCAGATAGCCGGAAAGATTGGCCGCACCGAGATAGGCGGCGGCGGAGGCTTCGAACCAATGCGCATCGACAATGGCAGGCAGAAGTGGCGTGTAGGCGAAGCGCGCAAGCCCGATGCCGATCAAGCAGGCGCAAAATGCCGATAAGATAGCGCGCCATGCCGTCCGGGTGCCATGGTGGTTGCGGTCAATTTCATCTGTCGTCGCGTCTGTCATCGAAACTCTCTCAGGTATCTGTGCTTGAGAGAATACGCCTCTGCATATATCATAAAAATTGAATTATTATGAGAGAAGTTATCTCTAAAGGAGATATGTAACTATGGATGTGTCCGACCTCAGGGTTTTCGAGGCAGTATCGCGGCACGGTAGCATGAACCGGGCGGCGCAGGAGCTGCATACGGTTCAATCGAATGTGACGGCGCGTATCCGGGCGCTGGAGGAGGAATTGGGCGTCAGCCTGTTTCGGCGGCATGCCCGGGGCGTATCGACCACGCCGGCAGGAGAGCGCATCCTTCCATTCGTCGGCCGCATCACCAAACTTCTGGCTGATGCGCGCACTGCCGCCAAGGATGATGGCGAGCCGGGCGGCACGCTTGCGATCGGCAGCCTGGAGACAACCACGGCGTTGCGATTGTCGCCGCTGCTGGGCCAGTTTGCCAAGACCTATCCCCAGGTCCGCCTCGTTGTCACAACCGGTACGACCCGCAGGCTCATCGACGATGTCGTTTCATGCCGGGTCGAGGGTGCCTTCGTGGCGGGTCCCGTCAGCCATCCGGATCTGGATCACGAGGTGATCTTTCAGGAGGAGCTCGTTCTGGTGACATCGCCCGCCATTCGGGCGATGTCGGATTTGGTCAAGGTCGCCGATCTGAAGACCATCGTTTTCCAGATCGGATGTTCCTATCGGCAGCGGCTGGAGTCGCTTCTCGCCGACATGGGGATCGTGACGTCGAAGCCGCTGGAATTTGGCTCCCTCGATACGATCATCAGCTGCGTGTCGGCGGGCGTCGGCGTTACCCTTCTGCCGAAGGGCGTTGTAGCTGCCGCGCGTCAGGATGGCAGGGTCGCGATCCATGAGGTTCCGCCGGAGCGGTCGCTGGTGAATACGCTCTTCGTTCGCCGCTCGGACGCCTATACGTCCAGCGCCATGACCGCACTTCTCGACATGATCCGCCCGACCTAGCTCGAAGCCATGATCTCCTGCCAGGCGCGATAGGCCGAAAGCACGGTTTCCATCTGGGCGGTATGGCCGGCGATAAACCCGTCGCCATAGATGGTCTCATCCGGATATTCGGTGATCAAGGTCATTGGCACCGTGTGGCGATCGTCGATATCGGCGAGGCAGGGGAAACCGTTGATAATGCGGAAGCCCGTTTCGCCGGCATGGGTTTCGTAGAGCGCGATCTGGCGGTCATTGTAGTCCAGAAGGCCGGGGATGGCGCCAAGGTGTCTGGTGACCTTGTCGAGAAGCTGCTCCGCCTGACCCGCCCAGCCGGAATGATAGCGTGCAATCAGGAAAAAGCCTTTCGGCAGCGTCCACATGGCGAAATTACGAGGGACGTAGCCTGAAAGCGGGCGGGTCCATTCATGGGCCGGATAGCCATGCAGGTTGACATGCAGCTGCGCACCACTCAGCTTTTCAGCCTGGATGCGGATTTTCTTTTCAAAGAGATATGGGCCGGCACTGTCCTCGCTGCGGTACTCGAGGTCGTCGCCGAGCGCGGTATAGCGGGCGGCATGATACATATGGCGAGGGCTATCCTGGCGCAGTCGCTGATGCAGCGCGTAGCCGTCGGGATTTTCGAGCGGCGAGATAGTGAAGTGTGCGCCTTCGATCCCGGTGAGCCGTTGCGCAGCCCGCAGCGCACCCGCGCCTCCAGTCGTCTCATTGGCGTGCTGTCCGCCGCTGATCATCACGGCCGCATCACGGCCCTTGATATAGCGTGCCCGAACCGTGCGGCCGGAGCGGGTCATTGCCTCAAATACCTCGCCGCCGATCCCGTCGAGTGCGGCTTCGATCTGCCGCACGGCCAGAGGTTCCGCCGCCGTCTCGATCGGCTGCTCCGCTCCATCCCAGTAGCGAGTGGATAGCGGCTGCGTTTCGACTTTGACAGAGACCTCGCCGGAGGATGGCAGGATCTGCGGAACGATTTGCCCCGGCTTCAACCCGCGATCGCCCAGCGGCCGGCTGGACTTCTTCTGGAAGAATTCGAGCAGCGAGAAATAAAAGTCCTCATGCAACGCTTCCCGGAGGCTCATGACTTCATCGCCCACAGGCAAAGCCTCATCCGTCGCCGGCAGGGAAACGCGGATATTGAGCTCCTCGAAATAGGGCTCGGTTGCGCCCCAGTCGAAGTGCTTTATTGCCGCGATGGTGTCTTCGAACAGCTCTTCGTAGTGCGTAGCCAGCCGCTGACCAGCGGCGGCATCGTCTCGAACCAGCCAACCGGTCGGGGAAACGCTCGTCTCACCGGCTGCATCGATATGGATGCGATTGGGCACCAGCACCTTCAACCGACGCTCGTTGCCCGCAACGCTCTTCAAAAGAACGTCATAGTGAAAGTCGCTGTCAGCTCTTGCGACGAAGGTGATCGCGCGATTTCCGACCATGGCTGCAAGCGGATAGGCTTCAAGCCTGAAGCGGTTTTCCGGTGCATTGGGATGGACGGGATAGCGGACTTCGATCGCCTTTACATCCTGCAGATCGATCTCTTCGATGAAGGCGTTGACCAGCGGCTTATAGGCGCCGCGAATGCGTGCTTGCACGCCCTTTTCCTTGAGTCTGCGCTCAGCCTCCTGGCGGCTTTCCCTATCATCGAAGGTCCAAGCCTCGAAACTCTGGCCGGCCGTGGCATTGGCGACGAGGCGTGCGAGCGTGCGCTCAAAGCTTCTTTCGAAAATCATGGTCATGATGTCACCTTGTCGTTCTGCCAGTAGGGTCGAGGCTGTCGCGCAGCCAGTCGCCGAGGAGATTGAGGCCAAGCACGGTCAAAAGGATTGCGAGGCCTGGGAAGAGGCTGACCCACCAGGCCGTCTGCAGATAGGTGCGGCCATCGGCCAACATGCCGCCCCAGCTCGGAATGGTGGGATCGACGCCCATTCCAAGGAAGGTCAGGCTGCTTTCCAGCAGAATGTTATTGGCGATGTTCAGCGTCATCAGTACGATCACCGGCCCGACAAGGTTCGGCAGCAGATGCTGGAAGATGATGCGCCAGTCTTTGACGCCGATCGCGCGTGCCGACAGGATAAATTCCCGCTCGCGCAGGCTGAGCACCGAACCGCGCACGAGGCGGGCATATTGCACCCATTGCGAAACGATCAGCAGGATGATGGTGTTGGTCAGGCTGCCGCCGACGATGGCGATGAAGGTGATCGCCAGCAGAATGAAGGGCATGGCAAGCTGAATATCGGCGAAGCGCATGAGGATCATATCCCAGATGCCGCGGTAATAGCCCGCGGCAAGCCCCACAAGCACACCGAGAACAACGCCGCCGATCACGGAAATAAGGCCGACCGTCAGCGATATCTTGCCGCCCGCGACGACGCGGGCAAGCACATCACGTCCCAGTGGATCGGTGCCGAAGGGATGGGCGAAGCTGGCGAAGGGCCTGGCAAGCCGCGCCATCAGGTCGATTTTCTCAGCGCCGCCGGGAAATAGGACGTCGGAGAGCAGCACGGCAAGGCAGATGACGACAGTGATGAGCGCTCCAACTATGAACTCGAAGCTCAGGAAACGCGAACGGCGTGAGATCGTGGCTGCCATGGGCGTTACTCCGTGCGGATACGTGGGTCGACGAGGCCATAGGCGATATCGACGAGAAGGTTGACGCCGACGATGAACAACGCCAGCACGGTGATCACGCCCTGCAACACCGGGTAGTCGCGGGCGCCGACGGCGTCGAATGCCAGCGTCCCGAGACCGGGCCAATTGAAGACGCGCTCGATGACGACGATGCCGCCGAGCAGGCCGCCGAACTGGATACCGAAATAGGTGATGAGCGGTATCGCGCAATTGCGCAGCGCATGCTTGTAGAGCACCTTGGTTTCGCTCAGGCCCTTGGCTCGCGCAACCATGATATATTGCGACTGCAACGTTTCCAGCATGGCGGTGCGCACCAGGCGGACATTGGTTGCCGTCAGGATCACGCCCATGGTCACCGCCGGCATGACATAGCTCGAAATCCCAACCATGCCGCTTGGCGGCAACCAGCCGAGCGTGATGGAAAACAAGAGCACCATCATGAGCGCCAGCCAGAAGTTCGGGAAGGAGAGGCCGAGCAGCGAGAGAACGCGGATGATCTGGTCCGCCGTCTTGCCGCGCGCCGTTGCCGCCTTGATCCCGAGCGGAATAGAGAGCGCGATCGAGACCACCATGGAGATGAAGGCGAGCAGCAGCGTTGCCGGCAGAGCATTGGCAATCAGCTGGGAAACCGGCGTGCCGCCTGTGAAGCTGCGGCCGAAATCGAGCGTCAGCAGTCCCTTCAGGAAGGTGAAGTATTGCACGAGGAAAGGTTGATCCGTGCCGAGTGCGGTGCGAATGCGCTGGAGATCGTCTTCCGTCATGCTGCCGCCGCCCTGAAACATCATCACGGCAGGGTCGCCCGTCAGGCGGATGGCGAATGAGACGAGAAGGGTGATCGCGATCACGACGAAAATCGCCTGCAGCAATCGCTTGATGAGAAAACCGGCCACGTTCTTACCCCGAGAGCTTTCGGACGACGCCGCCGACCGAGCCGGCGGCGTCCTACCTGATGATTAGTCGACGGTGACTTCGTTCAGCTTGATGCGGGTATCCGGTGCGGGCACGAAGCCCTTGACCCGTTTGCTGACGCCATAGATCGCGTTGCTGTTGTAGAGCGGCAGTTCCAGCGCCTTGTCGGCGACATATTTGCCGATCTCCTTGAGCACCTTTTCGCGCTCGGCGCGATCGGTGAGCGGACGCTGCGATTCCAGCAGCTTGTCCAGCGTCGTGTCCTTCTCGTACGGGTTCCACTTTTCGCCCGAGTGGTACATCGAATAGGCGGTGTTGTCGTAGTCGAAGGTCCAGCCGCCCCATTTCTGCTGGAACATCGCGCCGGTCTTGCCCTGCGGGATGATGTCGTTCAGCAGAACGTTGGTTTCATAGGGCTTGATGGTGGCGGTGAGGCCGACCATCTGCAGATAGCTTGCCACGACCTGCGCCACTTCGTTCATCGTGGCATCATTGCCGCGGATGTCGATCTGGATTGCGGCACCGGCCTTAACACCGGCATCGGCGAGCAGCTTCTTGGCGCCTGCGGGGTCGTAAGGAAGCGGCTTAAGGTCGGGATCATAGCCAAAGGACAGGGAATTCTGGAAGCTGACGATCTCGGTTCCCTGGCCTGCGAGAATCGACTTGACGATCGTGTCGCGGTCGACGGCCATGATGATCGCCTTGCGCACGCGCGGATCAGCGGTGATACCGTCGCGGGTGTTGAAGCGCAGCGCATCGACCGTCGGGCCGGGAACGCTGGCGATCTCAAGCTTGGAGTCGCCCTGGATGACCGGGAGCATGCCGATCGGAATGGTCGGCGGGATGACGATATCGACGCGGCCCGCCTGAAGCTCGGCAACCGCTGTCGCCGGCTCGCTGATGAAGCGAAATTCGAGCTCGGAAAGCTTTGGCGCGCCGCCCCAATAATCCGGATTGGCTTCGAGCTTGATGTTCACCTTCGGCGTATAGGAAACGAACTTGAATGCGCCGGTGCCGACCGGATTGAGGTTGAAATAATCCTCGCCCTTTTCCTTGATGTATTTCGGTGGAACGATCATCGCGCCATAGCCGGCGAGCTTTGTCAGCAGAACCGGATCGGGCGTCTTCAGCTTCATGTCGACCGTGTAGTCGTCGATGATATCAACGCTTTCGATCGCGGTGTAGTTCGAACGCTGCGGTCCCTTAGCGCCCTGTTCTCCGAGCAGGCGGTCGAAGGTGAACTTCACCGCTTCGGCATTGAAGGGCTCGCCGTCATGGAATTTGACGTTGTGGCGGAGCTTGAAGCGGATGCGCTTGCCCTGATCCAGCTCTTCCCAGGATTCGGCAAGGCCGGGCACCAGCTTGAGATCGGGTCCGCGATAGGTAAGGCCATCGAAGATATTGGTCGAGACTGCAGCCCATGCCACCAGGAAGGTGTCGATCGGGTCCCAGCTGCCCGGGTCCTGCGACGACGACACCGTGAGCTTGCCTGCGGCGAAAGCCGGAGCGGCGCTGATGGCGACGCTCGACATGACAAGTGCTGTCAGAGCGGTCTTCAATCCCCATTTCATTTTTTTCATTGAACCTGTTTCCTCTTCAGATCGATGCGGTGGTTGGCGGTCGTTCAGGCGCTCTTGGCGATGAAGTGGCCTGCTGTGATTTCCTCATGGGTCAGGATTTGCGGCTCGTCGCCGACACGGCGGACGGGATTGGGGATCTCGCCCTCGATGAGCGCGGTTCTACGTTGCTGCGTCGGATCGGCGATCGGCACGGCCGAGATCAGGCGCTGCGTATAGGCGTGCATCGGCGTTTCGAAGACCTGCCGACGGCTGCCGATTTCCATGATCTGGCCAAGATAGAGGACGGCGACGCGATGGCTGATCTTTTCGACCACCGCCATGTCGTGGCTGATGAACAGATAGGCGAGTTCGCGCTCCGCCTGCAGATCCATCAGCAGATTGATGATCTGGGCCTGGATCGACACGTCGAGCGCGGACAGTGCCTCATCGGCGATGATGAGTTTCGGATTGGAGGCAAGCGCGCGGGCGATGCAGACGCGCTGGCGCTGGCCGCCGGAGAACTCATGCGGATAGCGATCGGCGTGGGCGGACGCCAGGCCGACACGCTCCAGAAGCTCGTCCACCCGGCGACGAACCTCCTTCGATCCCAAGATGATACCATGGGTGTTGATCGGTTCCGCAATCGAGAATCCCACAGTCTTGCGCGGGTCGAGCGAAGCGAAGGGGTCCTGGAAAATATACTGCACGTCGCGCCGCAGGCGGAAACGCTCCGCGCCTGACATGGCGGCGAAGCTCTTGCCGTTGAAGGTGATTTCGCCCGACAGCGCCTTCTGCAATTGCTGAATGGTGCGGCCGATCGTCGATTTGCCGGAGCCGGATTCGCCGACGAGGGCCAGCGTCTCGCCGGGATGGATGTCGAAAGCGACCTTCTGGACGGCGCTGCAGCGATGCGTGACCTGGCCGAACAGGTTCTTTCTGATATCGAAGCGCACGAAGAGGTCGCGTACCGATAGCAACGGCGGCTGGTCGTAGCGGGCGGTATCTTGTACCCGTTCCTCGCCGACGACTTTCGGCTCGCTGCCGTCGAGCACGGTCAACGGCATGCGCTTTGGAAAATCCTGACCGATCATGCTGCCGAGTTTCGGCACCGCAGCCAGGAGCGTTTTCGTATAGGGGTGCTTGGGATTGGCGAAGATCTCGCGAACCGGGCCTTCCTCGACCTTCTTGCCTTTCCACATCACCACGACGTCGTCGGCCATTTCGGCAACCACGCCCATGTCGTGGGTGATGAAGATCATGCCCATGCCGAGATCCTTCTGCAGATCCCGCATGATGTTGAGGATCTGCGCCTGGATCGTCACGTCGAGCGCCGTCGTCGGCTCGTCGGCAATCAGCAGTTTCGGTCGGCAGGCAAGCGCCATGGCAATCATGACGCGCTGGCGCATGCCGCCGGACAACTGATGCGGATAGCGCTTCAACAGCGCCTCGGCATCCGGCAAGCGCACCATTTCAAGCAGACGCCGTGCCTCGGCCATGGCGGCGGATTTGCCGATGTTCTCATGCAGAAGAAGGACTTCGCAGATCTGGTCGCCGATGGTGAAAACAGGGTTGAGGGAGGTCATCGGCTCCTGGAAGATCATGGCGATCTCCTTGCCGCGGACGGAGCGCATGTCCTTCTGCGAGAGCTTCAGCAGGTCCTTGCCGTTGAAGAGGATGTTGCCGGTCTCGAAGCGCGCGCCCATCATGTCGGCCAGGCGCATGATCGAAAGCGAGGTCACCGATTTGCCTGAGCCGGATTCGCCGACGACCGCAAGCGTTCTGCCCGGCTCGACCGAAAAGGAAAGCCCCTCGACCACGCGGTTTTCGCCGAACCGGACAGTCAACTCCGCTACAGACAGAAGCGGCTTGTTGTCGCCTGTAGCTTTGGTCATGCGTTTGCCTCGGTATTGGGAAGATCAATCATGGCATCCGAGACGGCAGCGCCGTCGCTCTCTGCTTTCGACATGCTGAAACCCTCGCCGGGATCGCCGTTAAGATCGGATGCTAGCATGCTCGCGCCCGCACCCGTTCGAGCCTGGCAAGGCCAGGTAACGTTTTTCTCCAAAACAAGCGTCTCATGAGCACCTGTATCCACGTTCCCGTTTATATTTGTTAGAGCACGAGATAGCATCAAACAACAATCTGGTCTATATTGTTGAACAATTTTCGTGTTGCCAATCAAAAAAGGGGAGGCGTTCGCGCAAGATCGTCCAACGGACCTCTCCGTTGGAGCATTCCGACAGCGGCAGGCAGGGGATTGCGGATCTGGTTTCCAGGCCATTTCCGTCACAAGCAGGCATCGGCAAACGATTGAGCGCAAGCGTCAGGAGAACAAATGAAGCAGACAAATCTTGCGAGCATCGAGCCGACGACGGTGGCGGAGACCGGTCAGACGGTTGCGGAAATGACGGCTGCCCGCATCCGCGAGCGTGTGATCAACGGCACGCTGTCGCCGGGCAGTCATCTGTCCGAGGCGGCTCTTTGTGACGAGCTGCAGGTCTCTCGCAATACGCTGCGCGAGGTTTTCCGGCTGCTGACGAAGGAGGGCGCACTGCGCCATGAGGCCAATCGCGGCGTCTTCGTTTCCACGCCGAGCATCTCGACGATCATCGACATCTTCCATATTCGTCGCCTGATCGAATGTTCGGCGCTTGCCAATGCGCATCACCGACATCCGAGCGTTGCCAAGATGCGATCTGCCATCGAGACCGCCATCCGGCATCGCGATCTCGGCGAATGGTTGGAAGTCGGCAGCGCCGATATCGCTTTTCATGCCGCGATCGTGGAACTCGCCGACAGTCCTCGGCTTTCCGCCTTCTATGCGCAGATCTCCCTGGAGTTGCGTCTCGTCTTCGGCCTGATACGCGATCCGGAATATCTGCACGCTCCCTATGTCGGCCAGAACGCGACCATCCTTTCGCATCTCGAGGAGGGCTCACCGGCGAGCGCAGCCGATGCGCTGGAGAAATATCTGTTCCAGGCCGAACGTTTCATCCTGGCTGCCTATTCGCGGGCGATGCCGAGCTAAAGAGCGGGCGGGCAAGGCCGCGGCGGAAAAACTTCTTCAAGGATCTGCTGCCCTCGTCTGCAAGAATTTTCGTGGTGTTTAATTTGTCCTGCGGGACCGAAATCTAACCAGGCAATGGTTCCCTAGGCGATTGGGGACGGCACCATTCGGCAACTAGATTCTTCTGGTCGAGCCCCGTTCGATCAACGTTGCCTGGAGTGTGAGATCTTCGACCTCAACGCCGCCGTCGAGCAGGGCGCGCAGCTTCGCCACGGCCATGCGACCCATGGTTTCCGCTGGCATCTGCATTGTGGTTAGCGACGGTCGAACGTAGGCGCTCGTCACATAGTCATCGAAACCCATGACGGCGACATCATCGGGCACGCGATAGTCAGCATCGGCAAGCGCGGCCAGTGCGCCCAGGGCATGTCGATCGGTAGACGCGAGCACGGCCGTTGCTTTCAGTCCGGATGCATAGGCCTCCCGAACGCTGCGATAGGCATCCGCCTCGGTGATAATCCCGTCGAATATCCGCGCCTCGTACTCCTCGCTCCTTGTCCCGAGATAATCGAACATGCCGAGGGCGCGATCATGGAAGTCGTGCCAGCTCTCGTGGCTCGTCAGATATGCAAACCGGCGATGGCCAAGGCTCCACAGATATTCAGTGGCGGTAAAGCCCGCCTGCCGGTTGTCGGTGGTGATCAGCGGAAAGCCGCCGTTGGGTTGTCGACCAATCAACACGGCGGGGACGCCGAGCGTTTCGGCGGAGCGTCCCGGCACGTGGTCATCCGCGCCTGCGCATATGATAAGTCCATCGACGCGCCGGGCGAGCAGTTCACTGATCGCCGTTTCGCGCCGCGCCTCGTCGCCTGCGGTTAGGCTGAGGAGCATGGAAAGACCTTGCGTCTGTGCCGCGCTGTCTATCCCTTCGATCATGGCTGCGTAGTAGGGGTTGATCAGCCTGGGAACCACGACGCCGATGCTGTCGCTTCGTGCGCGGGCGAGGCTTCGGGCCAGAGCATTTGGCACGAAGCCCAGGGAGCGGGCCGCCTCCAGCACCTTTGCACGCGTCGTTTCGGCGACGGGGTAGCTGGTCCCAGCCATGACACGCGATACGGTGGCGACGGATACGCCGGCAGCGCGCGCCACATCACGTATGCTTTTTGCGCCGGTTGTTGCGCCACCCAATCGTGCTCTCCTCAATATGGTTCGTCGGACATTGACAACACTGGTGAAGCGGAATACGCAAGACAGTAACCGGTTACTATGGATTTTGATCCCATGGAAGTGCAATCCTCGACGACCTCCAGCAGAGCTACCGCGCTTCAGCAGGTATGGGCCTCGCCACTCTATCGCGGCGCAACGCTTGCTCTGTTCCTCTCCGGGCTCGGAACATCGGCTTCGCTGCCGCAGATCGTCGTCTTCCTCGTGAAGGAACTCGGCACGTCCCTGCCTGTGGCGGGGCTCTATTATTTGACCGGCCTTGCCGCGCCGGTTGCGGGCTACCTGGTGGGTAGCTACTCCGACAGGACCGGCCGGCGTCTTGGCCTCTTTCGGCTGTGCGCTCTCGCCGGGGCTCTCGGATGGGCGGGTTTCGCTGTTTCCAACGCGCCGTGGATACCGTTCGTCATCGGCGCCGTTGTTCTTGGCTTCTCCGGCTCTGCGACCTCGCAGCTCTTTACCGCCATCCACGATGATTTGAGCAGGAGCGTGGAGGGAGCAAACGAAAGCGTCGTCGCAATCGTTCGAATTGCCTTGACGGCAGGTTGGGTCGTCGGCCCATTCCTAGGCGCCTGGCTCGCGGCGGAAACGGGTCTGCGTACCATGTTTTGGGCAACGGCAATCTGTTTCCTCGCGCAGATCATTCCGTTGGGAACCATGCAGGTCTCGGCTAGCCACAAGCCAAGAGCAAGCCATGCGACGGATGTGGCTACGCCGACGCATCTGTCCGATATGCTGCCGCTGTTGGCATTTACCGGGCTCTACATTCTCGTCTATGCCGGCGAGCCGATCAAATACGGCTTCCTTCTGCTTTATATGGAGCAGCAACTCGGGATCGAACCCGGCGTGCGGGGCGCGGTCATCGGAACGCAGCCGCTGATCGAGCTGCTTTTGATGCCGTTCAGCGTCATGCTGGCGCGGCGGATCGGAACTCTTTGGCTCATGTGCATGGCGGCAGCTTTCGGCGTCGTCGCCAATTTGTGTTTTGCTGCCTGGCCAAGCGCCATCGGCATGTTTGTCGGGCAAATTCTGATGGGCGGCGTCTGGGGGCTCTACATGGTTCTGGGCCTGATCGTTGCCCAGCGCCTTCTGCCCAATGCTGTCGCAACCGCATCGGCGATCTTCATGAGCTCTTCGGCGCTTGCGAGTGCCCTCGGTGGTGGTGTCGGCGGTGTCGGGGTCGCCTATCTCGGGCTTCCCAATGTTTTCTATCTACCGGCGGCATTTTCCCTGGTGGCCGTTGTCGGCCTGGCAGTCATGGCGCGGCGCGGCGTCATCCGATAGCGCCCTGCCGCATGTCGGCGCAGTTGATATTTTGCTTTGGCAGGTTCAGCAATTATTCCGGAACGGCGCTTATCGGCGCGGCGGCGGGTCTACTAGGACTTGGCCTGTTGCTCTTCTTCGAAAAGCCAAGCGATACGGCTAGAACCTTTCCGCGTTTCTTCCAACCGCGAAAACGCACTATCCCTTTGCCTTTACGCAATTCCAGGAAAACCGCTACGCAGTTTTCCTGGAATTACTTTAGCCGATCGTTCGCCTCACTGAAAATATGATTGACTGAGGATCGCCGATTGACTAAATGATAAAGTCATCTGATGATTTGATGAAATCCAATATGCGCGCTCTGATCAAAACTACGCTCGCGGATACGGCCGTCGAGGCAATTCGCGGCGAAATCACTGGCCGTCGCTGGCTTGTCGGCGAAAAGCTGCCCAACGAAGCCTCCCTCTCATCCATGCTGTCAGTCAGTCGCGGCACGGTCCGCGAGGCGGTGAGGGTGCTGGTGTCCCAGGGCTATCTCGAGACGCGGCAGGGGTCGGGAACCTATGTTCGGTCGAACACGGATGTCCGTCGTCCGCTTGACATGGCGCGCCGCGCCGGATTGAGAGACCAGTTCGAGACCCGGCTTGCCCTGGAGGTCGAAGCTGCCCGGCTCGCCGCTCTTCGCCATTCCCCGGAAGTCGTCCTGCAATTGCGTGCCTTGCTGGTGGCGCGCGGCAACTATGCCGGTGACACGGCCACGTTCATAGAGCGAGACCTCGCCTTCCACAGGGCCGTCGTCGCGGCCTCGCAGAACAGTGCCATGATCGAAATCTACGAGTTCTTCTCTCTTTCGATTGCCGAGACCATCGAGGCGACACTCGGCGAAGATATCCCCGAGCCGGATATGCAGGCGCATATAGCCATCGTCGATGCCATCGAAACCGGTAATCCCGAGTCGGCCGATATCGCCGTGCGCCGCTTCATGGCTCCCATTATTGCTACTCTTGATCGGTTGCTTATGTCATGACCATGCCTTCGCAGAACCCCGCCTCCGTCGAATTGATCGACGCCGAGGTCGATGAAATTCCCGCGCCGCAGCCACATGGAGGCAAATCGCCGATCGGCAGGTTTCTGCTGGGTGCGAGCCTTGTGCTGATCGCCTATAATCTGAGGCCGGTCTTCTCCAGTGCGTCGGCACTTCTGCCGGAAATCCGTACCGGACTTGGCCTTTCCGCTTTCGGTACCAGTATCCTGACGACATTGCCTGTCGTCTGCATGGGGCTGTTTTCACCGTTTGCACCACGGCTTGCGCAGCGTGTGGGAACCGAACGTGTCCTGCTGGGCGTGATCCTTCTGCTTGCACTTGGCACGGCATTGCGAGGCTTTTCCTCGATCTCCCTGTTGTTCCTGGGGACCGCATTGGCCGGCGCCTGTATTGCGATCGGCAATGTGTTGTTGCCAGGCGTGGTCAAGCGCGATTTTCCGGATAAGGCGGCCCTCATGACGGGTTGCTACACGATGGCGCTGTGCGCTGGCGCTGCGAGTGCGGCCGGGCTCACGCTTCCGGCCGAGCATGCTCTTGGTGGCTCGCTGGGCGGCGCGCTCGCCGTCTGGGCCTTGCCTGCCTTGGCCGTCGGACTTCTCTGGTTGCCACAGGTGATTGGAACGCGCAGCCAGACGCGCGGCAGCGGCTTTCGCGTAACCGGTCTGTGGCGCGATCCCATTGCCTGGCAGGTGACGTTTTTCATGGGGCTTCAATCGGCGCTTGCCTATTGCATCTTCGGGTGGCTCGTCCCGATTCTGCGCGAGCGTGGCCTCGATGGCGTGACGGCTGGCGTCATCGTGTCGGCCTCGGTCATGGTGCAGGCGGTCGCATGCCTTGTGGCCCCTCATATCGCCGTCAGGGGTAAAGATCAGCGGGCAATCAACGTCATTCTCTGCGCGATCGCCGTCGTTGCCTTGCTGGGCCTGCTCTTTGCGCCGCTTTGGACGGTCTGGTTCTGGGCCGTACTCCAGGGCATCGGGCAGGGCGGATTGATCGCGGTGGCGCTGACCGTCATCGTGTTGCGTTCTCCCGATGCGCATGTGGCCGCACATCTCTCCGGCATGGCGCAATTCGTGGGTTACTTGCTCGCTGCGATCGGCCCGCTCGTCGTCGGCATGATCCACGGTTGGACAGGAGGCTTTGCCTGGAGTTCCGTATTGTTCGTGCTGCTCGGCCTCGGCGCCGCGATCAACGGCTGGTTCGCCGGCCGCGCGATCACCGTCAACACCAAGACGATCGAAACAGCCTGATGAGTGCTGCGCCGGCCGTATGCAGGCCCGGCTACCGAGGGGCTGGTCTTGAATTGATGCCTCCGCGCTTGCGGTCAATGTTGACTGTGCAAAAAGCTTCACCCGCTCGTTGAGCGGATAGAAGAGGCTGTGACCCGTGACGAAACGATCCGGGTCAGCCGGCCTTGCGCTGGCGCCGTGGAGGCTCAACCGCCGGAGGAATGTCCGTTACGCTCTTCGCATGGCCCAGAAGAGCCTTTTTCGCCAATGTCGACCTCGTGGCTGCGTAGGAAGCTGATACCATCGGATAGTCCACGGGCAGGCCCCATTTTCTTCGATATTCTTCAGGGGTGAGGCCATACTTGCTGTTCAGGTGCCGCTTCAGCGATTTGTATTTTCCGCCGTCTTCCAGGCAGATCAGATAGTCATCAGTTATGGACTTTTTGATCGGCACTGCCGGTCTCAACAGTTTTTCCGCTGTCGATGTTGATGACTCGGGCCGCTGAGAGCCCGTCAGTGCCGAATAAGTTTCCATGATGAGCCTCGGCAAATCTTCCGGCGCGGTCGCATTGCGAAGTACGTAGGCAGAGACGATCTTGCTCGTAAGCTCAATAAACCTTTCGTGGCTGGCAGTATTTTCCTTTTTCATTTTCGGCCTCACGCAATGTTTTTTATTTATGTATCCAATGTCGTTTTTGCTTTCAATAAAAATTACTAGGACTTTAGATATTCTATGTCCTTGGTTTATTTTCGTAGTAAACGCGAGGGTCTGGAAGTTTAAAATTGTTATTTTCTCATTTTACCACAATATTCGGATTGCGGGTGTCGTCGTTGCGGGGTGGGGCGATAGAATATTCGTTCCGCCGGGGCGGCGCCGGATTTCAGGCAACCCCGATGACGATTGCCGCCCGATCCGCTTGCCTGAGGTCGATGTGTCTGCCGCGTGCCCGCAAATCGGGCGCTTGGACCTGCGCTTACGTCTTCTTGAGATGCTGCCGGCGGAATGGAACGTCAATCGTTCGCGGATGTGTCCTGTTGTCGGCAGAATGGCAGGACATGATGTTCGGTGAGTGGCGCCATGATGATATCCCGTGGATTTTGCGGTGATACCCAGCGAATTTCTTCGATCTCCGCCGTTGGCGCGATTTCGATATTGCCAACACGCAGGCGGAAGAGATCGGCAACGACGATGTGCTGCGGCTCATTGGCAGCCGGTGCCTGAAATTTGCCGAGGAACACCAGCTCTTTCGTTGCCACGACAAGTCCCAATTCTTCGAAGAGCTCCCTGACAAGGGCCTGCTCGGGTGCTTCCTTCGGTTCGATCTTGCCGCCCGGCTGCATGAAGGCCGCCGTACCGCGCTTGCGCACGAGCAGCGTATCCCCATCGGGGCGCAGCAGCAAAGCCGCCGCTATCCGTAGCGTTTTCGTCATGCCTCGATCTGATCGGATTCGCGGCGGCGTTTCAACCATTGCGATGGTCGCCATATCGAATGCCGGGGCGTCAGCGGGCTATTGCGCACTCACCAGATGCCTGCGGAAGAATGCGAGTGTCGCGGCATTCAATTCCCGGTGAAATGCGGCCCGATCGAAATCGGGTGGATCGGCGCAGATTACCGGCACAGCTTTTGCCAGTTCGGGTGGGCAAGGAGGCAGGAAATCGAAATGCTGTGAGTTGGGCACGACGCGAAATTCGGGCTTTTCCGGTAGCTGGTTGGCTATCGCCACGACACTTTCCGGCGTCACGCCGTCGCCACCGTGCTCCGATCCCCAGAGCTGCACGGGGACCTTTACCGTCTTGAAACTGTCCGGCGTGAAGGAGACGTTGAGCGGGTCGGCGATCACAGCGGCCTTGATGCGTGGGTCATGGACGAGTTCGGGAAGCTCGCCTTTGTGGACCTGATCGCAAAGTGGGCTGTCATTGCCCTCGCATAGTCTTAGATTCTTGCTGAAATACGGGTTGGCGCCGATGGCGACGAGCCCGGTATATCCGCCGCGCGAGAAGCCGAACAGTCCGATGCGCGCTGCATCGATCTTCCCGGCGTCCGGCCATGGGCCGAGCATGAAATCGATCGTGCGCTTGATATCGGCTGGCCGTTCGACGAAGACCGAGGGGTCGTCGATACGGCTCTTGTCCGTGGCGTTGTCGCCGGGGTGACTGATGGCGACGACGACGAAACCTGCGTCCGCCAATATCTCGGCCGTATCGTAGTGGCCGATAAACGTGCCGCCCTTGCCATGCGAGATGACGACGAGCGGCAGCTTTTCTCCCGTTACCGGACAATCCTTCACGGCAGCCATGGTGAAAGGTCCGACTTTAACCTCGCCTGCCGGTTCAGCACATGGATACCAGACGCCTCCCTTGATCGCCGGAAGAGTGCCATCGCCCGGAATTTCGATCCGTTGGAAGCCGGCGGCGTCGGCCAGCGAGCTTGAAAGATACAGGGAGGCGGCAAAAATGAAGCCGAGGCGGATCATCATAACAACTCCTTTGTCGAGAGAGCGGCGCCCGGGATCGGGCCGTGTGCATTGTGTCATGAAGAGAGTCTTGAACCGCTGCGGTTCCGGCAGCAGGCGGTAGCTGCATTCTGAAGTAGCTAGCTATCTTGCATAAACAGATAGCTTGTTATATCCATGTTGTAAACCGGAATCATACATGACCGACTCGATCCAAGTTCAACTGCGAAAAGGCGCTCTCGATCTATGCGTCCTCGCCGTACTGTCGCGGGGTGAAAGCTATGGCTATGAGATCGCCAGCACTCTGGTCGCTGCAGTCGGCATGGGGGAGGGTACGATCTATCCCTTGATGCGGCGGATGCAGAATGACGGGTTGGTGGCGACACGCATCGTCGAGTCGGCCAACGGGCCGCCGCGCAAGTATTACCGGCTCACGCCGCTCGGCCGGGCGATTTTTGAAGCGCATCGCCGCGACTGGCGTTCCTTTGCGGATGCGGTCGACAAACTTCTTGAGGATTTGCCATGACCAGGGACGCCTTCTTGCGCACGCTGAGACTGGGGCTTGCCGGCCTTTCGACTCAAGAGATTGAGGATATTGTCGCGGACTACGCCGCCCATTTTGCCGAATCCGAAGCTTCGGGCCGCAGCGAGGCGGAAGTGGCGGCGGCATTGGGCGATCCAGCCAGAATTGCCAGGGAATTGCGCGCCGATGCCGGGCTGCGGCGCTTCGAGGCACACTGGAGCGTGCCAAACCTGTTTGCCGCCATGGCGGCGCTGGCCGGTCTTGCCATCGTCGACATCTTCTTCCTGCTGCCTCTGTTGTTTGCGGCAATGTTCGTCACGCTCGGTCTCGCGATCGGGCTGGTGGCCGTCGGCGCCGTTGGCCTGAAGATCATCGTCACGACCCTGCTGTTTCATATCGGCTTGCCCTCCGTCGCGATGTTGGCCCGGCTGTTGATCGGCGCGGGATTGGTGAGCTGCTTCGTGGGTGGCGGCGCCCTGCTGTTGATGGGGCTGAGTTTGGGTACGCGCGTGCTCGGGCAATATGCCCGCCTGCATTTCCGTTTGGCGCAAGCCGATGAAGGTCGTGCTTGAGCCGCGGATCATCGATCGTTGGAGGAAATGGACAATGAACGGGAAATTGGCGACTGTCGCGACGACCGGACTGATTTGTGCATTCGTCTTTCTTGCCTTGGGCATCGGGCTTTCGGGGCCGGATTGGGCCAATGCGGGACATTGGTGGGGCGGCGTAGGGTCCGATTGCGCGGCTACGGCATCCGGCCGGAATCAGATCGTCCTGCCATTCAGTTCTAATGGCAGCCTGGCCATCGATATACCGGCCACCGTGCAATATCAGCCGGGTGGAAAGGCCGAGGCCGTCGTCAGCGGCGACCCCGCGCTTCTCGATCACGTGAAACTGGAGGGTGGCAGGTTGAGCCTGGATTGCAATCCGGGCTGGTCCAACGCCAAATTCGACGTCAGCCTGTCGGGGCCGCTCGTCACCGACTGGAAGGTGCGCGGCAGCGGGGATCTTGCCTTGTCCGAGCTGGATCAGACCGATCTGCGCCTGAGCATAACGGGAAGCGGCAGTGTCGTGGCCACCGGCAGCGTAAAGACTGTCGATCTCGATGTTTCAGGTTCGGGCGCCGCCCGTCTCAAGGATCTGGCCGCTCAATCCGTGAAGATCAGAATTCGCGGCAGCGGCGATGCGGAAGTCGCCGCCGCTGCGGATGCGGACATCTCGATTTCCGGCAGCGGCAATATCGAATTGTACGGACATCCGGTTCTGCGGCGCTCCGTGATCAGAGGCAGCGGTCGTCTCGTGCAGGTGCCATGATCCATCCAGCAGCAATCGCGCTGCGGGTATTTGCCATCGGTGTTCCACCGATATCTGGTGATTGCCTTGCGCTGAGTGATTCTCATGTTAATCAATGAGGGTCCTAATCGAAGCGAACACGCACATATGCAAAACAAAACAGATGGTGACGTCAGGCAACGTCCGGAGCCCGAGACCAAGACAGCGCAATCCAAGCGGCCGTTGCGGGATCGCCGCCGTTCCCTAGCAATCGGACTTCTGCGTGCCCGTGAAGCGGTCATGAGCCATTTCCGGCCGATCCTGGCCGCGCATGACGTGACCGAACAGCAATGGCGCGTCATTCGTGTTCTCTATGAAGGTGGCAAGCTCGACGCCACGGAATTGGCTGACAAGGCCTCGATCCTGGCGCCGAGCCTGACGCGCATGATCCGCTCGCTTGAGGAGCGCGGTTTCATCACCAAGCACAAGGATGATGCCGATGGGCGGAGGGTGCTGTTGCAGATCACCTCGGCGGGGCAGGCGATCGTTGAGGACGTGATGCCGGAGAGCCAGAAAGTCTATGCCGATATCGACGCCCGCTTCGGCGTGGAGCGCGTCGAGAAGCTCCTCGACATGCTGGATGAGCTGGCCTCTCTCAAACTGGAAAACGGCTCGGTCGGGGAGGAGTGACCGTCTCGTCGATTTCATTAATATGTTAAGTATTTGATTGACGCGTCAGGCGATCTATAGCAGTCTCCCATGGTGCTGACACTGTTGGGAGGCGGAGTTGGACCTGTTACAGAACCGCAGCCTGGTTGACCGGACCTGGTCGCCGACGCCCTACGACCAGTGGGTGGACGATCTTCAAAGCATTTGCGGCAATTTCAATCCGCATACGGTGCAGCGTGGCGATAGCGTTATCGGCACTGCGAGCCGCATCGACGTCTGCGGCATGGAGTTCGCCCATGTCTCCAACGATCTCGATTATGTCCACCGCGATTGGGATGACATTCGCCGCGATGCCAACGAGCATCTGTTCCTGATCTTGCAGCTGGAAGGCGTCTGCGGTGTCGAGCATTCCGGGCAGCAGAATATCCTCGATGTCGGCGAATGCATTCTTGTCGATTCAACGCGGCCGACGACCTTCTATTTCCGTGGCCACTTCTCCAATCATCTGTCGCTGCATCTGCCGAGGCAGTTGATGTACTCGGACAGCAGGATCGATTTCGATGTCGCCCGCAAGCTCGAGGCGAGCGATCCGATGGCGATGATGCTGCGTGCATTGATTGCCAAGATGATGACCACGCCGGATAACGAAGCGGCTTCGCCCTATCTTCGTCAGTTGATGTTCGATACGACCCGCCAGGCGTTTCTGTCGACCGGCATTCAGACGGCGAGCCTCAATTCGCTGCATGACAGCGCCAGCAAGCGCATGCAGGCGGTCGATATTTTGATCGATCGGCACCTGACCGAGAGCGACCTCAGCGCCAAATGGCTGGCGACACGGCTGGGTGTGTCGATCCGCACCCTGCAACAGGATTTCCAGGGCATGGGCATGACGTGTACCACCGTTATCCGCGACAAGCGGCTGCGTTTTGCACGCGAAAAGATTGAGCAGCTCAAGGAGCAGCGCAATCCCACAACGATAGCCGAAGTCGCCTATTCGGCCGGCTTCAACGACATTTCGTATTTCAATCGCAGTTTCAAGGAACTGTTCGATTGTGCGCCGGGCGAGCTGCTTCGCGCCGCCGAGCCGGTGCATAAGTTGGACTGACGCGCAGCCTGCGTTCCAGTCCAAGACGAGGCGCGTTTCTCCCCAAGACGAGTTTTGCGGCTAGGGCCATAGTCCTCTCGAAAGTCACGGGAGGAGAATATCGTGAAGCAGTATACCCTGCTTATCGGCGGCGAACCTGTTGCCACGTCCCATCATGCAGCGGTTGCCAATCCGTCGAATGGCGAAGTGGTTGGCTATATGCCGCTCGGTTCGGAAGCAGACCTCGACCAAGCGGTCGCCGCTGCCGCCAAGGCCTTTAGGACCTGGTCGCAGGTCCCGAACGAAGAGCGTGCCAACGCCTGCCGTGCCATGGCGGAAAAGATTAATGAACATGCCGAGGAGCTCGCCCAGATCCTCACGCGCGAGCAGGGCAAGCCGCTCAATGGTCTCGGTTCCCGCTTCGAGATCGGCGGTGCGCTCGCCTGGACCCGCCATACGGCCGAGCTCGACCTGCCGGTCGAGATCCTGCAGGACGACAATGAAGGCCGCGTCGAGCTGCATCGCAAGCCGATCGGCGTCGTCGGATCGATCACGCCCTGGAATTGGCCTGTCATGATCGCCTGCTGGCATATCGTTCCGGCGGTTCGGGCCGGCAATACGGTCGTCATCAAGCCGTCGCCTTTGACGCCGCTGTCGACGATCCGTCTCGTCGAGATCATGAACGAGGTTCTGCCGCCCGGCGTCGTCAACGTCGTCACCGGCGAAAATAGCATCGGCGGAGCGCTTTCGGCCCATCCCGGCATCGCCAAGATGACCTTCACCGGCTCGACGGAAACCGGCAAGAAGGTGATGGCTTCCGCGGTCGCGACCCTGAAGCGGCTGACGCTGGAGCTTGGCGGCAACGATGCCGGCATCGTTCTGCCCGATGCCGACCCGAAAGCGATCGTCGAAGGCCTGTTCTGGGGCGCCTTCATCAACAACGGCCAGACCTGCGCGGCGCTGAAGCGCCTCTATGTGCATGACAGCATCTATGAGGAGGTCTGCCGCGGCCTTGCGGATTATGCCTCCAAGATCGTCGTCGGTGACGGCCTGAACGAGACCAGCATCCTGGGCCCGGTGCAGAACGAGATGCAGTTCAACAAGGTGCGTGAGCTTGTCGACGATGCGCGCGCCCATGGCGGCCGTATCCTGACCGGCGGAACGCCGATGGATCGCCCCGGCTATTTCTATCCGATCACGCTCGTCGCCGATGTCGATCATGGCGTACGGCTGGTCGATGAAGAGCAGTTCGGCCCGGCCCTGCCGATCATCCGTTACAGCGATGTCAATGAGGTGGTTGCCCGCGCCAATCAGAATCCGGCCGGCCTCGGCGGCTCCGTCTGGTCCTCCGATGCGGAGAAGGCGAAACGCTATGCGGTGCAGCTCGAATGCGGATCGGTCTGGATCAACAAGCACGGCACGATTCAGCCGAACGCACCCTTCGGCGGCGTGAAGCAGTCCGGTATCGGCGTCGAGTTCGGCGCGGAAGGGCTGAAGGAATTCACCACAATCCAGACGGTACTGAGCTGACCATGGCGAGTTACGATTATATCATCGTCGGTGGTGGTTCCTCAGGCTGCGTACTGGCAAACCGGCTTTCGGAAAATCCGGCGCATAAGGTGCTGTTGATCGAGTCCGGTCGCCGGGATTCCGATCCATGGATTCATATCCCAGCGACCTTCTTCAAGGTGCTGGGCAAGGGCATCGACATCCATCCCTATGCCTCGAACCCCGACAAGGGTTTGAACGGCCGGCCGAGTATCGTGCCGCAGGGCAATGTTCTTGGGGGTGGCAGCTCGGTAAACGCGATGATCTACATTCGCGGTCATCGCAACGACTACGATACCTGGTCGCAGATGGGCTGCCAGGGCTGGTCCTACGATGATGTGCTGCCGGCCTTCCGCTCATTGGAAAATAACGAGCGGCTGAATGGCGAGTTCCACGGCAGCAAGGGTGGCTTGCGCGTTTCAGATCCCCGCCACCGCCATCCGCTGAGCGAAGCCTTCATCAAGGCCGCGATCGAGATCGGCATTCCCCACAATGACGACTTCAATGGCGCGGATCAGGCCGGCGTCGGTTTCTATCAGAGCACGACCTATGGCGGTCGTCGCTGGAGTTCGGCCCAGGCATTCCTGCGCGAGGCGGAGAAGCGGCCGAACCTGACCGTGCTGACGGAGCGTAAGGTCGCCCGCATCCTGTTCGAAGGGCAAAAGGCGGTCGGCGTCGAACTGCTTGACGGTAAGGTCTTCAAGGCATCGCGCGAGATCGCGCTCACTGCGGGTGCCATCGCAACGCCGAAGATCCTGCAGCTGTCCGGCATTGGCGATGGCGAGCATCTCTCCTCGCTCGGCATCAAGGTCGTCGCCGACCTGCCGGGCGTCGGCGCTAACTATCAGGACCATTTGGAAGTGCCGGTGCAGGGCGAGACGCATGAACCGATCTCGATCCTCGGCCAGGACAAGGGGCTGCGGGCCGCCGGCCACATGCTGCGCTATCTGACCTCGCATCGCGGGTTGCTGACTTCCAACGTTGTCGAGTGCGGCGGTTTCGTCGACACCGCCGGTACCGGGCAGCCGGATGTCCAGTTCCACGTGCTGCCTGTTCTGATCGGTTTTGTCGACCGTGACCCGGAACCGGGGCATGGTCTGAGCATCGGCCCATGCTATCTGCGGCCGCGCTCGCGCGGCTGGATAAAGCTGAAGAGCGCCGATCCGACCGAGCAGACGGATTTTAACGCCAATATGCTTTCCGATCCGGCCGATATCGAGACTTTGGTGCGCGGTGTCGAAACGGCGATCCGCATCCTCGACGCGCCGGCTCTTGCCAAGCTTGTCAAACGCCGGGTGCTGCCGAAACCTGGCGTCGAGAGAGACCCCGAAGCCCTGCGCGATTACATCCGCCAGTCATGCAAGACGGTGTTCCACCCGGCGGGAACGGCCCGCATGGGCCGGGCGGACGATCGCATGGCCGTCGTCGGGCCAGACTTGAAGGTGCGGGGGATCGAGGGGCTGCGCGTCTGCGACGCCTCCGTCATGCCGACCTTGGTATCTGGCAACACCAATGCCCCGACGATGATGATTGCGGCAAGGGCTGCTGCCTTCATGACTGGAAAGGCGATTTCCGGCTGAGCCGGAGATTATCGAAGCAAAGATCCCGTGGGGAACGGGACAACAAACTGGAGGAGACAATGCCTATCAATCTGAGAGGGCTGGCAATCGGCCTTTTGCTGACGCTCGTGTCTGCATTCACAGCACATGCGGCGCCATCCTGTGGCGACAATAGCGGCAAGCCGGCAACCGGCGAGCCGATCATCATCGGCGCCATCACCGGCAAGACCGGGCCGGACGACTTTTCCAACTCCACCAAGGCGGCGAAGGCCTATTTTGATTGCCTGAACGCCAATGGCGGCATCAAGGGCCGGCCGGTCAAGTATCTGGTCGAGGACGACCAATGGAACCCGGAAATCGCCGCGCAGCTGGCGGCAAAGCTCGTCAATGACGAGAAGGCCGTGCTGATGGTCGGCAATTCCAGCTATGTCGAATGCGGCGCCAATGCCGAACTCTACAAGAAGGCTGGCATCTTGGTACTGGCCGGCGTCGGCGTGCCGCGTGAATGCTTCTTCGCCGACAACATCGCTCCGACGAATGCCGGGCCGCGCGTCTCCATGCTCGGTGCGATGGGCTATGCGCTCGACAAGCTGAATGCCAAGTCGGTCGTCTGCATCAGCCCGAATATCCCGAATGTCGGCACCTGGTCTTGCGATGGCGTGATGCTGCTTGCCAAGGAAAAGGGCTTCGCCGCCCAGACCATCCTCATGGACCCCGGCTCGGCCGATGCCACATCGATCATCCTGCAGGCGGCTTCGAGCAAGCCCGATGTCATCGTGCTCGGTCTGTCGAAGGGTGTTGCCGTGCCATTGCTGACGGCTGCCGAAGAGCAGGGGCTCAACCAGACGATTACCTTCCTGAGTGCTGCCTCTGCCTATGATCTCTCCGTTCCTGCCACCATCGGCTCCGGCTGGGACGACAAATTCTACGTCAACATGGAATTCAACGATCTGAACGCGCAGACCCCGGACAATCAGAACTGGCTCGCCGTCATGGATCAGTACGGCCAGAAGTCCGACCCGCGCGATACCTTCGCCCAGGCCGGCTATCTCTCGGCCCGCATCGCCGAGAAGGCGCTGATGACGCTCGATCCGGCCAAGATCAACCGCGAGACAGCGTCTGCCGCCGTGCGTGAGATCAAGGACTTCAAGAGCGATATCTTCTGCGCTCCCTGGTACTTCGGTGATGGCCAACCGCGTCACAACGCCAATTCGACGACGCGCATGGCTGTCAGCGAGGGCGGCAAGTGGAAGGTCGTTTCCGATTGCGTGCCATCGCCGGACCCGGAGCTGAAGGACATCCGCGCTTTCGAAAAATCCGCCGGCATCAACTGAGCCCCGACGCTTGCCATCGACTCCGCGGCAAACAAGCCGCGGAGTCGAACGACCCCACGCATCAGCCCGAACATCGGTATCGATTTTTAGAAAGCGCGATGCGTTGATTCAAAGTGTTACGGCGTCCTTTGCGCCTCTGAAAGACGCGCTGCGCCGTAGAGGATCGATCCATGAACCTTCTACCCTTCGTCATTTCCGGGCTGGGAATTGGCGCCGTCTATGCGCTGTCCGGCGTCGGTCTTGTCGTTTTGTTCCGAGCGACGGGCGTTCTCAACTTCGCATTCGGTGCCTTTGGCGCGATCGGTGCGCATTGCGCCTGGCAATTGCTCGAGTGGAAGATGCCGCTCGCCGTCGCCATCCTTGCCGCCGTCGTCGTCTCGACGGCGATCAGCTTTCTCTACGGCCGCGTCTTCGCCCCCATGCTGTCGCATCGCGATATCGTTGTGCGTGCCGTCGGGACGTTGGCACCCGCGCTCGTGCTGATCGCCATTATGGGCGTCGTCTGGGGCGAGCTGCCACGCCGGCTGCAGTTCCCGACCGACCAGATGTTCGTCTCCATCTTTGCCGTGCGCCTGACCTTCACACGCATCATCGCGATCATCCTCGCGGTGGTGATGGTCGTCGCCATCACGCTGCTTTTGACCCGCACGCGCCTTGGTTTGGACATGCGCGCGCTCGCCAATGACCGTGATCTGAGTGCCGTTCTCGGCGTGCGCATTCTTTACACGGAGACCGCCGCCTGGATCATGACCGGCATCTTCTCCGGCTTTGCCGGCCTGTTGCTTGCCGATCTGGTCCGACTGCAGGGAACCTTTCTGACCCTGCTGGTGATCCCGGCAATCGCCGCGGCGATCCTCGGTCAGTTGCAGTCGCTGTGGCAAACGGCCATTGCGGGCATTCTGATCGGCATCGCCGAGGCCGCGCTGACACCAATTGCCTGGATATCGCCCTACCGCGCGGCGGCACCCTTCATTATCGCGCTCGTCGCGGTCACCATCCTGGGGGGCGCGGCGAAGACCGCGTTGAAGGACCGATGACCATTCAGGAGCAAACAATCGCCCCAACAGCCGAAAGCATATCGATGGTGCGTCTGCCCAAGCAGCTTCTTCATGTGCCTGTGACGATGGTGATCTTTTCGCTCGTCGTCGCCTTGCTTGCCAATTCCTTCTGGTTGTCCGCGGCTACCTCGGCGGTTGCCTTGTCGCTGTCCGTTGCCGGGCTTGCGATTCTCTACGGCCAGCTTGGTCTCGTCTCCCTATGTCAATTCGCGCTTGTCGGCGTTGGCGGCTGGGTGACGCTCCGCGTCGGCCACGCCTTTCATCCGCCGTTCGAATTGAGCCTGCTTGCCGGCGGTGTCGTTGCTTCGGTGGTGGGTTTGGCGTTCGGCGTGCCGGCACTGCGTCTGCGCGGTCTCTATCTCGCGCTTGTGACGCTGATGCTCGCGGGCGCCTTCCAGATCGCCATCAGCGCCTGGGGTTTTCCCGATGGCGGTCCCGGCTTCCTGGGTCGGGCCGATGGTGTCGGACGCGCGATGCTGGCAAGGCCAGCGATAGCCGACGGCGAGGTTGCCTATTTCCTCTACGTCTGTGCCGCCGCCGCGATCGGCTTTTTGATTGCCCAGTGGCATAAGCTTGCGCGCCCCGGCCGGGCCTGGGCGCTGATCCGCAAGGGCGAGCCCGTTGCGATCGCAAGCGGCGTCAATGTCCTGATCTACAAGGCCTGGGCTTTCGCATTGAGCGGCTTTCTCGCCGGCCTTGCCGGCGGCCTGCTGGCCGGCAATGTCGGCCAGCTTGACGGGCGCGCCTTCGGCGCTTTCGATAGCCTCAATCTCTTCGCACTGGCCATCGTTGGCGGGGTCTTCAACTGGTACGGCGCTTTGATCGCTGGACTTTTGCTGCGCGCGGTGCCGGCGCTGCTGACAGATCTCGGTATCGACGGCTATGTCACGATCGGCATTTTCGGCATGGCGCTATTCCATGCGCTGGCGACGGCTCCGACCGGTATTGCCGGTCAGATATCGACTGTCATTGCCTGGCTGGGCAATCGGCTTTCCGGAGGGAAGGGGCGATGATCAAGATCGACAATCTCGTCGTGCAGTTCGGCGGCGTCAGGCCGATCAATGAGCTGAGTGCCGTGTTGACGGCCCCCGTTGCCGGTCTCATTGGTCCGAATGGCGCCGGCAAGACCACCTTGCTCAACGTGCTCTCCGGTTTTGTGAAACCCGTGCAGGGCTCTGTCTCGCTTGGTGAGCGGTCGTTGCTGTCGATGACTCCGCTGCAGCGGGTGCGTGCCGGCTTGCGCCGTTCCTTCCAGACCGAGCAGGTGGTGGAGGATTTGACAGTTGCCGGTAATATTGCCGCCATCGCCGATCACGTCGTCGGTGCTGGACATCATGCCCATGCAGTCGACCAGGCTCTTTCCTTTGCTGGTCTGGCTGATCTTGCCGACCGGCTCGGCCAATCCCTCAATCTCTTCCAGCGCCGCCTTGTCGAGCTGGCAAAATGCGTCGTGGGCGAGCCGAAGCTCATTCTGCTCGATGAACCGGCCGCGGGTCTGACCGAGGAGGAGGGCAAGGCCTTTCGCGAGCTTGTGCTGCGCATCCCAGCGGAGTTCCGGGCGCAGGTGCTGATTATCGACCATGATGTCGATCTCATCCGCTCCATGTGCAGCGAAACCATGGTGCTCGACTACGGCAAGCTTCTGGCGCTTGGGCCGACGCATTTAGTGCTTGCCGATCCCAATGTGCGCCGCGCCTATCTGGGGGAGTTCTGACATGGACACCACATCCGAAGTCCGCGTCGAGAATCTCACCGTCGAGCGCGGCGGCAAGCGCGTTATCCACGATATTTCCTTCTCGGTCATGGCCGGCAAGATAACGACCTTGCTTGGCGCCAACGGGGCGGGCAAGTCGAGCACGGTCATGGCCATGGCCGGCGTCCTGCCGCGCGGCGGTTCGGTGCGTCTCGGCGATGCGGCGCTGGAAGGCTTCGCGCCGGATCGCATTCGCCGAGCCGGCCTTGCGCTCGTGCCCGAAGGGCATCGCGTGCTCGGGCAGCTTTCCGTGGAGGACAATATTCTCGTCGCGGCGCTCAAGGGATCGGCGGCTGCACGACGCGAAGGCTTGGCACATGCCTATGAGATCTTTCCCGAGCTTTCGGAGCGGCGGCGCCAATCGGCGGCGGATCTTTCCGGCGGTCAGAAGCAGATGGTGGCGATGGCACAGGCCTTTGTCGCCAAGCCCCGTTTCATGATCGTCGATGAGTTGTCGCTTGGTCTGGCGCCGGCCGTCGTCAAGCGGCTGGCCGAGGCACTGAAAATTGCAGCCGCGCGCGGCATCGGCGTGTTGTTGATCGAGCAGTTCGCCAATCTCGCGCTTGATCTTGCTGATCAGGCTCTCGTCTTGGAGCGTGGGCGTCTGGTCTTTTCCGGCGCTGCCGCAACGCTCAAGGCCCAGCCGGACATTCTGCACGGAGCCTATCTGGCAAGCTGAAACGGAGGAAACGTCTCTCCTCCTGAGGACACCTATCATGGTTGCAGCACTTCAACGACAGGTCGACAGCGCCAGCGGACGCGCGTTTGCGGGGCTGGCCCGCAATCTCTTCGGCAATGTTCGGCTTGATTTCGGTGCCGGCGGCGAGGAAAAGAGCCGGATGACCTCGGCCATGCTGGGGGCTTGCAGGCTGACGCGGCTGGAGGCGGATCGGCATGTCGTCTTCGGCGATCATGTGACGGCGGCACCGGACGATCCGGACGCGATCAAGCTGATCGTGCAGACGGAGGGCAGCGCCTCACTGACGCAGGGGGGACTGCAGGCGCTCGTCCCGCAGAATGCGCTCGTGATCTACGACCCCAGCCGCCCCTATATGCTGACGAACAGTACCCCGGTCCGTCAGATGCTGCTGCAATTGCCGCGTCACGCACTGCCCGCCACCGCCGTGGAACGATTGGCACAACCCTTTACGGCGCATGCCGAGCAGGACGGCATGTGCCGGATACTTCTATCCCTGATGGACTCGACCATCCACGAGATCGATTTGCTTGATGAGGCTCGGCGCTCAAGCGTCGGCCAAACCATGATCGACCTTGTGCGCACCATGATCGGTGCCGATTTACAGCAGGCGAGATCTGTTGCAAATCCGCTTTATGTCCTGTTGCAGCGGATCAAGGATTTCATCGATATCAATCTGGAGCGGCCGGATCTGACCGTAACGATGATCGCGCGCCGCATGGGCTGCTCGGTGCGCTACGTCTACCGCGCGTTCGAAGTCGAGTGCATGACGCCTTCTGACTACATCTGGGATCTGCGCGTGCAGAAAGCTGCGGCACAATTGCAGGAAGCCAGCGGTTATGCGGGTGAAATATCCGGAATTGCCTTTGCCCTCGGCTTTTCCTCCAGCGCTCATTTTTCCCGCGCATTCCGCCATCGCTATGGTGTTTCGCCGTCGCAATGGCGCAAGGCCAGCATATCCTAGGCAGATAAGGCGGCTCGGCCGGAGCCAAGCCGCCTCGTTTCTCATCGCATGGATTCGACCACTCTCAGCGTATCGGTGAATTGCTCGAAACGCCGGATCTTGTCTCCCGCGATACCCCAGACATGCACGACGCGAGCCTTGAAGGCCTTGCCGGTCTGTCTGTTCGTGCCGCTATAATCCCCGACTGCAACCACTTCGTCGCCGGCGTCGAGGAGACGTTCGAGCTTGAAGGTGTAGCCATCGAAGGCCTGCCCGAGTGCCTGGAAGACGTTCTTGACGATCTCCTGCGGGCCGACATAGGTGCCGGCGCAGGGAAAGCCATCCATCTCCGTCCAGCGGCAATCCGGTGCGATGTCGGCGAGCATGCCATCCATGTCGCGGCGGTCGTTGGCGTCGTAATGTGCCTTTACGATATCGAATGCTTTGCGCATGGCGTCCTCACACAGGTTCCTGGCCGGGCAGATAATAGGTCATCGAGGCCTTGCGGATGAAGGCGCCGGCGGGGCTGTTCTGGATGCGGCCGTCGCCGGTGATGCCGAGGAATTTACCGGTCGAGCGCATCTCGTTGAAATTATAGAAGAAGGTGGATGCGACCGCGATCTTGAACTCGCGGAAGGTGAAGATGTAGAGATTATCGTCGAACTTGTAGGTCGTCGTGAGGTCAACATCGCCATGGCCGCGCTGCACGCCGACGAGGCATTGCCATGCATAGCGCTGCGACGAAAGATAGGTGTGTTCGTAGACATGGTTGGGGCTGTAGGTGAAGTGCGCCCTGAGCCCGATCAGATCGCGGCTTTCATGCGGCACCGGTCCGCTTGCCGCACCGCCTTCGATGACACCCGCGCGGAAGATCTGAGCGACCTGCGGCTCGCCGACGGACTCCTTGAGGTCGCGAACGATGGAATAGATGGAAAGCGCCCGGCGCGTCTCGGTGTTGACGATCAGCGTCTCGGCTTCCTTGGGCCGGCTGGCAAAGATGATCTCGACGAAATAGGTCTTCGGCGCGACTTCGATCACCTCGGATAGATCGGTGCCGCTGCCCTGGCCATCAGACCATTTGACCTCGCCCTTGGCGAAGGCAAGCTCCAGCGTACGTCCGTCGTCGAACGAAATCTTGTGAGACGAGCCGGCAAGAGCCTCCGTTGCCGGAAGCCGGTTCGTGTCGATGCCATAGGCAAACTCGTCGTAGGTTTTCCAGTCCTTGGGATTCTGGTTCATCTGTCTCTCCTCCCGTTATTCTACAAAGGCCAGCGTCGGCAGGTCGACGGTGCCGGCACCGCCGTCGACGGTCAGGACTGCGCCATTGATCATCGATGCTTCGACCGAGGCGAGGAAGCAGACGGCATTGGCGACGTCTTCGGCGGTTGCCGGCCGGCCAAGTGGCACGTCCTTGGTGACGAGCGCATAGGCTTCCTCAACGTTCTTCAGCTTGTACTTCTCGACGATGAATTCCATCTGCTCGTCGGCCATGGCGGTCGTCACCCAACCCGGGCAGACGGTGTTGGTGCGGACGCCCTTGCGGCCGTAGTCGCGCGCCAGCGATTTCGCGAGCCCGATGCAGCCGTGCTTCATGGTGACGTAGCCCGCCGCATCCGGACCGGCAAACAGCCCGGCGATCGAGGCGAGGACGACGATATTGCCCTGGTTCTTGATGAGATGCGGCAGGGATTCGCGGGCGCTGACGAAGGCGGTGTTGAGGTTGAGGCGTACGGCGAGATCCCAGGTCTCGTCCGACATGCTGACCGTCGGTCCAACGCCATGGCCGCCGGCATTGGCAATCAGAATATCGAGGCCGCCATGGGTCTCGACCACTTTTTCTACGGCAGCCTTCATCGCGGCGCCGTCGGCGGCATCTGCTGCCACGATGGTTGCGCCGATCTCCTCGGCAACGGCCCGCAGCGGTTCGGGACGACGCCCAACGAGCGCGACATTGCCGCCCTCCTGCCGGATGCAGCGCGCGACGGCCGCACCAATGCCCGTGCCGCCGCCAGTGATCAGGGCGGTCTTGTTCTTGAAACGCATGTTTCCTCCTCTTGGCTTTCCGGTTCATGATGACCGATGCGAGCGGAGGCGTCGCGTCCAGCTGTGCAGTCCGTTTTGACTGAGCGTGCACAACGCATCCTATAGGCCGATAATTTGCGCGATGAGGCACAAGGTCACGTGACGCCGGGGAGGGCGGCGTCGGCGATCAGTAGACCTTGGCATCCTCCGGCGGCTTGGCGGCATCCGCATTCTTGAAATCGTCGAGGAGCTTCGTCGTGGCGTTGGCAAGCAGGGTGACGTCGTTGCCGATCGCGACGAACGTGGCGCCAAGCTCGAGGTAGCGCTTGGCCAGCGAGAGATCACCGATCAGGATGCCGGCTGCCTTGCCGTGCGACTGGATTTTCGCCAGCGCCTTCTCGACCTCGGCCTGCACCTCCGGCGCGCCCGGCTTGCCGAGGTAGCCCATATCGGCGGCAAGATCGGCCGGGCCGATGAAAACGCCGTCGACGCCTTCGGTCGAGGTGATATCGTCGAGCGCCGCAAGCCCGGCGCGGCTTTCCACCTGCAGCAGCAGGCAGATCTCGTCATTGGCCGTCGCAAGATAGTCGGGAATGCGGTTGAAGGCGGAAGCGCGGGCAAGGGCTGCGCCGACGCCGCGCACGCCGTGCGGCGGATATCTGATCGCCCTGACCAGGGCCTCGGCCATTTCCTTGCTTTCGACCATGGGAATGAGCAGAGTCTGGGCGCCGATATCGAGCAACTGCTTGATAATCCAGGTCTCGCCGATCGGCGGGCGGATGATTGCGTGGCTCGCCGTGCCCTTCATCGCCTGCAGCTGCGAGACGAGGAGCGGCACGTCGTTCGGCGCATGCTCGGCGTCAAGCAGAAGCCAATCGTAACCGGCACCAGAGCAAATCTCGACGGTGTAGGCATTGGCGAGGGCCTGCCAGAGGCCGATCTGCGCCCGCCCTTCCTTCAGGGCCTGTTTGAAGAGATTTTTGGGCGCCGGCATGGCTCACTCCTTCATGCAAAGAACAGGCTGACCGACCCGTAGGGGCCGAAATCGGCATTGATCGTATCGCCGTGCCGCGCCTCGATCGGGCGGATGAACGAACCGGCGAGCACGATCTGGCCGGCTTCGATGCCGTCGCCATATTGCGACAGGCGATTGGCAAGCCAGGCGATACCGCGTGCCGGCTGGTTGAGCACGCCCGCGCCAAGGCCTGTTTCCTCGACCTCGGCGTTGCGGCTGACGATCGCGCCCATCCAGCGCATGTCGATCTGGTCGGGCTTCACCGCGCGTCCGCCGGTGACGATGCCGGCATTGGCGGCGTTGTCGGAGATCGTGTCGACGATGGTGCGCGCCTTCTTCGTGTCGGGATCGACCCGGAGGATGCGCGTGTCGAGGATTTCAAGCGCAGGCGTTACGTAGTCGGTGGCATTCAGCACATCGAAGATCGAGACGTCAGGCCCCTTGAGCGGTGCCTTCATGACGAAGGCGATCTCGGCCTCGATGCGCGGCTGGATGAAGCGGTCGGGCGGCACCGTCGCGCCGTCCTCGAAGACCATGTCGTCGAAGAGCACGCCGGAATCCGGGATGTTGATATTGAGGGCATATTGCATCGCCTTCGATGTCAGCCCGATCTTCCAGCCGATCGGCTTGCGGCCGGCAGCGATCTTCTTTTTCACCCATGCGCTCTGGACGGCATAGGAGTCGTCCATGGTCATTTGCGGGTGCTTCAGCGAGAGGAGCCCCATTTGAACGCGTGTCCGCTCCGCCTGATCGAGGCTCTCGGCCGCAGCCTGGATTTCATCTTGCGACAACATCAGCGCACCTCGTCGGCGATCGTGTTTTTGAGGATGCCGAGACCATCGGCCTCGACTTCGACGACATCGCCCGGCTTCAACCAGATCGGCGGATCGAAGCGGGCGCCGGCGCCGGTCGGCGTGCCTGTGACGATGACGTCGCCGGGAACGAGCGTGGTGAAGGTGGAGATGTAGTTGATGATCTTGCGGAAGGAGAAGATCATCCGGCTGGTGCGGTCGCTCTGGCGCAATTCACCGTTGACGCGGGTTTTTAGTTCGATGTCGTCGAGCTGGGCGGCATCGGTGAAGGGGATCAGCCACGGGCCGATCGAGCCTGTATTGTCAAAGTTCTTGCCCTGGGTGACGTTGAATTTCGCGTGCCGAACCCAGTCACGGATCGTGCCTTCGTTGCAAAGCGAGAGAGCCGCGATGTGGCTGAAGGCATCGGCTTCGGCAATCCGGCGGCCACCCTTGCCGATGACGATGACGACTTCGCCCTCATAGTCGAGCTGCGGGCTTTCCGGCGGCCGGATCAGCGGCTGGCCGTGGCCGGCGAAGGACCGCGGAAAGCGGATGAAGAGCGACGGGTTGGAGGGGGCAGCCTGCCCATCCTTGTATTCCTCGTTGCGGTCGGGGAAATTGACCCCGACGCAAATGATCTTTTCCGGCGACGGAATGGGAATTTCGAAGCGGATGTCGTCAAGCGTGAAATCCGGCTTCAACGTCTTGGCTTCCTCGGCGAGCTGAACGAGGCGGCCGGCCTCGATCACTTCGCGTAGCGTCGGCCATGTCGCGCCATGGCGGGCCGAGAGGTCGACGACACCGCCGTCGACCGCAAGCCCGTAGCCATGACGGCCGTTTCGCGAAAAGGACAGGAATCTTGGATGGGTCATGCTTTGATGGCCTTCTCTTGATCTCAGGCGACGCCGCCGAGGCAGACATATTTGATTTCGGTGAATTCCTCGATGCCGTAGCGCGAACCCTCGCGGCCAAGGCCGGAGAGCTTGACGCCGCCGAAGGGTGCTTCGGCCGTCGAGATCAGGCCGGTATTGACCCCGACCATGCCGTATTCCAGCGCTTCCGCGACACGGAAGACGCGGGCGAGGTCCTTGGCATAGAAATAGGAGGCGAGGCCGAATTCGGTGTCGTTCGCCTGGGCGATGACGTCGGCCTCGTCCTTGAAGCGGAAGAGGGGAGCCACCGGCCCGAAGGTCTCTTCCTTCGCAACGGCCATGGCGGGTGTGACATCGGCAAGCACGGTTGCCTCATAGAAGCGTCCGCCGAGCTGATGGCGATGACCGCCGGCCACCACGCGGCCGCCCTTGGAAAGCGCATCGGAAACATGTTCCTCGACCTTGGCAAGGGCTGCTTCATCGATCAGTGGGCCGAGATTGATGCCCTCGTCGAAGCCGTTGCCTGTCTTCAGCGTGCCGACGGCTTTTGCGAGCTTCTCGGCAAAGGCGTCATAGACACCATCCTGCACGTAGAGACGGTTGGCGCAGACGCAAGTCTGGCCGTTGTTGCGGAACTTGGCGATCAACGCGCCTTCGACGGCGGCATCGAGATCAGCGTCGTCGAAGACGATGAAGGGTGCGTTGCCGCCGAGCTCGAGGCCGAGTTTCTTGATGGTCGGCGCGCTCTGCTTGTAGAGTTCGGCACCGACTTCGGTCGAGCCGGTGAAGGTCAGTTTGCGCACGACAGGGCTACCCGTCATTTCGGCGCCAATGGCGCGTGCCGAGCCTGTAATCACGCTGAACAGGCCCTTGGGCAGGCCGGCACGTTCGGCAAGGATGGCGATCGCGATCGCAGAAAACGGTGTCTGCGAGGCTGGCTTCAACACCATGGCGCAGCCGGCGGCAAAGGCCGGGCCAGCCTTGCGGGTGATCATCGCATTGGGGAAATTCCAGGGGGTGATTGCTGCCACGACGCCGATCGGCTGCTTCATGACCAGAATGCGCTTGTCCTTCTGGTGGCCGGGGATGATATCGCCATAGACGCGGCGGGCCTCTTCGGCAAACCATTCGACGAAGCTTGCGCCATAGGCGATTTCGCCCTTGGCCTCAGGCAACGGCTTGCCCTGTTCAGCCGTCAGGATGCGTCCGAGATCGTCCTGATTTGCCATCATCAGCTCAAACCAGCGCCTGAGGATGCCGGAGCGCTCCTTGGCGGTGCGGGCTGCCCATTCCTTCTGTGCGGCTTCCGCTGCGGCAATTGCCTTCTTTGTCTCGACTGCGCCCAGATTGGGAACGAGACCGATGATCTCGCCCGTCGCCGGATTGTCGACCTTGATCGCATTGGATGGATCGGCTTCAATCCACTCGCCGCCGACCAATGCCGCCTGCCGGAACAATGATGGGTCTTTCAAATTCATGACTGCCTCCTCGCGCTTTCGAACGTTGATGAGAGCGGACGTTCTTCACCCGCTCTCAAGGGTAACGCTTAGGGAGCGATAATCGGCTGTGCCTTCAGGTCAGGCTCCGCCACTTCCGCACCGGCAAACAGGCTACCATGTTCGAACCAGGACTTGGGAGCCGGTGCGCCCCAAAGTGTCTGGCGCTGCGGATCTTTCAGATCCCATTTGATCGGCTCCAGATCGGGATCGACGGTCTGGTAGTCCGAGCAATAGATCTCGATGCGGTGGCCGTCCGGATCGAGGATGTAGAGGAAGAAGGCGTTGGAGATGCCGTGGCGCCCCGGACCGCGCTCGATATTGGCGACCCAGCCAGTCGTCGCCATCAGATCGAGCAGGTCGATGATGTTGAGCGGCGTCGGCACCCAGAAGGCGGTGTGATGCAGGCGTGGGCCGCGGCCGTTGGTGAAGGCGATGTCGTGGACACCGCCCTTGCGATGCGTCCATGCGGCCCATAGACGGCCTGTTTCTTCGTCTGCCGTGTACTCGGTGACGCGGAAGCCGAGTTCGTTATAGAAGGCGACGCTCTCGTCGACATTGGTCGAGAAGCAATTGAAGTGGTCGATGCGCAGCGGCTTCACGCCCTTGTAGAGCGCGTATTTCTGGTGGATCGGGGGCAGGCGGTCCATCTTCGAATAGAATTCAAGCGGGATGCCATGCGGGTCGCGGGTGCGGAATGTCCGCGCCTGGTAGGGGCGCTCGATCCATTGGACCGGCAGGTCCTTGCTCTTGAAGAAATGCGCCGCCTTGTCGAGGTCCTCGTCGCTGAACACCTTGAAGCCGAGATCGCGGGCTTCGGCTTTGTCGGATTTCTTCAGCACGATGCAGTGGTGGCCGCGTTCCTCGAGCGCACGCAGGTAGATGGTATCAGCCGTCTCGTCCGTTACCTGCAGGCCAAGCGTGTCGACATAGAAGGCGCGCGACTTGGCAAGATCGGTGACGCCGAATTCGATGTGGCTGAGGCGCACGATGTTGAAGGGCGGGTAGAGATTGGGTTTCGGCAGGGGCATGGGTTCCTCCTCTTTATGCGTACTTGTTTGTATTGGCGGCTCAGCCGCCGAGTTTCTGGATGGCGTGCGGCTTGGTGGCGAATGCGACGTTCTTGGTTTCCATGTAGAAATCGAAGGACCAGTCGCCGCCATCGCGGCCGATGCCGGAATTCTTCACGCCACCGAACGGCGTCGGCAGGTGGCGGACGTTTTCCGAGTTCACCCAGATCATGCCGGCTTCGAGATGATCGGTGAAACGGAAGGCGCGGGTGACGTCGGAGGTCCAGAGGTAGCCGGTCAGGCCGTACTGCACATCATTGGCTAGCGCCAGCGCATCGGCCTCGTCCTTGAACGGGATGGCAGTCAACACCGGTCCGAAGATTTCCTCCTGGGCGATGCGCATCCGGTTGCTGGCGCCGGTAAACAGGGTCGGCGAGACATAGCAACCACCGCCCGGGCCGTTGACCTTTTCGCCGCCGGCCGCGAGGGTCGCGCCTTCCGATCTGCCGATCTGGATATATTCCAGCACCTTCTTCTCATGGACCGGATGCACGAGAGGGCCGACGACGGTTTCGGGGTCCAGCGGATGACCGACCTTGATACGCTTGGCCTTCTCGGCGACGATCGCGGTGAATTTGTCGTAGACGCTTTCCTCGACCAGCAGGCGCGAGGACGAGGTGCAGCGCTCGCCATTCAGAGAGTAGATCATGAAGACGGCCGCATCGGCTGCCCGCTCCAGATCGGCATCGGCAAAGACGATGACCGGGTTCTTGCCGCCAAGCTCGAAATGCACGCGCTTCAGCGTGTCGGCGCCCTGCTTCATGATCATCGAGCCGGTGCGGCTTTCGCCGACGAAGCCAATCGCCTTGATCAGGGGATGTTCCGTGAGAGCCTTGCCGGCATCCTCGCCGAAGCCGTTGACGAGGTTCCACACGCCCTTCGGCAGACCGGCCTCCTCGGCGATCTCCACCAGCAGGCGGGCGGTCAGGGGCGAGAATTCGGCCGGCTTGTGGACGATGGTGCAGCCTGCGGCAAGCGCCGGCGCGATCTTCCACGTCGACAGCATGAAGGGGGTATTCCACGGCGTGATGATCCCGACCGGGCCGATCGGCACGCGTGTCGTCATGTTCACCTGGCCTTCGGCACGGATCGTCTTGCCATCACGCGCTTCCGGCGCGCGGTCGGCGAAGAAACGGAAGTTTTCCGCGCCGCGCAGAGCGGCCTTGGCCATGAATTTCATGGATTGTCCGGTGTCCATGCATTCGACGAAAGCGATCTCTTCGGCGCGCGCAACGATTGCGTCGGCGATTTTGTGGAGGAGCTTCTTGCGCGCGTCGCCAGGCATCGCGGCCCATTCGGCGAAGGCGGCTTTTGCAGCGCGTGCGGCGCGGTCGATATCTGCAGCCTTGCCGCGGGCAACGGTTGCGAGCGGCTTCAGATCAACGGGGGAGATGGTCTCGAAGGTGGAACCATCGTCAGCGCGCACATCCTCGCCATTGATGCGGTTCAGTACGCCGCTATCTTTGAACCGGGCCAGATAGCCTTCGGCCTTTGCGATGTTTTCCTGCAGTTTGGACATCGTCTATTCCTTTGGTGTTACGTCGTCCCGCGAAGGGGAGGTGTCATTTGCCGCGCAGACGCGGATGAATGGCGTTCTTCTTCCAGCTGAGCTCCGCATTGATCTCGCGGATCTCCAGCGACAGGGCGAAATGCGGCGTCTCGAAGAGAGCGCCGAGGACGTCGATCGCCGCTGCAAAGATCGCTTCGCCGGTGCGCTTTTTCTCTTCGTCCGTGCGGCCCTTGCCGATGCGGAAATTCAGATCGATGAAGGCGTTTTCGGGGAGCTTGTCGGCGATTGCGTAGTGATCGGCGCGAAAGGCGCGGACACGCACGGCACCGACCTCGAAGAGACCGGTGTCCAGAACCGTCTTCAGCAGCCGCTCGCAAAGCGCGCCGATATCGGCGCGGCCCTCCAGATTGGCCGAATATTCGATGGCGAGATGTGGCATTGAGTCCTCCCGATCTCTTATTTACTTAACACGTTAACAATTATATGGAGGATGTCAAGCGGCCGTATTGAGCTTTCTTGCCATCTCCAGACTTTCGCTAACATAGCGCGACAGCCGCTCGGCGGCGTCCGGAATTTCCGGACGCTCGGCAAGCCATCCGATATAGGTGAGGTTTCTGAGCACCATGAAGAGCGGCAGGCTTGCCAGGGCAGCGTCGGATAGAGTTCGTCGGCTGCGATAACCTGATACCAGCGCTTTCTCGATTGCCGGATAGGCGGGTTCGCTGCGGTTCTTCAGCAGGGTCGTCGCGAGATCGAACAGGCGGAAGCCGTGCCCTGCATCGTCGAAATCGATGAAGGCAACATTGCCTTCGGTGCCCGTTAGAAAGATATTTTCCCGCACGAGATCGGCATGGATCAGCCCGTAGTCGAGGTTTTGACGGTCCACATTCGCGAGGGCGCGGCGCAGCTCGTGGCGCAATGCCGAGAGGGCGATGGTGCTCTCGGACGAAAGGCCGCGACAATCCCAGAAACGTCCCCAAAGCGGCTTTTCTCCGACGAGCCCATCGGCGTCCCAAGCCGGTCGGCGAAAGCGCTCCGGCGGTTCCCAGGCATCGGCAAGCGCGTGCATGGCGGCCATGTTTTGACCGATGCGGAAGAAGATTGCCTCCTGCATTTCAATTGATTGCGACAGAGGTGTACCACTTTGTCCGAGCGGAACGCCATCGATCCAGCTCACCACATCGGCATGTTGGTCAGGAAAATGCCTGTTGGCTGGCAGGCGGACGAGGCTTTGCCTGTTCATCGTAGGCACCGGGCTCGGTACATCGAGGCCGCCGAGCTTGAGGGCGGCCATAAAATGCAGTTCCGAGCGCAGGCTCGTCTCGTCATGGTAGCCGGGTCGATGCAGCCGGAGTGCGGCGAACTGGCCGTCCTCCAGCGTGATGCGGAAGACGGCATTTTCCCGATATTTCATCAGCACAGGCTCGTGCGCCCGCGCGGACCAATGGTCGAGCGCCTCCCGCACACGCTTCTGCAAGGCGTCGCGGATGTTTTGCGGCAACTGATCAGCCATATCGCCTCACAGGCCGGACAGGACGTCGTCGAAGATCGACAACATGAAGTCGGCATTTTCCCGAGTAAACGGCATGGGCGGGCGGATTTTCGTGGCGCATTGGTGAATGCCGATCTTGCCCATTAGCACGCCGCGTTCGCGCATTTCGTTGACGATGCGGGTCGCCTGCGCCGTGGCCGGCTCCTTCGTCTGCTTGCCGAGCACGAATTCCGTACCCATGAAGAGGCCGCTGCCGCGCACATCGCCGATGATCGAGTGCTTTTCGGCAAGCCGCTTGAAGGCATCGCGCGTATATTCGCCGACGTTGCGGGCATTCTCGATGAGGTTCTCATCCTCGATGACATCGAGGACCGCCATTGCTGCCGCACATGAGACCGGATTGCCGCCGAAGGTGTTGAAATAGCGGAAGGCCTTGCGGAAGGCATTGATCGTGTCGACATTGGCAATGACGCCGCCGACCGGGTGGCCGTTGGCCATCGGCTTTCCAAGCGTGACGATGTCGGGAACGATGCCGGCGTGCTGATGGCCCCACACATGCGTGCCCGTGCGGCCGAAACCGGGCTGAACCTCGTCGGTGATCACGAGGCCGCCGGCCTTGCGCACGGCAGCAACCGTCTTGTCGAGAAAGCCCGGCGGCAGATCCGGGAAGCCTTCATTGGCGAAGAATGGATCGATGATGATGGCCGAAAAGCCGTGCGGACTGTCCTGAAGCGAGGCGATCGCCTTCTCGACCTCTGCTGCGAAGGCTGTGGCAAAGGCGTCTCCGCCTTCGCCGCCGAGCGGACGATAGCTGTCGGGAGCCGGCACATGCCGGACATGGCCACCGAAGCCGCCGACCGGCGGCATGCGGGTCGATAGCTGCGACACGGCCGCCGTGTTGCCGTGATAGGTGTGGTTGGTGGCGATGACGCCGGTCTTGCCGGTCACAGCCTGCGCCATGCGCAGCGCTACGTCGTTCGCCTCGCTGCCGGTGCAGGTCAGGATCGCAGCATTGAGGCTCTTGTCGAAAGTCGCCGTCAGCCGCTCGACATAATCGAGAATGCCCTCGTGCAGGTAACGCGTGTGCGTGTTCAGCGTCGAGGCCTGCCGCGTGATCGCCTCGACCACGCGGGGATGGCAATGGCCGACATGCGGCACATTGTTATAGCAATCGAGGTATTTGCGACCGTCGGCGTCCCAGAGCCAGACGCCTTCGCCACGCACCAGGTGGACCGGGTCGTCATAGAAGAGCGACATGTTCCGGCCGAGAAGCCGGTCGCGGCGCGCGATAAGGGCTGCATTGTCGGACATCGTCAGGCTCCCGCAGCGGTAAGGCCGGCATCGAGCGCGGTCAGGATCGTCTGCACATCCCCGGCCGTCACGATCAGCGGCGGCGACATGATGACATTGGCGCCGGAGGTGCGGACCATCACGCCGGCATCGTAAGTCGCGTCATGGACTTTCTGGACGATGTCCTTGGCTGCCGCACTCTTCTTCGCCCGGTCGCTGACGAGTTCGAGGGCGCACATCAGCCCCTTGCCGCGCACGTCGCCCACCAGTTCATGCTTATTCTGCAGCTTCTTCAGGCCGACCAGGAGCTCTTCACCGCGGGCAGCGGCGTTGACCGCAACATCAAGACGCTTGGTCTCCTTCAATGTCGCAAGCGCTGCGGCGGCACCCACCGGGTGGCCGGAATAGGTGTAACCGTGGCCGATATTGCCGACCGCGTTCTTGTTGCTCTCGAAGGCCTCGGCGACCTTGTCCGAAATCATCACGGCGCCGAAGGGGAAATAGCCGTTGGTGATGGCCTTGGCGGTCGACATCATGTCCGGCTTGACGCCCCAGAGGCGAGATCCGGTCCAGGCGCCGGTACGGCCAAACGCCGTGATGACTTCGTCGGCGATCAAGAGGATGCCGTGGCGGTCGCAAATCTCGCGCATCAACGGCAGGAAGGTCTCGTGCGGGACGATGACGCCGCCGGCGCCGAGCACCGGCTCGACGATGAGGGCTGCGATGGTATCGGCGCCCTGGAAGGCGATTTCATCCTCGAAGAGCCTGCCGATGGCAGCTGCAATCTCGGCGCCATCGGTGGTGTTGAACGGGTTGCGGTAGGTGAAGGGGGCCGGCAGATGGATGACGCCGGGGAGCAGGGGTTCATAATTGCGGCGGAAATTCTGGTTGCCGTTCACCGACGCGCCGCCGAAATGTGTGCCGTGGTAGCCTTTCTTCAACGCGACGAACTTGGTGCGCTCCGGCTGGCCGTTGACCTTGTGGTACTGGCGTGCCAGCCGCAGGCATGTCTCGACCGAATCCGAGCCGCCCGAGGTGAAGAAGGAACGGCTGAGGCCATCCGGCTTGAACCATTCGGCAAGTTCGTAGGAGAGTTCGATCAGCGGCGAGTTCGTCGTGCCGCGGAAGGTCGAATAATAGGGCAGATCGTCGAGCTGGTCGCGGATCGCCTTCTTCACCGGCTCGCAGGAATAGCCGAGATTGACGTTCCAGAGGCCGCCGACCGCATCGAGCACCTTCTTGCCCTGGATATCGACGATCTCGACGCCTTCGCCCGAATTGATGATGCGCGGCGGATGCGCCTGCATCTCGGCCGGATGTGCCATCGGGTGCCACAGGTGGCGGGCGTTGTTTTCGATGATGAAATTGGTCTCACGCATATCAGATTCCTCTTGGTTCAGAGCCCCAGCATCGCAAGTGCGCGGGCATAGCTTTCGGCAGGACGGGTCACGTCGAAATGCACGTGAGGCAGGCTCACGGCTTCGGCACCCTCGATGTTCTTCTTCTGGTCGTCGACGAAGACACAGGCTTCGCGCGGCAAATTGAGCTCGGCAAGAACGAGCTCGTAGGCGCGCGGATCGGGTTTTAGGATCTTCGTGTAGGTGGCATCGACGATGACGTCGAAAAGCTCGATCAGCGGAAAACGCTGGCGGAACTCAACGCCGTAGAAAAGGTCGAGTTCGTTGGAGAGGATCGCCAGCTTGAGGCCGGCTTCTTTCGCACGCAGGATAGCGTCGCGGGCTTCCGGACGCAGCACCAGCTCCGGCTCGGCGCCGCGCGCCCGGCGGACGAAGGTCTGCATGTCAGTCCAGTTTTCGCCAACCAGCTTGCCGACTTCGCTGGTGCGCGTCATCCAATAGTCGCGTTCGGTGATCTCGCGGTTCTGCATCGCGACCCAGAGCGGGTCCGTCGTCGTGTCGAACGGCCCGAGCCAGGTCAGCGATCCCCCGGGAAGGCCGAGCGTGCGTTCGGTGATGTCATGCGTCTCGAAGAGGGTGCGCGTGACGACACCGCCGAAGTCGAGGATAAGCGCGCGGTCCTGCGTCATGGCCGTCCCTCCGGAATGACGCCCTCGGCCACCCATTGATCGAAGATGGCGAGTGCCGCCGCCGAGAAGGCCGGAGCGTTAATGTGGGCATCGACTTCCTGCAGGGTGACGGAAGGCGGAACAGCGCGGCGCATCTCGTCGATGAAGGCGTTGAGGCCTTCCGGATCATGCAACGGCTCTTCAGGCTTGTCCCATTCCTGCAAGCCCTCGGTCGGCAGGAGGAAGGCGACCTTCGCATGGGCGCGCTTCAGTTTTTCCCCGATCAGTCGTGCGACTTCGCGCCGGCCTTCCGGTGATGTCGTGACCGATCCGATCAGCCGGTTGTGGGCGTGATAGGGCCGGTCGGCAAAGATCTCCGGCAAGGCTTGCCACGCCTGCAGATCGACCATGTCGACGGCGCCGGGGGCAACGATCTGCGGAATGCCGGCGCGTCCTGCATTCTCGAGCCGGTCCGGCCCGGAGGTGACGACGCTGCTGTAGTGATGATTGCTGACTTCCTGGATGCAGAAGTCGAAGACGGCGGCAAAGTCGCCTTTGGCGGCAATCGCTTCATAGGCGCGGCCGCCCATGCCGGTCGAATGGAATACGGCGACGTCATAGCCTCGCTTTTCCAGCTCGGGCCGCAGATACTTCATATATTTCAGGCAGGACGAGCCGAGAGAGGTCATGCCGACGAGCGGCCGCCCACGGTCGGGCTTGGTGCCGTGTTTCGCTGCGCCGACGACCGCGCCGCAGGCCTGCGAGAGAACCGAACTGCAGATGCTGTTGAGGCCGTAGAGACCACCGGCCCACAGGATCATCATCAGGTCGGGGGCTATGCGTTCGGGCGGAATGAGATGGGAATAGGCGATGGTCGAAACCACGAATTTTGGGACGCCGAGCGGCAGAACGGCAGCGACATCAAGCGCCAGGTCCGTGCCCATGGAACCGCCGAGGACGATGATGCCATCGACCAGCCCGTCGTCGTAGAGGTGCCGAGTCAGTGCCGCCGCGCCCTTTGCCATGGCTGCCATGGCGCTGTTTTCATCGCCGCTTTCGGCAATCGCCGCGATCGTGGTTGCGGCGGCCTTGGCAATGTCATGCTTGGAATAATCGGGGCTATAGGGTGGATCGCCGAGAATGCTGACATCCATCATAACGGGCTGGCCGCCGGCATCATTGATGACGGACGCCATGAATTGCAGTTCGTCGCATTTGGTGTCACCGGTTCCGATGACGAGTATCCTTGGCAGGGGAGCCGCGGGGCTCATCAATCTGTCCTCCTGATTTTTGCAATGGTTCCCATGGGTCTTTCCGACCCGTAATATTTTTCTGAGATCGCGCTGGCCGTGGCGGCTGCCTGTGCGCCGAATTCGTCGATGGCTGCCTTTGTGGTGCGCGAGAGGGGTGCGGCAATGGCAACGCAGCCGATGGGGTGGCCGCTCGGTGCGCGCACCGGCGCGGCCGTGCTGATGACACCGGCTTCGAGGCCCTGGTGGCTGATGGAAAAGCCGCGTGCTGCGGTCTCATCGAGCATGGCGCGTACCAGCTGCGGATCGATGACGGTGTGGTCGGTAAATTTCTCAAGCGGTTTTTTAAGAGCCGCATCGATTTCCGCCCGCGAGCAGAAGGCAAGGTATGCAACGCCGGACGCCGTGGCGTGGAAGGGAAGGAGGCTGCCGACATCGACGATGATGCGGTGCGCTCGGGGTGAGTCTTCAACGTGGATGGTCGAAAGCTGCCCGCCCGAAAATTCCGAAAGATGCACCGTCTCCGTCGATGATTCGGCGAGCGTCTTGATGAAGGGGATGGCAACTCGCAGGAAGGGAAAGCGCGCTTCCCGGATGCGGGCGAGGCGAACCGGTGCCGAGCCGATGCGGTAGCGGCGCGTGTCCTGATCCTGCTCGACGAAGCCGTGCTTTTCCAGCTCCACCAGAAAGCGTCGTGCCGTCGCCTTATCCAGGTCGCACAGGCGGGCGATGTCGGTCAGACCCGCCTCCTTGTCCAGCCGTGACAGGGTGTCCAGCAATGCCAGCGCCTTTCCGATCGTGCTCATCGTTCCTCCTCTTGGGTTGGTCAGCGTTCGATTTGTGCGTTCAGCCGGGGCTTGCCGTCAAATCAGCTTGCTGAGCCTGCGCCGCGGCACGATAGCAGCGACCCAAGATACTTAACATGCGAAATAACTTGACAGAGGCCGGCAATGTTTGCAAGTCTATATTTGAAGCTAAGGTTCAAATAATGAACCATAAGCGCTGACGGCGGCAAAATCAACAAAAGCATAAGCCCCGCTCGTCAGTCCGGTTTTGGTGGAGGTCGCACGCGTGCAATCGCGGCGACGATCGGATGTACTTAAACAAGGGGAACGAACGCAGATGAACACACAAAATTCGCAAGGCACGGCTGAGAACCAGCTACGCAAAAACAGTCTCGGCGTCGGTGCCGTGACCTTCCTCGTGGTTTCGGCCGCAGCGCCGCTCACTGCCGTCGCCGGTGGCGTGCCGCTGTCCATGATGCTCGGCAACGGGCCGGGCATACCGCTCACCTTCCTATTGGTGACGGGTATTCTATTGCTGTTTGCGGTCGGCTATGTCGCCATGGCCCGCCATATAAGAAATGCCGGCGCCTTCTACGCCTATACCGCCCAGGGCCTTGGCGGCCTGATGGGCGGTGCCGCCGCGCTGATCGCCATTCTCGCCTATAACGCCATGCAGGTGGGCGTCCTCGGGCTCTTCGGCGCGGCGACCAAGGGCTTTTTTGCCGAGCAGCTCGGCCTTGACCTTCCCTGGTGGGTCTGGAGCTTTGTCGGCATCGCCTTTGTTGCCGTTTTCGGCTACCGTCGCGTCGATCTATCGGCGAAGGTGCTGACGGTGCTCGTCATTCTCGAATATCTCGTCGTGCTCGTCATCGACGCCGCGATCTTCGTCAAGGGCGGCGACAGCGGCCTGACCGCCGTGCCTTTCACGCCGACAGCCTTCTGGAGTGGAACGCCGGCCATCGGTCTTTTGTTCTGCTTTGCCGCCTTCATCGGTTTCGAAGCAACGACCATTTACAGCGAAGAGGCTCGTGAGCCGGAAAAGACCGTGCCGCGCGCGACCTATATCTCCGTCCTCATCATCGGCCTTTTCTATATGCTGACCTCGTGGCTGATGGTGACCGGCGCCGGCGCCGACAAGCTCGTTCCGACGCTGCAGGGCCTTGCTGACCCCACGACCTTCCTCTTCGGCCTTGCCGAGCGCTATGTCGGCCACTGGATTACCGTCGTGATGAGCGTTCTCTTCATCACCAGCCTGTTTGCCGGCATCCTTGCCTTCCACAACGGCGTCGCGCGCTACATGTATGTCGCCGGTCGCGAGGGCCTGCTGCCGAAGTCGGTCGGCGTCACGCACCCGATCTTCCAGAGCCCGCATGTCGGCTCGATTATCCAGACCGTTATCGCCGTGCTCGTCGTCACGCTCTTTGCGGTGACGGGTCAGGACCCGGTGCTGGCGCTGTTCTCCTGGCTCACCAATGTCGCGACGCTGGCAATCATCCTGCTGATGGCCTTCACCGCTTTCTCGATCGTGGTTTTCTTCAGCCGCAATCCGGGGCTTGAACGCAATGTTCTGGCGGTCAAGATATTGCCTGTTGTCACGGGTCTGATCCTTCTGGCGCTCGTCTACTATATCTCGGCGAATTTCGGCGCGATTGCCGGTGCCAATGGCGTGCTCGCCGTGGTCCTGCCGGGCCTGGTGCTGATCGCCGGTATCATCGGCTTTATCGCTGCGGCTCGCCTGAAGTCGTCGGATGCGGCAGGCTATGCCCGCCTCGGTGCCGGCCAGGAAGCCTGAACCAGTTCCAATCGCGGTGGCGGGGAGGACCCGCCACCCTCTTTGTGAGAAAATGAGATGCAGGACAAGATCGACCAGCTCCGGACATTATCCGTTTCGCCGCAGGCATTGTTCATTGGCGGCGCATGGCGCCAGCCGGTCAGCGGTGCTGCGATGGACGTCATTTCGCCGATCGATGGAACGAAGTTGACCACGATCGCCGATGCCGGCACTGAAGATGTCGATCTCGCCGTCAAGGCCGCTCGCCATGCTTTCGAAAAGGGCAGCTGGTCGAAGGCTGCACCGGCGGAACGTAAGAAGGTGCTGCTGAAAATTGCCGAGCTGATCGAGAAGAGCGCGCTTGAGCTGGCCGTGCTTGGCGTGCGCGACAATGGCACGGAAATCTCGATGGCGCTGAAGGCCGAGCCCGGCAGCGCCGGAGGCACATTCCGCTATTACGCCGAGGCGATCGACAAGGTCTATGGCGAGATTGCGCCGACGGCTGAGAACATCCTCGGCCTTGTCCACCGGGAGGCCATCGGTGTCGTCGCCGCCATCGTGCCCTGGAATTTCCCGATGATGATCGGCGCCTGGAAGATCGCGCCAGCGCTTGCTGCCGGCAATTCCGTCGTGCTGAAGCCCGCCGAGGGTGCGTCGCTGACGCTGCTCAAGCTTGCCGAAATCTGTGCTGAAGCCGGCTTGCCCGAAGGCGTGTTCAACGTCGTCACCGGCCGCGGCGCAGTCTGCGGCGAGGCGCTGGGGCTGCACATGGATATCGATGTGCTCGCCTTCACCGGCTCCGGCCCCATCGGCCGGCGACTTCTGGAATATTCGGCGCGCTCGAACCTGAAGCGCGTCTATCTGGAACTTGGCGGCAAGTCTCCCAACATCGTCTTTGCCGATGCGCCCGATCTCGATCAGGCGGCCAAGGTCTCCGCCTATGGCATTTTCCGCAATTCCGGGCAGGTCTGCGTCGCCGGCTCACGGCTGCTGGTCGAAAAGTCGATCCACGCGGCCTTCGCAGAGAAGGTCGCACGCATCGCCGACACCATGAAGATCGGCGACCCGCTGCAACTGGCGACGGAAGCTGGGGCTATTTCCAGCGAGATCCAGCTGAAGAAGGACCTCGGCTATGTCTCGCAGGCGGTGTCGGAAGGTGCGTCGCTGCGCACCGGTGGTTCGCGCATTCTCGAGGAAACGGGTGGTTACTATATGCGGCCCGCCGTCTTCGACGTAACACCCTCGATGACTCTGGCGCGCGAAGAGGTTTTCGGTCCGATCCTCTCGATCATTCCCTTCGAGACGGAAGCCGAAGCCCTGCAGATCGCCAATGCCACAGAATATGGCCTTGCCTCGGCCGTCTGGACATCGAACCTGTCGCGTGCCCACCGGATGGTGCGGGGCATTCGCGCGGGCGTGGTGCATGTCAACACCTATGGCGGCGCCGATAACAGCGTCCCGCTCGGCGGCGTCAGGCAATCCGGCAACGGACATGACAAGTCGCTGCACGCGCTCGACAAGTATGTCGACCTGAAGACGGCGTGGATACAGCTCTGACGTTGGCTTCGTCCTCCTGATCACCGGGTTCGCCATGGGCGAACTGGGTCTCATCTCGACGGGATATCCCCTGCATTTGATGGGCCTTATCTGTTCAAGGCCCGCTGAGTGTGTTCGTTTTCCTCTCGTCGTGATCCAGCCGGTTTGTCTAAAAAGCGGGCCAATGTTCGGTGTCGATTGACATGCCGGCGCTTATAGGGACATTCAGCGATAAAGACCGAATTGGGTGCTCGGATTTGCTCCCGACAGGGATTCTCTATTTCTTCTATTAGCCCGGCGCGGTTCAGATATGAGAAGTCGACGCGGTCGCATCGCCATCCTCTTGCTGTTGCAATGTCTTGCGCTTCCCGCATTCGCGGCATCCGCGCCAGATCCCACGCAGCTGACCTTGAATGCATGCCTGAACGATCCGGAGCACGGATCGACCGGAGGCCAGGATGAATGCGAGGCTGCAGCGTTGTCATCCTATGACAAACGAATGAATGTGGCCTATTCCAAACTGATCAAGTCGTTGCCGCCCCAGGCCGCGCAAGACCTGAAGGCTGCTCAAAGAGCCTGGATAGACTATCGCGATTTGGAGGCCCGGGCGCGGGGCGAGTTGTTCGAAACCCGGCAGGGGACCATGTACGCGCCCATGCAGGCGGACGCCGAGACCGATTTAACCCGGGACCGGACATTGCTTCTGGAAAGCTATCTTCGCGTCCTCGAGATCGATGGGCCGTAAGAGAGATCAGAAGCAAGGGATTTCGATCCGAGCCTGTGCCCTTCGTGGTCGCAATGACAAGTCCGGTTCGTGCTCGATGGCATGATTTTCGGCTTCATTTCATGTGCGGGTGGTTGTGGTGGCGAAGTGACATCGCCGTTGCTGAAGGCGATATGCCAATTTGAGGTCTGCGCACAGACCGGCGATTCCGCCATGCGTGGCGGGAACGAAAGCCCCAGATAACCGCACTTTCAGGCCGGGTGCGAAGCCATTGCGGATCTGTATTCAAACTTGCGCCTTCCGGCTCAGGTCAGCGCGGCACCATCAGCGACCGTTGACCCCAGGCACTCGCACGCCATTGCCGTCGCAATCAATGTAATTAACGTGTGAACTATATTGACAAACGTGCCGGTCTGCATCAACCTTAATATTTGAATAAATGGTTCAAATAATGAACCTAAGCGGGAACAGATCAATGACTGCTATGCTCGGCTTTGCCGACCTCATTTTCGTGAACGGACGAATCTATACTGTCGAAGTGGCCCAGCCATGGGCGGAAGCTCTTGCAATCAAGGACGGTCGCATCGTGGCTGTCGGGAGTTGGGCCGAGATCGAGGCACTGAAGGGCGCGGTGACGCAGGTCATCGATCTCGAGGGCAAAATGGCGATGCCTGGCTTCGTCGATGTCCACAATCACATCATGATGGGCGGGCAGGCCGACCTGTTCGAAACGCAGATCCCGGCCGGCGCCTCCGTCGATGCGATCTGCGCCCATGTCCGCGCCCAGGCAGAGATCGTGCCGCAGGGGCAATGGATCGTCGCCAATCAATGGGGCGCCGATATGATGACGGCGCTCAATAGCGAGGCCTCGCTCAGGAAGCTCGATGCGGCCGGCCTTGGCCATCCCGTCCTGCTGCGCGACGAGACCATGCACAATCGCTGGGTCAACAGCGAGGCGATGCGGCTTGCCGGCATTTCCGATAACCAGCCCGATCCGCCGCAGGGTTCCTTCGGCCGTGACCCCTCAACCGGCAGGCTCACGGGTCTGCTGATCGAATCCGCTGCCGGTATCGTTGAGCGCACAGCGGCCGAGGCCTTTACCGAGGAGATGGGCGAGGCCGCCGTGGCGCGCGCCATCGAAATCGTCAATTCCTACGGCGTGACCGCCTTCCAGGACGCTGCTTCGGTTCTGCCGATCATGAAGGCGCTGAAGCATCTTGATACCAAGGGCAAGCTGACCGCCTGGGCCGTGACCTCGCTCCCGTTGATCGAGCCGAGCTTCATGTTCGGTCTTTCGGGCGATGCGCTGCTGGCTTTGCGCGATGAATATCGCAGCGCGCATGTGAGGCCGAATTTCACGAAGATCTTTCTGGATGGCGTCCCCGGCGCGCGCACGGCGGCGTTCCATGATGCCTATATTGCCGACGCTGCCCATCCGGAAGGTTATCGCGGCGAAGTGTTGGTGAGTTATCCGGATCTCGTTCGCCACATCGACAAGTCCGAAAAGCTCGGCATGGGATTGAAGATCCATTGCACCGGCGATTACGCCGTCACCGAAATGCTGGATGCGGTCGAGGCCGTCAGGCACTTCAACGGCCCTACTGATGTCAAACATCACATCGCCCATGCGAGCTATATCCGGGATGAGGATGTCGCCCGCTTCGGCCCGCTCGGCGTGGTCGCCGATCTCTGCCCGATGATCTGGTATCCGACAACCTTCCTGGAAGGGCACAAGGAGGCTATGGGCGAAGAACGCGCCACGCGCTTCTGGCCGATCGCGAGCCTGAAGGCCACCGGAGCGCTGCTTGCCGGCGGTTCCGACTGGCCGGTCATCCCGATCCCCGATCCGTGGAATGGCATCGAAGGCATGGTGACACGCCAGAATCCATCCGGCGCCTTCCCCGGCATCTCGCTCTGGGCCGAACAGGCGATCGACCTCGCTTCGGCGATCGAAATCTACACGCTCAATTCGGCCAAGGCGATGCGGATCGATGAGGAGACGGGTTCGCTTGCCGTCGGCAAGTCCGCCGACATCATCGTGCTCGATCAGAACGTCTTCGAGGTGCCGGCCGATCGGATCGCCGACACCAAGGTCTTGACCACCTATTTCGCCGGTCAGGCCGTCTACCAGCGTTAGCTGGCGCGGCGAAGAGGAAGCGCCGCATTTCATAAAAAGGGAAGGGAACAGCATGAAACTGAGATCCGCATTCATCGCTCTGGGTCTGGCCGCGGCCGGGCTGGCATTCACGGGATCATCCGCCTTTGCGGCCGGCCCGACCTGCAAGGGCGGGCCGATCAAGATCGGTGCCGTCTCGACCGTTACGGGCGTGGTGGACTTTTCCGACGCGCCGAAGGCCACCAAGGCTGTCTTCGAGCAGCTGAACGAAGCGGGCGGCATCAACGGCTGCAAGATCGAGTATTCCCTGGCCGACGACAAGGGCGATCCGCAGGTTGCGGCGCAGGCTGCGCGCGACCTGATCGACAACAAGGGCGTCGTGGCGCTCGCGGGCGGTGCAAGCCTGCTCGACTGCGCGGTCAACGCCGGTACTTATAACCGCAACGAGGTGCTTGCCGTTCAGGGCGTCGGTGTCGATCCGCTCTGCTTCAATGCGCCTAGCATCTCTCCCGTCAATGTCGGCCCCTTCACGCTGACGACGGTCATGCTCGATTATGCGACGAAGAACCTCGGGGCGAAGAAGGTCTGTGCCTTCTTCCTGATCCTCGGCGGCACGCAGGAGGCCTATGGTAATGCAGTTGCCGCCTGGCAGAAGATGAGCGGCAACGCTATCGGTCTGGTCGACATGACCCTGCCGCCACAGGGTGACTTGACGCCTTACGTCATCAAGGCGCGCGATGCCGGTTGCGACGCGGTACTCACCAATCAGGTCGAGCCGGGCGTCGTGCAGTGGGTGAAGACCGCAGATGCCCAGAAGATTTCGGGCATCAACTGGCTGTTCCTCGCTCCCGGCTATACCGAGGGTGTTGCCAAGGCGCTCGCAGACAGCAAACAGCCGATCTACGTCGGCACCGAGTGGGAACCCTACACAGAGAACAACGAGGCGAATGCCGACTGGATCAGGACCATGGACAAGGCGGGTCTCGCCAAGACCGCCTTCTCGCAGGGTGGTTATCTTGCTGCCAAGGTTATGATCGACACGATCTCCGGCATCGATGGCGACGTGACCCGCGATGCGGTGACCTCAGCGCTGAAGGAAGGCAAGGAGATGCGCTATTCGCTGGCCGGCAGCCCTTACGTCTTCGGTGATGCCCGGGCGCACTCGCCAATGAAGTCAACGAAGATCATGCAGCTCGTCGACGGCAAGTGGGCCGTCAAGACGCCGGATTGGTACACGCTGGCGAAGGCCAAGTAACGGCTTGCAGGCCCGGTCCTGTCTTCGAACGACAGGACCGGCATCGCCTGATGCGACGACGATCTGATCTGGCGAGGCATAAGGTGCCCGCTTTCGGAGTTCTGCAATGAACACTCTCTTTACAGCCGCCGTGGCTGGTCTTTCCGCAGGTGGCGCCTATGCCATCCTGGGGGTCTGCGCGATTTTCACCTATCGCCTTGTCGCCGTCGTGAATTTCACCGGTGCCGCGATCGGCGCCACGGGCACCTTCATCATGGTTGCGCTGCATGAGGCCGGCGTGCCGCTGCTGCCGGCCGCCCTCTTGGGCATCGCCGCCGGTGCTGCCGCCGGCATCCTGATCGGCCTTGTCATGACGACATGGTTTGCCAACGCCAATGCCTCGACGAAGGCGGCGGTGACTGCGGCGCTTCTCGTCGGCATCATCGCCATCGGCCTGCGGCTGACCGGCGGCCAGCATCCGCATAATTTTCCGGAAATCATCGCCGGATCGGCCTTCCGCCTCGCCGGTGTTGAGGTGACGTGGGCTGCCGTGACGACGCTTCTCTTATCCGTCGTTTTCACCATCGTCACGGAACAGTTCCTCGCCCGCACTCGCATCGGATTGCAATTGCGAGCGCTGTCGCAGCGACCGATGGCGGCGGAGCTGATCGGCATTCGGGTGCGGCTGTTGGCGCTCGGCGTCTGGGCTGTGACGGGAGCCGTGACCTCCTTCGCGCTGATGATTATCGCGCCATTGCGCTCGCCGGATTTCGCCTCGTTGAGCCTGCTCGTCGTGCCGGCCCTGGCCGCGGCCCTGATCGGCGCCTTCGCCAGTTTCCGCGCGGCCCTGCTCGGTGGCCTGACGATCGGCATATTGGAAGGCGCGGTCAGCGCCATCGATTTCGTCAGCCAGTACCGCAGCACCGTTCCCTTCATCGTCATTCTTGCCGTCCTTCTATGGTCGCAGAGAGGAGCCCGCTGGGATGAAGCACGCTAGTTTCCGCGCCGCCATTGTGACGGCCCTTTCGCTGGCGGCCGTCGGCGCCCTCATTCTTTTGCTCCTGCCAAAATACTGGGTATTTCTGCTGACGGCCGTTTTCATAACGGGCATCGCCTTGCAGAGCCTCGGTCTCGTCGCCGGGCGCACCGGCATGATCTCGCTCTGCCAGATGTCCTTTGCCGGCGTCGGCGCCTGGGTGACCGGATATCTGAATGTCATCGAGGCGCCTGGCGGTCTGGTCGTCTGGATGATCATCGGCGGCCTTGCGGCCGTGCCGGTCGGTATCGCCATCGGCCTGCCGGCGCTGCGCTTGCGCGGCATCAATCTCGCGATCGTCACCCTCGGCTTTGCGGCAGCCTTCGATACGGTACTCGCGACGATCACCTTCCCGGGGCAGACGACGTTTACGCAGGTTGTCCGTCCCGCGCTCTTCGAGAGCGATTACGGCTTCTTCATTTTCGTGCTTCTCACCTATGGCGCGATCGCCGTGGCGCTCGAATTCGTCAGCCGCTCGCGGCTCGGAGCATCCTGGCTTGCCGTCCGGCATTCGGAGCGGGCGGCGGCGGCGCATGGCGTCTCGATCCCAAGGGCCAAGCTCAGCGCCTTTGCCATCAGCGCTTTTATTTCCGGAGTGTCGGGCGGCCTGCTGGCCGGCTATCTCGGGACGCTTGTGTCAGAAAACTTCTCGATGATGCAGTCGCTGGCGCTCTTTGCCGTAGCGACAATGGTGGGTGCGCATTTCACCCTCGGAGCCGTCATCGGCGGCATGTTGATCACGCTGTTTCCGGAACTGCTTCGCAGGCTCAACCTGCCGCAGGATGTCGGCAACGTCTTCTTCGCGATCGGTGCCGTGCATGCCCTTTCCTCGGGCGAAACGATCAGCGAGACCTGGGCACGGCTTGGTCGCAAACTGCTCCCCAAGCGTCATGCGGCTACCACGCACAGCCAGTTGGGTCGTCTTCCGGCTGCTGCGGTCCATGAACCAGGGCTGGTGCTTGAGATCAGCGATCTCACGGTCCGCTATGGTGCCGTCGTTGCGCTCGATAAGGTCAATCTGCAGGTGCCTGCGCGCACCGTCGTCGGCCTCGTCGGACCGAACGGCGCAGGCAAGTCGACCATGGTCGATGCCATCGCTGGATTTCTTGCTCGCTATGACGGCTCGATCAAGCTGAATGGCAAAGCGCTGGAAGGCTTATCTGCGACAAGCCGCGCCCGGCTGGGCATTCGCCGCACCTGGCAGACGACGCGCATTGCGCCGGAACTGAGCGTCGGAAACTACGTGCGGCTTGCGGCCGGCGCTATCGGCGATGACGAACTCGCCGCTATCCTGCAATGGTTCGATTGCCCACCGGCAGACACGCCGATCGCCTCCATCGACGCCGGCACACGCCGCCTACTCGATGTCGCCGGCGTCGTCGCATCTCGGGCACCCGTGATCCTTCTCGATGAGCCGGCGGCCGGCCAATCCTACGCCGATGCTGTGAAGCTCGGCGAGCGCATCGCCGAAATTCCCGAGACCTTCGGCAGCGCCGTGCTTCTGATCGAACATGACATGGATCTCGTGCGGCGGGCCTGCTCGGCGATCACCGTGTTCGATTTCGGGCGCGTGATCGCCAATGGCGCGCCGCAAAGCGTTCTCGCCATGCCGATCGTCCAGAAAGCCTATATGGGCATCGAACTCGAGGAGGCTGCCGAATGACCGCGCTTTCCATCAAGGATCTCGTTGTCAATCGATCCGGAATTCCGGTCGTTCGCGGTGTGGATCTTAGCGTATCAAGTGGCGAGATCAGCGTGCTGCTCGGTTCGAACGGGGCGGGCAAGACGACGCTGCTCGAAAGCCTTTCGGGGATCATCCCGGCTGCAGCAGGCTCAGTTTCATTGGATGGTACGGAGCTTTTGAAGCTGCGGGCGGGCTTGCGCGCCCGCGCCGGCATCAGCCATGTCGAGCAGGGGCGCACCGTCTTTCCGGAGATGACGACGGAGGAGAATCTGAAGGTGGCACTCGATCCGGCCGCCGATCTCCAGGAGGCCTACGATCTGTTTCCCGAGCTGCTGCAGCGGCGCAGCATCAAGGCAGGCATGCTGTCCGGCGGTGAACAGCAGATGGTCGTTATTGCGCGTTCTCTGCTGACGCGGCCGAAGGTGATCATGATCGACGAAATGTCGTCGGGGCTGGCGCCCGTCATCGTCAGCCGCCTGATGCGGGCAGTCCGGCAACTGGCCGACGCCGGCATGGCGGTCATTCTGGTGGAGCAGTTTGCGGCCCTTGCGCTTGCGATCGGCGATCGCGCCTATGTGCTGCGCAGAGGAGCGATCGTCTATGACGGCGATTGCACCGCACTCGCGGATGATCCGGCGCAGCTTCATCGCCTCTATCTCGGGGATGCCGCTGCCTGACGAAGCACGAGTATTTGGCAAAATCCCATGGGGGATGCGATCGGTAACCGCATCCCCCATTCGTTTGAAGCTCTTCGATATTTACGTCTCAACCGCCGAAGCTGCCCGCCTGGGTCGGCACATGCACATAGTTGCGGTCGAAATAGAGCAGCGCGTGCCCGTCCTTGCGGCTGCGAATATCCATCACCTCGCCGATGAAGATGTGGTGCGTGCCGACGAGGCGTGCTTCGGTCAGGCGGCAATCGAAGGAGACGATGGCATCGGAGAGCGCCTGGCTGCCGGAGCGGAAGTTGATCCATTCCGCCGCGGCGTAGCGCTCTTCCATGTCGGCGCGCTGACCGGCGAAATAGCCGGCCAATTCCTTGTGTTCCTGCGTCAGCACATTGACGCAGAACCGACGGTTATCGAGGAAGAGGCTTGTTTGCGCCGAGCGGCTGTTCATGCAGACCAGCAGCGTCGGCGGCTCGTCGGTGACGCTGCACATGGCGGTGGCGGTGAAGCCGCCGCGGCCGGCAGGGCCGTTTGTCGTGATCACGTTGACCGGCGCGCAAACCCTTGCCATGGCGTTGCGGAATTCGGTTTTCGAGAGTTGCTCCTCCATGGCAACGGCCTCACTCGGCGGCATTGCGGACGGGAGAGGTATCACCGAGCGGCGGAAGCCAGGTGTCTCCGGTCCAGCCGTTTTCGTCGTAGTCGCTCATGCAGCGATCGACGAGTGCTTCCATTTCCTTCAACCGGCCGCCACGCTCGGCGCCTTTCAGCACCTGCAGCCGGACCTCCTCAGGGGCGCCAGCATAGTTGAGCTCGTAGAGGGCGTGGCGTCCGCCGAATTCGGTGCCTGTAGCGTCCCACAGCAGCTTCATGATCTTGATGCGTTCGATATGACCCATATCGTTGGAACCGCGCACATACTGGGCGAGGTAGCGGTCGATCTCCGGATTGCCGAAATCCTTGGCCGAAGATGGCAGGTAGATCAGGCCCGAAGCGATGACCCTGCGCACCGTCTCGATGACACGCGGATAGGCCTCCGACATGAAGGTGCGGTAGGAGAGGGCGGCCTCCATGTTCGGCAATACCGCGCCATTGGCCCAGGGTTGTGGATTGTAAGCCATGGCGTTGGAGAAGGACCAGAACATGTGGCGAAGCGCGATGACTTCGCCGAGTGCTGCCTGATTGCCGCGGAAGGCATCGCCGCCGGTTGCGCGCAATGCCTTGGCCAGCAGCCCGGCGATGAAGTCGAGCTTGACGGCAAAGCGCGTGCAACCCTGGAAGCAGTAGCCATGCATGAAGCCCGAGGCCGGATGGAAGGACAGGATCTTGGCCGCATCGCGCAGCACGAGCACGTCCTCCCAGGGCACGAAGACATTGTCGAGCACCAGGATTGCGTCGTTCTCGTCGAAGCGCGAGGACAGCGGATAGTCGAAGGGATGTCCCACCGTATTGGCGGTCTGCTCATAGGAGACGCGGCAGAACATCTTGATCCCTGGCGCATTCATCGGAACGATGAACATGACAGACAGCGACGGGTCTTCCGTGACTGTCGCCGAGCTCTGGGCAAGGAAATTATAATGGGTGAGGGCCGAAGACGTTGCCACCACCTTGGCGCCGGAAACATAGATGCCGGCATCGGTTTCCTTGGTGATGTGAACGAACACATCCTTGACGGCATCGGCAGGCTTATGCCGATCGATCGGCGGATTGACGATCGCGTGGTTCATGAAGAGCACGGATTCCTGCGCGCGCTTGTGCCAGGAAAGCGCGTTGTCCTTGAAGGGGCCGTACCAGTCGGCATTGGCGCCGAGCGTGTTCATGAGGGCTGCCTTGTAATCGGCGGTGCGGCCCATCCAGCCATAGGACATGCGCGCCCAATCGGCGATGGCGCCTTGCTGTGCCACAAGTTCGGCAGAGGATTTCGCGACCCGGAAGTATTTGTGGGTATAGCCACCCGATCCGGTATCGGTCGGCGAGGTCAGGCGCTCCTTGGTCTTTTCGTCGTGCAGCGCATCATACATACGCGCCAGCGAGCGGACGGAATTGCGCATGGAGGGGTGCGTCGTCACATCGGCGACGCGTTCGCCGTTGATGTAGACTTCGCGGCCGTCGCGCAGGCTTTCCAGATATTCAGCGCCGGTAAACGGACGGGTCTTGTCGCTTCGGTAATCTTCGGCTCGCATCTCGTATTCCTCCCTTGAGATTATCATTGATGCTACGTCCGACGCCCTGTCGCGGCCATGGACAAAGGGGGCAATTCGCTGGTACTTTTTCGGGCATGTCGCAGAAGAACGAGATCCCGAATTTCTTTGTCTATGGCGTGCCGAGTCGGGCGCTGGACGTCGGTTTTCTGCATGTCGAAACGGTCATGGAGCGCAAGACCCTGCATTTTGGCCATGTTGCGTCCCATAAACACCCGCTGATGGGGCAGATCACCTATTGGTACAAGGGTGGTGGCCGCTATCGGATAGAAGATCGGACTTGGAATTTTTCCGCTCCGACGATCAGCTTCGTGCCGAGCAACATCATCCATGGATTTGAGGTCGACGATCAGTCGGATGCCATCGTCGTCTCGATCTCGGACGATACGCTGAAGGCGCTCGCCCCCCAAGTGGATCTGAGTCTTGATGTGCCGACCTTTCTGACGGCTCATCCGGACGACCCTGCCTGGCAAAAGGTCGACGCGCTGCTGCAAATGGTGAGCGCCGAATACCGCGAGCGCGGCGGCCAAAGCGAAAAGGTTATGTTGGGATTGATCGGCGTCGCGTTGTCGCTGATGAATCGGCTTGGCGGTAGTGCGGCGCTTCCCTCGGCCTCACCAACGGTCGCGCTTGCCCTGGCGCTGCGCAGCGCTGTCGATCGGCATTACAAGAGCGATTGGCCCGTTGGCCGCTATGTCGATCTGTTGGCCACGACGCCACATCTGCTCGACAAGGCGGCGCGCGAGGTGTTCGGCCATACCGTCAAGGAAATGCTCCTGGATCGGCGGCTGCTGGAAGCCAAGCGTCTGCTAATGTTCACCATTCGCTCGGTGGAGGACATCGGCCGCGAGGTGGGTTTTGAAGATCCCGCCTATTTCTCGCGCTTTTTCCGCAAGCGGGTGGGTGAGGCGCCGGCGGCCTGGCGGCGCCGGAATTTGGAGCGGGAGCCAGCGGGCAACGACGCGGCGTAGCAAGGGCGGACCGCCACGGCGTGTTCGATCTGTCTTGACCCGTCAGCTTCTTCGATAGCGCGTGCGGAATTCGCGCGGCGTACAGTTTTCACGCTCATGGAATAGCCGGGAGAAGTAAAACGGATCGTCAAACCCGACCCGCGAGGCGATGACCTCGATCTTGTCATCCGTCATCGTCAGCAGTTCCTTGGCGTGGTCCATCCGCACGCGAAGCTGAAAGCTCTTCGGCGGCAGCCCGACTTCCGCGGTGATTTTCCGGCGGAGCGTTGCGGGCGACATCCCGTGTTCGGCGGCAAAGGCTGCCATATCGAGGGATTGCGTTGCTCTCTTGCGAAGCGCTTCAATGATTTCGCCAATATCCGCCCCTTCCTGAGGAGTGGGGGCGGTCTGGCTTGCCTGTCGCGCGACCAGAATGACGATCTGATGAAGAGCGGATGCCGCGGCCGCTCTCGATAGGTTGCTATCTTCGATGAGATCGCCGTGGATATTGCTGAAGAGACGCTGCACGCCATCGAGATTACGAAGGATGGTGAGTGGGTTCTGCTCGCTGATGAGGCGCAGGCGCAGGAAGTCGCGCACGAGAGAGCCTTCGAAAAGCGCCCATCGCTCGCTCCAGCCATCGCTATCGGGGCCGTATGAGTGCTGGCGGTTCGGAAACAGCCAGAATAGCGCCGGTCCCTTGACGCTTCTGCGACCGCCGGCATCCGCTTCGAGAAACCCTTGGCCGTTTTCGACGAGAACCACCGCATAGCTCGGCAGCTTCCGCGCCTTGACGGCATGCATGGAATGCTGCCTGCCGCTGCCGGTGACGGCCAGTCCTCCGGCGGCTGCAAGCGGGGATCGATAGATGGCTTCCGTGGATTTCATGATGAGCGAAAAGTCCAGTATAATTTTCGTCCATGTAGTGAAACACCACTGCCTGCTAGATTCAATGGGCGATCAACTCGAGCCATAGGCGAGTGAAATGTCGATTTCCATACAGGCCGTTCAATCGGTCAGGAGTGAGCCCAACCTTGCTGCCAACGGAAAGGTTCTATCGACCGCGCCCAATCGCCTCGGTTATCTGACCCCGACCGATCCTGGGATCGGCGTAGAGGCGATCCGCCGCCTTTACCAAGAGAATGGTTATGTGTGGCTCAAGGGTTTCCTGCCGCGTAACGACGTCACCGACTTTCGCGGCTGGGTCTTCGGCCATATGGCGAAAACGGGGCTGATCGAGAGGGGAACGGACCCAAGGGACGGGATATCGTCTGCCACGACGCCCGAGGGAACGGACGTCGATCGTTGCCTTATGTCGCTCGTGCGTTCCGTCGCCTATGAAGGCTTCTGCGCGCAGCCGCGCATCTCGCGCTTCATGGACGAATTCCTGTCGGGCATTTCCTATCTGCACAAGCGCAAGATCATGCGCCATGTCCGGCCGGGAACGACGACGGCAACGCCGGCTCATTACGATCTGGTCTATCTTCGCGGCGGCACCAGCCGGATCGTGACGGCATGGATACCGATTGGCGATACCCCTGTCGAAATGGGCGGCCTCACCTATCTGGAGGGTTCGCACGCGATCGGCGCGAAGATGGAGCGAGAGTTCAGCGAACAGAATGGAGATCTAAGCGCCGAGGAGCGTGTGAGCGCTTACAATCGCAACATGACGGAGGGCGGCTGGGTTTCGAAGGACCTGCCAGACATGGCGGAGCGTTTCGATACGCGCTGGCTGGTCGCCGACTACGAGGCCGGCGACGTCATGCTCCATTCACCGTTCATGATCCACGCCTCGACCACCAATCAGGACAGGCAGCAACGGCTACGCCTCTCCACCGACATTCGCTATCAGAACGTCGAGGACGAGATCGATATCAGATGGAACAACCACTGGACGCTCGGCGACATGCTGTGATTGGAGCTCGATCTCGTCGTCGGTTCGTCTGAGGGCGCTTCAGCCGCGGCCGTTCAGGATGCGCTCTATCTCCTCGACCCGATCACGCCGGCGCGAGAGGCGTTTGCCGATGCGGCCGAACCAGCGCTTGCGTTTGGTCGCCTCGCGGCTTGCCTGGAGCTGCTCGATAAAGACTTCGCTGATACGCTCGTTCTCGATGCGATCAAAGATCCAGCAGAAGGATACCGGCAGTTTAACCACGCGGAACTGCGGATTGGTGCTCGCAGCATCCTCGGCGATGATATGTTCGAGAACAAGCTGATCCCACATATCGGGCTTGGCAAGACATCCTTCCCGCCAGAGTTCGATGAGCTGCGCTGCTCCGGGAGTGTCGTTGATTAAAATCGTAGCGCTTACAAGCCTCCCGTTCGCCTCATAATAGGCGGCGATGTCGCAGTCGAGCTTGCGAAGTTCCGGCCAGGGATTGCGATGGAAGACCGCATCGACATCGACATAGAGGATCGGTCCACGCAGTCTTGCTCTTTCCCTTTGCAGAAAGCTGGGTTTGAGCCCGGCATTCAGCACCCAGCTACCGGCACTGGGCAGTGCCGTCGCCTGAACACTCAATCCGATGCGCTCGGCCGAGCGGACCATGCGATCCTTCTCCTGTTCGTAGAAACTGTCTTGCGTGAAGAAAGCGACAATCGGGCCGTCAGCGGTTGCAGCTTCCGATCTGCGTTCCACCAGATCCGGGTCGGCCGGAAACGGGATAATCAATGCACGCTGCTGGGCAGTCCAGGGGCGAACCTTATTCAGGATATTCAAAGAGGCACCTTCGGGGTTTGTGGATTTCTATCGAACATCCGCCACCACAGCCCCCGAAGCGTTGCGGACGAGATTTGAGAAATCGGATGAATTGGGCATTCCGTCTGGCCGATTACGGAAACGTCGCGCCCCTGACGCCCGCACCGGATTGGCAAACCGTTTGTTCTTCGCTAATCGATTGTCATGTCCGATAATGTCATCAAGTTTCAACGTCGTCCCAAGCCCAAGCCACCGAGGCAAACGCCTCCTTGGCTCAAGCGTCTCATCGCGATCTTGGCCGTGATCGCATTTTTCGTCGCAGCCTTTGCCTACTTCGCGCTGAAAGGCGGCGCAGCCGGCCCGACATTCTAATCAGCTCGCGATCTATGCGATCTCAAGCCGATTTCCTGATTGCCCGATCGAGATCTCGGTACGGCGAGTGCTTTGATTTGCTCGTTTTGCGGCCGGATTATGACCTTCGACGACTGGCCCCCAACTTTAGGGTCTAATCTTCCTTCTTACGCCCACGTTCCCGTGGAGCATGGTTTGCAAAGTAACTTTTTCGCAAAGCAGCTGAAACTTGGGATGAGTTTGTTCGATAAGCCATAAAATCTATAGAGTATAATTGGAGCGGGTTGGGATCTTCATCCTTGTGCTCGGCAGAGGACAATTCAAACCGGGAGATAGCAATGAGCGATGTCAACAGGGAAGCCTTGAAATTCGCCTACTGGGTTCCGAACGTGTCGGGCGGATTGGTCATCTCCGATATCGAGCAGCGGACGAGCTGGACGATCGACTACAACAGAAAGCTGGCGCAGATCGCCGAGGCGAGTGGCTTCGACTATGCGCTGAGCCAGATCCGCTTCACGGCAGGCTACGGTGCCGAATATCAGCATGAATCGGTTTCCTTCAGTCATTCGCTTCTGGAGGCAACGACGAAGCTGAAGGTGATCGCGGCAATCCTGCCCGGTCCTTGGACACCGGCGCTGGCCGCCAAGCAGATCGCGACGATCAACCATCTCACGAATGGCCGTGTCGCGGTCAATATCGTCAGCGGCTGGTTCCGCGGCGAGTTCCATGCCATCGGCGAGCCATGGCTCGATCATGACGAGCGCTATCGTCGCTCCGAAGAGTTTATCCGCGCCTTGCGCGGTATCTGGACGGAGGACAGCTTCACCTTCCGTGGCGATTTCTATCGTTTCACCGATTATTCGCTGAAGCCGAAGCCGATCGATCCGCAGCCGGAAATCTTCCAGGGTGGCTCGTCGCGCGCCGCGCGTGACATGGCTTCGCGGGTGTCCGACTGGTATTTCACCAATGGCAATACGCCCGAAGAGATCGCCAGGCAGGTGGACGACATCCAGTCCAAGGCAAAGGCCAACGGCCATCACGTCCGCATCGGCGTCAACGCCTTTGCCATCGTCCGCGATACCGAGGAAGAGGCAAAGTCAGTGCTTGCCGAGATCATCGAAAAGGCCAATCCCGAAGCCGTCAAGGCTTTCGGTCACGAGGTGAAGAATGCCGGCAAGGCCTCCCCCGAAGGTGAGGGCAACTGGGCCAAATCCAGCTTCGAGGACCTCGTGCAATACAATGACGGCTTCCGTTCCAATCTGATCGGCACGCCGCAGCAGGTCGCCGAACGCATCATCCGTCTGAAGCAGGCCGGCGCCGACCTGATCCTGCTCGGCTTCCTGCATTTTCAGGAGGAGGTGGAGTATTTCGGAAAGCACGTCATTCCGCTGGTGCGTGCGCTCGAAGGGTCGCGGGAGGCCATCGCCGAGGCGGCGGAATAGGTCTCCATAGACATTTCGAGCGCGATCGATCGACATTTTCGGAGCCGGGTGCCATTTGCGATGGCGCCCGGCTTCAGCCGTTTGGGAGCGCCGGACATGAAATCTCGAAAGGTCTTATCTCGATCCGGTTGAGCCGGCGCCCAAATATGTCAATCGCTTATGCGGGCGGGTATTGGCGTCCATCTCAACGACGCCGGTGGAAGACCATGAGGCGTTTTCTATATGCTGCAGATGGTCATGGTCTGACGAACAGGAAGAAGCGCAGGACTTCTTGTTTCCCGTTGGGTTTGTCTTAAGGAATGTGAAGGCGAGGGTGCGCCGACGGCCGCCCTGAGACTGCAGAAGCATGCCAAGCGAAAGGCGGGGCAATGGACATAATCACCACGACACTCGTCCTTCTGCTGGCGATCGTCGTCAGTGGCGCGATTTCTCGCGCCATACCGATCATTCTGCCATTGCCGTTGATCCAGATCGCCCTGGGCGCAATCATCGGCCTGTCGGCCGATCTCAGCGTCAGACTTGATCCTGAGATTTTCTTCCTGCTGTTCTTGCCGCCGCTGCTCTTCCTCGATGGGTGGCGCATTGCCGCCGACGAGCTGAAGCAGGACATGAATGTCGTGGTGGAACTGGCTCTGGGGCTCGTTGTCTTCACCGTTCTCGGCGCCGGCCTGCTCGTTCACTGGATGATCCCTGCAATGCCGCTTGCCGTCGCCTTTGCGCTTGCGGCCGTCATTTCGCCGACCGATCCGATCGCGGTATCCGCGATCGCGCAAAGAGTACCCATTCCGCCGCGCATGATGCACATACTCGAAGGCGAATCCCTCCTGAATGACGCGTCTGGCCTCGTTTGCCTGAGGTTTGCGATTGCTGCGGCCCTGACCGGCAGCTTTTCGCTTTATGACGCCACGCTGACCTTCCTCTGGACCGCTTTCGGCGGTCTGGCGATCGGTGTCGGCGTGACCTGGGCCGTCACCTGGTTGAGCACAAGCATATCGCTTCGCTATGGCGAAGAGAGCGGCTCGGAAATCCTGGTCAGCATCCTGATTCCCTTCGCGGCCTACCTTATCGCCGAACAGCTCCATTGCTCCGGTATTCTCGCGGCTGTGTCGGCTGGAACGACCATGAGCGTCGCCGAAAGCTCGGGGCGTGCCATGGCGGCGACCCGCGTGCGTAGGAACTCGGTATGGGATATGATTCAATTCGCCGCGAACGGCACAATCTTCGTTCTTCTCGGCGAACAGCTTCCTTCGATCGTGGAAAAGGCATCCGCCACGGTTCAAGTGACCGGGCATCAGGGCTTCTGGTGGCTCGCCGCCTACGTCGTCGGGCTTACCTTCGGTCTTGCCGCATTGCGGTTCACCTGGGTCTGGCTGTCGCTGCATCTGACACTCTTTCGTCAGCGTCGACAACGCCAGACCTCGCCGAACTGGCGCATCCTGGCGGCGTTCTCCTTTGCAGGCGTTCGTGGAGCCATCACGCTTGCCGGTGTGCTTACCCTGCCATTCACGCTGAATGACGGCTCGCCTTTTCCAGCCCGCGATCTCGCGATCTGCCTGGCGATGGGCGTCATCATCATGTCATTGATCCTGGCGACGCTCTTCCTGCCGCCGCTTCTGAAAAATCTCGAACTCCCGAAAGATACCAAACATGAGGAGGACGAGGCTGCCGCAAGGGTCGATGCCGCGAAGGCCGCGATCACGGAAATTGCGCGCCTGCAGCACTCGCTATCCAAGGGACAGGAGGATGCGGATCTCTATGTTGAAACGGCTGCAAGGGTGATGGAGCTCTATCGCGAACGCATCCGCAACCAGACCGGTGAAGGCGAGGACGTGGCGCTTTCCAAGCGCATGATGCGTATCGAACTGGAGTTGCGGCTGGCGGCCGTTCGAGCGGAGCGCACCGAAATCTTTCGCAAGTTGCGGGCGAGGCAGCTCGGCAACGAAATTGCGACGAAGCTGGTACGGGAGCTGGACTTGCTGGAGGCGCGCTATGCGAGCTGATTTCACCGTCTCTGCGACCTGGCGGCATTCGCGGCTGGGCGCATCATCGTCGAGATCGTGATTTCGCATCCAACGGGGCGGACGGCTTGGAACCTTGAACCCGAATTTGCGTCTTCCTACGTGAGTGATAACCGAGGCTTCATGAGCTCGGTTCCAATCACGTCTGTTAGGAGTGACCAAAATGGAAGATAGAACGAAAACCATCGAAGACCTCAGCGTCGAAGAGCGCGAGGAAATCCTCATCGATGTCGCCCGGACGCTGGAGGGCAATGCACGCGAGGCCCTTGTCGAGGGCAATCAACAGTTTGCAGCGCTTTCCACCAATATGGCGGAAGCAATCCGCATCAACGCCGAGGAACTCGCGCGCGACGACCTCGAACAGGCAGAAGAACTGCTGCAACAGGCTGTCGCAATGATCTCGCAGTTCAATGCTACTCATCCTTACCGGTTGATCAGCACGGCTGTTCACTAATCGGCCGGATACCCTACTTTTTGCCTCGACAACACGAACTGGAGGATTTCGATGTCAGAACTGATAGTGCTTGGTTTCGACGATGCCGATAAGGCGGACGCTGTTCTAAACCGCCTCGTCCAGCTCGAGAAGGAATATCTGATCGACCTGGAAGACGCCGTAATTGCCGTTCGTGACGAGTCCGGCAAGGTTCGTCTCAAGCAGAGTTTCAATCTGACTGCGGCGGGTGCCGCAAGCGGCGGCCTCTCGGGCGCCCTCTGGGGATCGCTCGTCGGACTCCTGTTCCTCAATCCCCTTGCCGGCCTGGTGGTCGGCGGCGCAATCGGTGCCGGATCGGGAGCACTCGCGGGATCGATGGCCGACTACGGCATCGATGACGGTCTCATCGAGAAGCTCGCTGAAACCATTCCGGCGCATAGTTCCGCGCTGTTCCTGCTGATCCGCAAGGTGCAGCCGGAAAAGGTGCTTGCCGAGTTCAAGGGCGAGCATGCGCGGTTGCTGCGCACCTCGCTTTCCCCGGATCAGGAGGCGCGGCTGCGCCAGGTTCTCGTTGAAGAGACCTCGCCAACGCCAGAGGCGTCCGCCACGGTTTGAGCGTAAGAGCCGATCTGCGGTTATCGACCAAGAGCCGTGCTTCCGAATAGGAAGCACGGTGGACGACGGCTCCCTCCGTCGGTTGCGGTCTTCGCTCGCCTTCCATATTAGGCCGAATGCTGCCATTGTAAGCACCGGGTCCATCCCACGATCGGCAGCATTGCAGCAAGGGAGGGGCAAGACCCTAACGGCCATTGTCAGCATACGTTTCCATACGGAAAGTTGCGCGATGAGCGAGCCCGCCTCTCCTCAAAGCCAGACTCCGTCAAAACCCAAAGCATCACTTATCCAGACCAAGCGCGCAGCGGTGCAGGCGCTGCGGGTGATGATCGCCTGCACGATCACCTATGCAGTCTCCCAGCTTCTGCATCTTCAGCAAGGCTATTGGGCCGTCTTTACCGTGCTGATCGTGATGCAGGCGTCGGTCGGCGCCACGGCCGGTATGGCCGTCGATCGTCTGGTGGCGACCGTCGCAGGCGCTGTGCTTGGAGGGATAGCGGTGTTCATCACACCGCACGAGCCGCTCGCCATCGGGATCGCGCTTATCTGTGTCGTTGGTTTTTCGAGTTTTGTGGCGGCACGCGTGCCTCGCCTGCGCAATGCCGGGTTGACCGCCGCAATCGTCATGCTGACGCATTCCGCAGCAGTTCCGGTCGAGATCTTCGTCATCGACCGCATCGCCGAGATCACGCTTGGCGGTGTCGTCGGCGTGCTCGCCAGTCTTTTCATTCTGCCGACGCGCTCGCGGACCGTGGTGCTCGATCGCTTCGGATCGGCCCTCGACGTGACGGCACAGATATTGCGAACCTTGGCAAGCGCGGTCGAAAAGGGCGAGGCGGTCTCGGCCACGGAAGCCAACATTGCGCTGCGCCAGTCCCTGATGGCAACCGAGACGCTTCTGACCGATGCCCAGCGCGAACGCGCCTTCTGGTTGACGAAGCATGGGATTTCCGAAGCCATCCCGCGCTCGCTCTGGCGAATTCGCAACGACATGACCTATGTCAGCCACATCGTGGAAAAACCCTTTCCGTCGGCGATCGTCGAGGCGATCGGGCCGCAGGCAGGACGGGTACTTGAGGCACAAGCCAGCTTTGCCGAGGCCTGTGGCCGGGCGCTGCGTGCAGGTGGCGAGATCGATCCACAGGTGCTCTCGGCTGGCGACGAGGCGTTCGAAGCCGCTTTCAGCGCTCTTCAGAGTTCCGAAGCTGCCCAATCGATGGGCTTCAGCGAAACCGGCCGTCTGTTCGGTCTTGATTTCACATTGCGCCGGATGCGGCAGAACTTTCTGGATCTTGCCGACCGCATCCGCGAAAGCGATGTCAAAGAAGGGACCGACCGGCTTGGGTAAGCCGGCAGGCCCCGAAAGCAATCACCAACTCCACATGGTTCCGTCCGAAAGCCGTGCGACGTCGAGATAGGCTTGCCGATAGGGATATTTCTCGGCGGCCTTCTCGTCGATATCGACGCCATGACCCGGCTTTTCGCCGCTGTAGAGATGGCCGTCCTTCAGGTGCCATTCGTGCGGGAAGACGTTCTTCGCTTCGTCGGGATGGAAAGCATATTCCTGAATGCCGAAATTCGGCACCCAACGGTCGAAATGCAGCGCCGCACCCATGGTGATCGGCGACATGTCGGCCGCGCCATGGCAAGCCGTGCGGATATGATAGAGGCCGGCGAGATCGGCGATGCGCCGCACATGGGTAATGCCGCCGGCATGAAGCGGCGTCGTGCGGATATAGTCGATCAGCTGTTCCTGGATCAGCTGGCGGCAGTCGTGGATCGAGTTGAAGACCTCGCCGAGTGCAAGCGGCGTGGTGGAATGCTGACGGATGAGACGGAAGGACTCCTGGTTTTCGGCTGGAACGGCGTCCTCGAGCCAGAAGAGCTTGTGACGCTCCACTTCCTTGGCAAGGCCCGCAGCTTCCTGCGGCGTCAGGCGATGATGAACGTCGTGCAGAAGGTGAAGCTCATAGCCGAAGCGATCGCGCAGATGGTCGAGAAGCTCTGGCAGGAAACGCAGATAGGCCGGCGTGTCCCAGAGCGTCTCGCGCGGCTTGTCCTCGGCCTGCGCCAGGGAGCCGACCTTTTCCACGCCATAGGTGACCGGCAGGCCGGGGACGGCGCTTTGCACGCGGATTGCCTTCCAGCCCTCTTCCTTGAAAGCGGCGACCTTGTCGGCCGTCTCCTCGATCGTCTCGCCATTCGCATGAGTATAGGTCAGCATATGGGTGCGGCTGGCGCCGCCGAGCAACTGATAGAGCGGCATGTTGGCCGCCTTGGCCTTGATATCCCAGAGCGCTACGTCGACGGCGGCGATCGCCGCCATGGTGATGGGACCGCGACGCCAATAGGCGCCCTTGTAGAAATATTGCCAGATATCCTCGATCTGCGATGCGTCGCGACCGACGAGGCAGGGGACGAGATGATCCTGAAGATAGGAGGCGACGGCCAGTTCGCGGCCGTTCACCGTGGCGTCGCCGATGCCGTAAATGCCCTCGTCCGTCTCGATCTTGAGAGTGACGAAGTTACGGCCGGGCGAGCAGACGATGACCTTCGCATTGGTGATTTTCATGGGAAACCTTTCTTGGTCTTTAGGCGAAATCAAGCCTTCGGATCGGGGATCTGCTCGATGCGACCGAGGACGAAGACGTAGGAGACGATGCCGATTGCCAGCATCACGCCGGCCAGCAGGAAGGCACGGCTGAAGGATTGCGTGGCGCCGACGATGAAGCCAGTGATGATCGGCGCGGCTATGCCGGTCACGCTGTTGAGGAAGTTCATGATGCCGCCGATTGTGGCGGCACCACCCTTCGGCGCGATGAGTGCCGGGATCGACCACCCGGCCGGTGCCGCGGCAGCAAGGCCGCTCAGTGAAATGGTAATCCAGAAGATCGCCCAATAGGGGTCGGCGGTCAGGCCGGCGCCGACGACCGCGAGGCCCATCAGCATGCCGAATACGATGATCGTCTTGCGCACGCGGGATTCGTCGTGGCCCTTGCGGATGAGATGATCGATAAGCCAGCCGCCGATCAGGAGATCGGAGGCCGTGGCGAAGATCCAGGGGATCGTCGTGAAGCTTGCCGATTTCAAGATGTCCATGTGCATCTCCTTGACCAGATAACCCGGAAGCCAGAAGATGAAGAGGGCGAAGGCATAGCCGTAGGCGGCAAAACCGATCGAGAGGCCCCAGACCTTGCGATTGCGCAGGAGATAGCCGAGCATGCCAACGGCATTGGCGGAGGCTTCGCCTTCCGGGGCAGCGCCACCGGCCTTTATATAGGCTCGCTCGTCGGCGGAAAGGTTCCTGTCTGCGCTCGGGTCACGATAGAACAGCCAGAACATCGCGAAGAACACGAAGCTGATGATAGCCGTTGCGATGAAGCCGCCGCGCCAGCCGAAATGCAGCATCAGGAAGGCAACCAGCGGAATGGCGATGACGTTGGAGAATTTCGCGGCTGCATCGAAGAGGGCCGTCGCAAGACCTCGCTCCTGGCGGGGGAACCAATAGCCCGTTGCCTTGGAATTGGCTGGAAAGCCGGGGGTTTCCGCCACGCCGAGAAGCATGCGGGAGAGAAAGAGCGTCGACATGCCGGTGGAAAAGGCTGTTATCACCGAGGCGATGCCCCAGGAGAATGTGCTCCACCGCATTACGCGCGTTACACCAAAGCGGTCTAGCAGCATGCCCACTGGGATTTGCAGGAAGCCATAGGTCCAGCCGAAGGCGCTGAACAGGATGCCCATCTCCGCCGGCCCGATGTGAAACTCATCCTGGATGAGCGGCGAGGCGACGGTCAGGTTCACCCGATCAAAATAATTAACGAGAACGCCGATTGCGAGTAGCCCGGCAATCCACCAACGGCGATTGGTGGATGGGCGCTGCATGGCTTCGGCAGCGGTTGTGTGTTCGATTGTCATAATTCCTCCCAATATGAAATATCACGCTAGTGATCTGAAATTTCACATGAGGCAATAATTTTGATATATGCAGCCGAAAGTCAATGCCGATCTCAGCGGATCGGTTGTGGAAAGCGACGGTTAGTCCGGGCGAGAAAAGATCGACAGCGTGATGACGAAGAAAGAAAAGCAGCCCCGGAGCCTGTCTGAGGAAGCCTATGATCGCCTCGAGGGCATGATCGTTTCGACGGAGCTGTTGCCGGGTGCGCGCTACACAATCCAGCAGTTGCAGCAGCAATCTGGCCTTGGTCGCACGCCGGTTCACGATGCGGTCAAGCGCCTCTCGGCAAACCAGCTCATTCACGTCAGCCCACGCTCGGGCCTGCGGATCGCGCCAGTCAATCTGGCGCAGGAGAGGACATTGCTTCCCTTGCGCACGGAGATGGAGGCGATTGCCTGCGGGCTGGCGAGCGAGCGAGCAACCCCTCAGGATCACAAGATCCTCAGAACCTTCATCACGGATCTGGAGGCATCCAAGGCGGACCTCAGCCTTGAGCGTTTCAACGTCACCGACCGGCTGCTGAACGGGGCAATCCTCACAGCATCCGGAGAGCCGCTTCTGGCGAACACGCTCATCCCGCTCCAGACGCTCTATCGCCGTACCGGCTGGATCTATCATACCTATCTCGGTCCCGGCGCGCCGATGGAGACGACGGTCGAGAGCCATATTTCGCTGCTCCGCTTCATCGTCTCGGGAGACCGCGCCCGCACCGAGAAATTCGTTCGCGAGATGATGGGAGATCTCGGCGAGATGCTGCTGAAAGTGCGCCAGTCGATCGACCCGGCGACGCTCGATGTCAGTCTCGCCGATATGGCTGTCAGAACCGGCGTGGCCGGACCGGTCAACTGATAGAAAGCTGTCTCGACTGGTTTCGCTAGGCAGCAGCGAGTGATGCGCCGCCTTGCGGCGGCGCTTTTGCCTCACGAGTGCTGCAGATTTCGTTCGACGGCTTTGGCGGTCATCCGTCGCCCGCCTGCATCGAACAGGCAGATGCGTTCCGTCCGCGGTTGCAGCCAGATTGTCTCTTCCGGTTCCATATCGAGCCGGTCGTGGAAGACTGTCACGATCGTCTGTTCGCCGACGGTTGCCGTCACATGCGTTTCCGAACCAAGCGGCTCGACCACTACGACGCGCGCCGGAATGCCGACATTCGTCTGCGACAAAGTGAAATACTCCGGTCGGATGCCGTAGACTCCTTCGACGCCAACGAGCTTTGGCGCATCGTCGGGCAGGGGCAATAGGATGTCGTCCTTCGTCTTGAAGACCGGCCGACCGCCGTCGCTGTCGAAGCACCCGTTCAGGAGGTTCATCGCCGGAGAGCCGATGAAGGCGGCCACGAACGTGCTTTGCGGATTGTCATAGAGCTCGAGCGGCCGGCCGATCTGCTCGATATGGCCGCCGTTCATGACCACGATGCGGTCGGCCATGGTCATCGCCTCGACCTGGTCGTGGGTGACGTAGATCGTCGTCGTCGCGAGGCGGCGGTGAAGGCTCTTGATCTCGGCGCGCATGGCGACGCGCAGCTTCGCATCGAGGTTGGACAGAGGCTCGTCGAACAGGAAGACCTGCGGATTCCGGACGATCGAGCGACCCATGGCGACGCGCTGGCGCTGACCGCCGGAAAGCTGGCGCGGATACCGCCCGAGCAGCTCGGTGAGGCCGAGAATTTGCGCCGCATGTGCCACGCGTTTCTGCTTTTCCTCCTTCGGTGCGCCGGCGAGAGTGAGCGAAAAGGCCATGTTCTCGGCAACCGTCATATGCGGATAAAGCGCATAATTCTGGAAGACCATGGATATGTCGCGCTGCTTGGGAGGCAGATCGTTGACGACGCGGCCGCCGATGCCGATCGAGCCGCCTGTGATGTCTTCAAGGCCGGCAATCATTCTGAGCAGCGTGGACTTGCCGCAGCCCGACGGCCCCACGAGGACCACGAATTCGCCGTCGGCGATGTCGGCGGAGACGCCGTGGAGAACTTCCACGGCGCCATAGGCCTTGCGCACCTTGTCGATGGTGACTGTTGCCATCATACTCCTCCGATCCGGATCTCGTTCGACGACAAGGCGCCTTCATGGACGAGCAGGCCGACGCCGCCATCATGGAAGGCGTCGGCGGAGGTGTCCTCCGCCGTCACCGAGATACCATCGGCCTCGAAGGTGATACGCGCACCCTGCGCCGAGACCTTCATGGCGATATTCTTGTCGAACTCGGTCTTGAATTCGGCTTCGGCAAGCACCTTCGTATCCTCGTCACGCACCTTGACGATCTGCATCTTGCCGTCGCGCGTAACGCGTGCGCCGTAGTAGCGGCGCAGACCCTGTGCCCGGACGGCAAGGCCACCGTAATTGCCGAGATGGATCATCACCTGGCTGGAGGCCTGGTAATCCGTCCACTGACGGGTGCCATGAATTATGATGCCTTCGCCGCGATTCTGCGCGATGCGGAAGGCGGCCGGGAAGCGCTTGGAGAAGAAGCTTGCGCCGTTGACCCAGGCCATGCGCCAGAAATCGCCGTCGCCGGCCGGACGCTTGAGCTTCAGGTTCGGCGTGCCGTCCCAGCGCAGATAGTCGACGAGCAAACGGCCATCGGCGCGTCTGCCGGTGCCGGTCACGACAAGGCCGAGCTCCGCGATCGGCTGGCCGCCCGTGTCGGGAAGGGTCCATTCGAGGACCGTTTCGCCGCCGGGCTGGACGACGACTGCCGGCGCGTCGATGTCGCTGAGTTCGTCGCGCCCGTCATAGACCCGTATGCGTAGTCGGGCTTCGATCGCACCGAGATTCTGCGCGTCGCCCTTGATCCTCGCCTTCACCGTTTGCCCGGAATAGAGCAGAGGCGTCGCCATGAGGTCATAGGTCCGCATGTCGAGCATTTCGCGCGGCGAGAAGGTCGGCGTCGTCACCACGGCGCTTTGGGCCGGGCCGAGCGCTTCGTAGTAGACGGCCAGCGCGCGGCTGCCTTCGAATTCCACGTTGCCGATGCGTACACCCGTTGCGATGCCCAATCCGGTCTGCGCGCGGAAGCCCTGCTGGCTGCCGGGGAGCGAGAAATGGAATTGCGCACCGTTCTTTGGCGCGATGAGCGACTGGTGGCCGGCAAGCTGAAGGCCCAGATTGGTCAGGAAATAAGCCTGACGGACGGCGTCGTTGATGGAATTGCCGCCGTCGGCTGACGAGATCAGCAGGCGGTCGGCGATTGGGCCGCGGAAATCCGGACCTTCTGCAAGTCCATCGAGCCCGTTCATGATGCCGAGCAGGCAACCGACATTGCCGGCATTGCAGTCTGTATCCCAGCCCGACGTGTTGACGATCATCTGGGCCTTCTGGAAATCGTGCGGTGCATAGAGCACCGTCATGATCATCAGGGCGTGGTTGGGCATGATATGGCAATTGCCCGGATATTTGTCGTAGCCGTAATGATCCTGGATCTTCTGACGCGTGTCGCGCCAATCGGGATGGGCCTTGTGCCAGGTCCGTATGTCGGCGATCAGCCTGGCGATCTGGCTGTCGCTCGGGATCTGCTTCAGCCCGATATCGATCAGATGATCAATATCAGAGGCGACGAAAGCCTCGGCCTCCATGGCGGCCCAAAGCATGGCGGCATAGACGGACTCGCCGTCATGGCTGACCTTGCCGGCCTGCTCGGCTAATTTGGCTGCGAGTTCCGGCTGGCCGGGAGCGACCATGGCCCAGCCGTCGATGAAGATCTGGGCGCCGATCTGCTCGGCTACCCCTTGGCCGTTGGTGGCGATCGAACCGGAATGCGGGGCAGGCACGCCTTTCTTGAGGTTCAGCCAGGCTGTGTGTTCGGTCGAATTGCCGTTGCCGCCCCACCAGAGGATCGCCCGTTCCTCGACGATGTAGTTGAGCCAGGCCTTGCCGATTTCTTCGGCAGAGAGGTTCGGCTTGATGCCGTAGTCTTCAAGAGCGCGGACAAAGGTGAAGGTGCCGGCCACATCGTCGTCGGTGACGACGAGCGGCTGGTTCAGGCGTTCATGTACGTAGTATTCGATCGGGCCGAGCTCTTCCATGATCTTCTGATAGGTCCATCCCTCGAAAGGGCGGCCCAGATAGACGCCGATGAGCTTGCCCAGGACGCCGGCATAGACGCGTTCGAGATAGTCGTTCGGAAGCTGCATTGCTCACTCCATAATAGTTGGAAAATCGTTCAGCCTTTGACGGAACCGCCGGCCATGCCTTCGATGAAGCGCTTCTGCATGAAGACAAAGAGCGTCACGACGGGCACGACGATGATGAGGGCTGCGGCCATGATCTCGCCCCAGTCGGAGCTGTACTGGCCGGACAGAAGGAAGAAGGCGATGACGGCCGTCATGTTCTCCTGCTTCTGCAGGAAAGTCGTGGCGATCAGGAACTCGTTCCAGGAATTCAACCCGATGATCAGCGCCACGGTGAGGATGCCCGGCGAGACGATCGGCAGCATTACCCGCCAGAAGACCTGCCAGCTCGTAGCGCCGTCGACGATCGCCGCCTCTTCGAGTTCCTTTGGAACCGCGATGAAATAGGTTCTGAGCAACATCACGGCGAAGGGGCTGTAAAGTGCCGTATAGATCAGCGCCACGCCGAAGACGTTGTTGATCAGGCCAAGCTTGGCGAAACCGAAATAGAGCGGGAAGATGTAGAGCTGGATCGGCGCCGTGGTGGTCGCCAACAGATAGAATGTGAAAATCTTCCAGCTTTTGATCTTGCGGCGCGCGACGACGTAGGCGGTCAGCGACGACGTCGTGCAGACGAGCGCGATCGTTGTGCCGGATACGATCAGCGAATTGACGAAAGTCTTCGAGAATTTCGCGTGGTCCCAGGCGTTGGCGAAATTCTGCCAGCGGATCGGCTGCGGCAATCCGAGCGGATTCTGGACGATCTGCGCGGCCGGCTTCAGCGAATTCAACACCAGAAGTGCGATCGGGAAGAGCGCAATGAAGCCGAAGATGGCGAGAAGGGTGTAGCAGACCCAGAGGGTCAGGCGGCTTTCCACGAGCCTCATTGCTCGCCCTCCTTGGTTTGGATGCGAACATAGAAGAATGTGCCGACCAGTCCGAACAGGCTGATGACCAATGCTGCGGCCGCGGCCTGGCCGACGTTCAGGTCATAAAATGCCTTGCGATAGGCGAGCGTCGAAAGCAGTTCGCTTGAGAAGGCAGGGCCACCCTGGGTCAGGATGTAGACGAAGTCGAAGGCGAGGAACGACCAGATGACGCTCATGATCATCATCAGCGTGATAGTCGGCCGGATGCCCGGCAGCAACACGTAGCGCATCATCTGATAATAGGTCGCGCCTTCGATACGGGCGGCCTCGATTTGCTCCTGCGGCACCTGCCGGAGTGCAGCGAAGAAGATGACGCAGAGAAAGCCCCACCAGTGCCAGAGATCGACGGTCGCGACACCGAAGAGAGCAATTGGCGGCTGGGACAGCGGATTGGGGATCGGCAGTCCGTATTTCTTGAGGAGGCCGAAGACGCCGGTCACCGGGCTGTAGATCATGCCCTGCCAAATGCGGGCCGTGATCGCCGTGGCGATGACGACGGGTATGAAGTAGACGACCTGAAAAAAGTTGCTGCCGCGACGCACGATCAGCAGCATCGAAGCGGCCAGCAATCCCATGAGGATCGGCACGATCAGGAAGACCAGCGTCCAGATGATGTTGTTGCCGAGCGCCAGCCAGAAGACGCGATCGGCGGCGAGCGCGCGAAAATTGTCGAGGCCCGCAAAGGTGGGCGAGGAGATGCCGTCCCAGTTACAGAAGGCGAGCGCCACTGTCAGCAACGCGGGCACGAGGACGATGGCAATGTTGATGACCATCGTGGGAACGAGAAAAAGTCGGTGCATATTATCCTCCGGGGGAGGGCGGCGTTCGCTCCGCCGCCCTGTGACCAGATCAGATGCGGGCCGGAACGGCGGGCGCCTTGCCGGCATCGCGTTCCTGCTTAAAGGTCTCGTCCAGCTTCTTGAGGAAGTCGGCCGAAGTCGTCTTCTTGAGCCAGACCTCCTCCATGCCGCTGACCAGATAAGTGTCCGTGGCGGGCGGCAGGAAGGTCCAGGTCGTGTAGCCGTATTTGCCGGCGCCGACCGCCGCGGCGAGTTCCTTCATCGCCGTCTCGTAGAGCGGCAGAACCTTGTCGGAAAGCTTGACCTTGGAAAGATCCACAAGCGGCAGGTTCCATTCACCCTGCCAGGCGGAGTTCATCTTGCTGTAATAGTCGTCCGTGAACATGTAGTCGAGAACGGCGGCGGCGCCATCGGCGTTGCCTGACTTGGCGTTGATCGACAATGTGGAGCCGATGCCGAGCGCGAAGATCGGATCGCCCTTCTCGCTTGGGAAGCCGACGAAGCCGGGCTCCGCATTGTTCTGCGGGAAATAGGTCTGGACGTTGGTGAAGCTCCATGTTCCGGTCGGCGCCATGCCGGCTTGGCCGGTTGCGATCTGCGCGAAGGCTTGTTCCAGCGTCAGGGAGAAGTAGTTCTCGCCGAAATAGCCCTTGTCCCACCACTCCGCGAGCTTGTCGATCGAGTGGACGAAGGCGGGATCGGTCCATGGAATAGCGCCGGTCAGCGCCTTGTAGACATTTTCGGGTCCTGCGATCGAGTTGAGGGCAATCGAGACATAGTGCTCATTGGCCGGGCGCCAGTCGGCATTGCCAGCCCCGAAAGGAGTGAGGCCCTTGGCCTTCATCTCGTCTGCGAGGGCTTCGAAATCGGGGATCGTCGCCGGCACTTTCCATTTATTCTGGTCGAACAATGTCTTGTTGTAGAAGAGGCCAAGCGTCTCGTAGGTCTTCGCCAGCGCGTAAAGCTTACCGTTGTAACGGCCGAGATCGAGGAAGAGCGGCAGCAGCCGTTCGTTCCATCCATATTTCTTGGCGTAGTCGTCGAGCTGCAAGAGCTGACCGGCCTGGGCCATCGCGGCAACATAGCTCGGGCCACCCGTGAAGACGACATCGGGACCCGTGCCGGCGAGCATGGCGATGCGTAACTGCTTGTCGAGATCGGAGCCGCGAAAGTCGATGCTCAGGAGCTCCTCGGGATGAGCCGCATTGAAGGGATCGATCAGGATGTTCTTGAGGTTGTCCTGGTTCTCCGGCGACGCGGATTCATACCAGAAGGATACGGGCTTTTGATCCGCCGCGAATGCAAGGCGGGACATGAGCGGCAAGGCGGCGAGGCCGAGGCCGGCTTTCAAAACTGTACGTCTGCGCATAGGTTTGTTCCTCCAATTTGTTTTATTCGTTGTTCGTCGAGCCTCTGACAATGAGGTCAAACGGCATCTCTACGGCTGTGCCTCCACCAGTCTTCTCCCCACGCAGCCGGTCCATCAGGGTCTGCGCCGCGCGTTCTCCCATTTTCCATTGAAACTGTGCGACCGTCGTCAGCGTCGGGGTGACAAGCTTGGCGGCGGAAATGTCATCGAACCCGACGACGGCAATATCCTCGGGGATGCGAATGCGGCGCTCGCGAAGCGACTGCATGACCCCGATCGCCATCAGGTCGTTGGCGGCGAAGATGGCGGTTGGTTTGAAATCGCCGCCAAGGATAGTTTCGGCCGCGCGAATACCGCCCATTTCGGAAAATTCGTCGTCGATGACGACGTGATCGGGATGGCCGAGCTTTGCGAGCGCCTTACGATAGCCCTCTATGCGGTGTGCTTGGGGGCCGCCGCGGCCTGCGACAAGTGCGATGCGCGTATGGCCAAGGCCAAGCAGATATTCGGTCACTGTCTGCGCTGCCGCCCGGCTGTCGACATAGATATCGTCAACCGGAATCTCGCCGCCGCGCTTCTTGGATGATTCAATTCTGACTATGGGAACGCCGGCCTCAACCAGCGGATTGAAATCCTTGGCCTTCAGCGTGAAGAACACGCCGATCACGCCGTCGACGCGCCCTTGCCTTGCCCAGTCGAGAAAATGGCGCTCACGCTCCGGGGTGCCATCGGTATTGACCGTGATGACATCGTAATTCAGGCCGTCAGCGACTGACTGTATGCCGCGGATCAGCGATGGGTAGAACGGGTTGGTGATGTCGGGCACGATGCAGGCAATGGTCATTGAGCGGCTCGTTTTGAGCGCTTGTGCGAAGCGGTTCGGCACGTAACCGAGGTCTTTTGCCGCCTTCGTGATGCGTGCCCATGTCTCTTCCGGGATTGATGCTCCACCGCCGCTCAGCACCATGGAAACGGTAGCCTGCGAGACCCCCACAGCCCTTGCGACATCCTTTTGCGTTGCTCGTCCGTTCGTCATTTCTCATTTGCTTATACGTATTAGTTATACGTATCAATAAAATGCCGATTGCCCGATGTCAAGCATCGCCTTGGGTCGTTCAAGCGGTTCACTTGCCGGTAGAGGCGGTAGATTGGGGAAGATCGCAAGGCGTGAAATTCAAAGGCGGATAGGCCGCCGGCGATCCCGAAAGCTCCCGCATGCGGCGCCGGACAGCGGCTATAGGCCGTATGGCTGCGCTGGTTGATGGATAGGGCTACGTGCGTGCAAATTTGGGTTGCTTCGGGAGGCTTAAGCGGTTTGATTGGTTCGGCTTGGCAACCTTTCGAAGGGCGAGCCGAGGCGCTTTCCGACGCAATCCATTAACGGTTGTAATCTATGATCGCTAAATCATGGAAAAGATGTCGCGTCGGCACGATCTGGATTTCGTCAGGGTAGCAGCATTCATGCTGCTGATCGTCTATCACGTCAGCCTGATATACAATTCGAGCAACTTTCTCCTGAAGGCGCCGGACAGTACTCCCGCATTCGATGTCATTCATCTGTTGACGCATCCGTGGCGAATGACGCTGCTGTTTTTCATTTCCGGCGCCGTGACCGGCATCCTGCTGGCGAGGCAGTCCCCCGGTTCGTTGAGGCGCGTGCGAACAAGACAATTACTGATGCCCTTTTTTGCCGGTATCCTGTTTCTGATCCCGCCGCAGATATATGTGTCTTTGAATGCCAGTATGGGGATGCACATCAGCCTTTCGGAGGTCTTTTGGCATTACGTGACCCTGACTCCGGTTTCCTTGCCGGGCGGTGAACAGACGCTGCTCGTCGGAGTGCAGCATCTGTGGTATCTCGCCTATCTCTGGAGTTATACCGTTATCGTGACGCTTGCCGTTGCCGCATGGCCGTGGCTATTGCCCTATGCGGGAGATCGGCTGGCTCCTTGGCTTACAGGCAAATGGGTGCTGATAACGCCCGCTTTGCTGTTTATCGCGCTGCGGCTCGTCTTGCGGCCGGTCTTTCCGCCGACGCTGGATCTTTTGACCGATTGGTACAGCCACACCGTCTATATGGCCGCGTTCCTGATCGGGGTCATGATGGCAACGCGGGACGATTACTGGGATGCCGTGGTCAACATGCGCAGGCCGGCGCTGTATCTGGCTCTAACTTCTGCGCTGGCCCTGGTGCTCCTGTTCCCGACACTGCCGTCCAGCGCCCCTGAAATGTGGCGGCTATCCGCGGGCAGAATTCTCGGCGGCGCATTCCAATGGTGCGCGATCGTCGCCGTTCTCGGCTATGCCAGGATTTGGTGCAGATCGGAAAACGCTACGATCCGCTACCTCAACAGGGCGGTTCTCACTTATTACGTTCTCCATCAGACCGTCATGCTGCTGATCGCCTACGAATTGAACCGTATGGGGCTCTTGTCCGCGTCGGCGTTTATCCCGATTGCCGTTGCCACATTGGCGATCTGCGCAGTGGTGTACGAGCTGAAGCTCCGCCTGGAGGCTATCGCGAAAGCCATCCTTCGTCCGTATGCTGCGTGACACTAACCGCAGGTCGGGAGTGCTGCATTCTCACAGATGGTCAATTATGCGAGAGCCGGCAGAACAACCGGCTCCCGTGGCAATGCTCCATTTCTAGCGATCGGTGACAGTGCGTCTAAAACCTACCGCGTAAGAATGGGCAGCGATTGTGCAATGCCGACATGTCAGATCTCTCAGTGTACGGCTCCCGATCCGCCTGCCGACACGATCGCGAAAGGCTGCCCCTCGACCGGAATGCTGCGGACTTCCTTCAGCGACCGGTTGTCGACCATGCGCACAAGGCTATGGCGTGGGTCGGTGATGGCGATGAGATCGCCGGCGACGGCGAGGCGTGGCCGCGGTTCGCGCCAGTGACCGTCCTTGCTGTAGGGTTCGGTAATGGTCTCTGACTTCGCGATCTCGCCTTTCACGACGTCGAGAAGATGAAGATTGCCGTCCTCGGTAAGAATATAGGCATGTTGCGGTCTTGCCGGATCGAGGGTGAAGTCGATGCGTCGCGTCGGCAATTCGATCAGCTTGTAGGGTTCGGCGGTGTTGTCGGGATCAATCAGCGCGACGCTCTGTTCGCCGTAATTGCCAAGGAAGAATTGCATCGACGTGCCGCCGAGCAACGTCGAGACCTTGCCCTTGGGCAGGGACGAGCCATAGGCGAGCATCTCGATCTTCGGGCCGTCGACACCGCCGGGACGGGCGATCAGGACGCCTTCTTCGCAGCCAAAGGCAACGAGGCGAGCAGATGTCGCTTCGCCGTGCAGGCCGGTGCAACGCGCGACCTCGCCGACTTGCTGCCCCTTTCGGTCCAGCACGCGCAGGCCGAGGCGCGGCGGCAACTCGCCGTCCTTGATGGGAGCCTCCATGTTCGGCACCGACACGAGAAGATGGTTACCCATCGGTACGGCAACGCCATGATGGGCAGCGATCGTCTTGAATTCATGGATGTCGGGGTTGCCTCCTGCAAGGGCACTCTCGGACAGGAGGTCGAATTTGTCGTCCCGGTCGTAGAAGATCGCGACATCATTGCCGTGTGTCACCACGTGCCCCGGCTTTTCGCCCTTGATCGATGTCGAAAGCAGCTTTGGCTCGGAAAGCTCAATGTCGCGGTGTTCTCCGTGATCGGAGAGAGATACGCCGGTCGCAATGGCATGGACCACATTCTTTTCGCCCTGCACGGCAAAGACTGTTCGGCCGGATTGGCTGAGCGACAGCGCGGCATGGCCGTCAACCTCGAACCGGCCGATTTCCTTGCCGCTTATTGCATCGATCGCGCGGACGATCGGCAGGCTGTGATCGGCGACGAAGAGGCGCCAGCTTTCCATCTCGTTTTCGTCTTCCGCGAAAGATGGAAATGGAAGCAGCAAGGCGCAAGCCAGCGATGAGGCCGCAAGGAGGGTACCAGAACTTGTACGAGGCATGGAAAATCCTTTATGTAATAACATTACATAAGTAGCGTAATATTATAACACGGCGCCTGTCCAGCCCCGGTGTGCGGGCGTCAGGCGAGGTTGTCCGAACTTATCAACATCGAAATTCGCTTGATGCTATCGGAGCAGTTGACGTAATCTTAACCGAAGATACTATATATAGTGTTCGAGGTTCTTCTGATTCGCAAGGATTAGAGGCTAAGATGGGAATCCGGTCGGCGAGCATGATGATTGCCAAGCCGGAGCTGCCCCCGCAACTGTGAGTGGTGAGCATTCGTTTGATGAAGTCACTGAGGCCATGTGTCTTGGGAAGGCGAGACGGATGCAATGACCCGCGAGCCAGGAGACCTGCCTTGAGCAATGACGTCCACGGGCGGGGTGTCCGGCTGGCGAGCGATGGTTCATGCGGCATGATCGCCGTCATCGCTTCCTCGAAGACCCCGCATCAATAACTTCGGGGTGAAGTCCATGTTCTTGAGTATCCACAGCCACCCGCGCGAGTGACGGTCGCTTAAGCGTCCGTCTGCCGGCCAGGTTTGCCTCCATTTTTACCCCCGCGAAGCGAGCATCATCCGATGCCCGAACGATTTTCCATGCCAGTCACATACGAGGATATCCAATGAGCATCACCGTCTACAGCAAGCCCGCCTGCGTCCAATGCACCGCCACGACCCGCGCCCTCGATCGCCAAGGCATCGACTACACCATCATCGACGTATCGGCCGATGCGGCGGCCTATGAGCTGGTTCAGGGTCTGGGCTATCGCCAGGTTCCGGTCGTTGTTGCAGGTGAGCAGCATTGGGCCGGTTTCCGCCCTGACATGATCAGCTCTCTCGCCTGAGGAGCAGGGCGGTGGGCGAGATCGTCTATTTCTCCAGCAGATCCGAGAACACCCATCGCTTCGTTACCAAGCTTGCCTTGTCGGCCGCTCGCATTCCTCTCAACGCCGGAGAAGAGCTTCGAGTGGCCCGTCCTTACGTTCTCATTGTCCCTACCTATTGTGGTGAAGGCGGCAAGGGTGCCGTGCCTAAGCAGGTGATCCGCTTCCTCAATGATGCGAATAACCGTTCAAACATCCGCGGAGTGATCGCCGCGGGCAACAGCAACTTCGGCGCGACCTTCGGTATCGCCGGCGACATCGTCTCCTCCAAATGCCAGGTACCGTACCTTTATCGGTTCGAGCTTCTGGGCACAGACGATGATGTCGTGAATGTCAGACACGGATTGGAACGATTTTGGACACGCTAACGCTCGACCGGCCAGCGAAGGCCACGGAAACGGCATTGGACTATCATGCCCTCAACGCCATGCTGAATCTCTACGACGAGCAGGGACAGATCCAGCTCGACAAGGACCGTATGGCGGCCAAGCAATATTTCCTCCAGCACGTCAACCAGAATACGGTTTTCTTCCATAATCTGCGGGAGAAGCTCGATTACCTGGTGACGGAGGGCTATTACGAGCAGGAGGTACTGGACTATTATTCCTTCAATTTCGTGCGCGATCTCTTCGATCATGCCTATGCGAAGAAGTTCCGTTTTCCGACCTTCCTCGGCGCCTTCAAATATTACACCAGCTACACGCTGAAGACCTTCGACGGTAAGCGCTATCTGGAGCGCTACGAGGATCGCATCTGCATGGTGGCGATGACGCTGGCGCGCGGCAACGAGCAGCTTGCGCGCGATCTGGTCGACGAGATCATCTCCGGCCGTTTCCAGCCGGCAACGCCGACCTTCCTCAACGCCGGCAAAAAGCAGCGCGGCGAGCTGGTCTCCTGTTTCCTGCTTCGGGTCGAAGACAATATGGAATCGATCGGCCGGGCCATCAATTCCGCGCTGCAGCTGTCTAAGCGTGGTGGCGGCGTGGCCTTGTCGCTCACCAATATCCGCGAGGCCGGCGCGCCGATCAAGCACATCGAAAACCAGTCGTCGGGCATCATTCCTGTGATGAAGCTCTTGGAGGATTCCTTCTCCTACGCCAATCAGCTTGGCGCAAGACAGGGTGCCGGCGCTGTTTATCTCAACGCGCATCATCCCGACATCATGCGCTTCCTCGATACCAAGCGCGAAAATGCCGACGAAAAGATCCGGATCAAGACGCTGTCGCTCGGTGTCGTCATTCCCGACATCACCTTCGAGCTCGCGAAGAACAACGAGGACATGTACCTGTTCTCGCCCTATGACGTGGAGCGCGTTTATGGTGTGCCGTTTACCGAAATCTCGGTGACGGAAAAGTATCGCGAGATGGTGGCCGACAGCCGCATCCGCAAGAAAAAGATCAAGGCGCGCGAATTCTTCCAGGTCATCGCCGAAATCCAGTTCGAGAGTGGCTATCCCTACATCATGTTCGAGGACACGGTGAACCGCGCCAATCCGGTCGCCGGCCGCATCACCATGAGCAATCTGTGCTCGGAAATCCTGCAGGTGAGTGAGGCCAGCGAATATAACGACGATCTTTCCTACAAGCATATGGGCAAGGACATCTCCTGCAATCTCGGCTCGCTCAATATCGCGGCCGCGATGGACAGCCCCGATTTCGGCAAGACGATCGAAATGTCGATCCGCGCGCTGACGGCCGTCTCCGACATGAGCCATATCTCCTCCGTCCCCTCGATCGAAAGGGGCAATGACGACAGCCACGCCATCGGTCTCGGCCAGATGAACCTGCACGGCTATCTCGCTCGCGAGCGCATCTTCTACGGCTCCGAAGAGGGCGTCGATTTCACCAACATCTACTTCTACACCGTCACCTATCACGCCATTCGCGCCTCGAACCTGCTCGCGGTCGAACGCGGACAGAGCTTCAAGGGCTTCGAGAGCTCTAAATATGCGTCAGGTGACTATTTCGACAAATATACCGATCAGGCATGGTTGCCTGCGACCGAGCGCGTTGCCGAACTGTTCGAAACGGCTGGTATCGCCATCCCGACACAGGAAGATTGGGCGCAGTTGAAGCAGGCCGTGATGAAGGGCGGTCTCTATAACCAGAACTTGCAGGCCGTGCCTCCCACAGGCTCGATCTCCTATATCAACCACTCGACCTCCTCGATCCATCCGATCGTATCGAAGATCGAGATCCGCAAGGAAGGCAAGATCGGCCGCGTCTACTATCCGGCCGCATTCATGAGCAACGACAATCTCGACTACTATCAGGATGCCTACGAGATCGGGCCGGAGAAGATCATCGACACCTATGCGGCCGCGACCCAGCATGTCGATCAGGGCTTGTCGCTGACGCTGTTCTTCCGCGACACCGCGACCACGCGCGATATCAACAAGGCGCAGATCTACGCCTGGAAGAAGGGTATCAAGACCATCTACTACATCCGCCTTCGCCAGATGGCGCTCGAAGGCACGCAGGTCCAGGGCTGCGTTTCCTGCACGCTCTGAACCTTTGAGGGACCATGAAAATGAATATGCAATTCAAGCCGGCAAGCCGCGTTCGCGCCATCAATTGGAACCGTATCGAGGACGACAAGGATCTCGAGGTCTGGAACCGCCTGACCGGCAATTTTTGGCTGCCGGAGAAGGTGCCGCTGTCGAATGACATTCAGTCCTGGGCGACGCTGAAGCCGGAGGAGCAACAGCTCACCATCCGGGTCTTCACCGGCCTGACGCTGCTCGATACGATCCAGAACGGCGTCGGTTCCGTCAAGCTGATGGCCGATGCCGCCACGCAGCATGAAGAGGCGGTGTTGTCGAACATTTCCTTCATGGAGGCCGTGCATGCACGCTCCTATTCGTCGATCTTCTCGACGCTCTGCCTGACGCCCGACGTCGACGACGCCTATCGCTGGTCGGAGGAGAACGAGTTCCTCCAGAAGAAGTCGACGCTGATCATGGAGCAGTATTCCTCCGGCGATCCCTTGAAGAAAAAGGTCGCGAGCGTCTTTCTCGAAAGCTTCCTGTTCTATTCGGGCTTCTATCTGCCGATGTTCTGGTCGAGCCGCGCCAAACTCACCAACACCGCCGACATGATCCGTCTCATCATCCGCGACGAAGCCGTGCATGGCTACTATATCGGCTACAAGTTCCAGCGTGGCATTGAAACATTGTCTGAAGAGCGCAAGCAGGAAGTCAAGGACTTTGCCTTCGACCTGCTGCTCGAACTCTACGACAATGAGGCAAAATATACCGAGGCGCTCTATGATGGCGTCGGCTTGACGGAGGACGTCAAGAAGTTCCTGCATTACAACGCCAACAAGGCGCTGATGAACCTTGGCTACGAGGCGCTTTTCCCTGCCGAGGCTTGCAAGGTCAATCCGGCGATCCTTTCGGCGCTGTCGCCCAATGCCGACGAGAACCACGACTTCTTTTCCGGCTCCGGCTCGTCCTATGTCATCGGCAAGGCCGTCGCCACCGAGGATGAGGATTGGAATTTCTGAGATTGCGTCTCGCGCAGCTTGGATAAGCCGCCCGTCACGTCCGATCGCAGCTGTTCGGCTGCGATCGCTGCTTTCACATGCCGCCCGCAGTAACCGGCATTGCGCTTTGCAGATCTGTCAAAATCCCATGATACGCCCCGGCGCGGATGTCCGGTTCCGGACGATTCGCGCGCATCCCTCGCGGAATGAGGACGTATCATGAATTATGCCGACTATATCGCCGATCCGGCACGCGACTGCGCTATCGTCGTTCATCGCGGCGTCTGGCGCGCCGCGCCGGAAAACAGCCTGCTTGCGATCGAGCGAGCAATCTCTGCCGGCTATGATGCGGTCGAGATCGACGTGCGATGCAGCAGCGACGGCGAGTTTTTCCTGCTGCACGACGATACGCTCGAACGGACAGCTGGCCTCGCCCATGAGGCAGAGGGGCTGACGCTGCGGCAATTGTCGAGCTTTCATCTGCGCGACCGCGATGGCGGCGAGGCGAACTTAATGACAGGAGAAAAGCTGCCGAGCCTGAAGGACGTTTTCGACCTGACGCGCGGCCGCATTTTCCTGCACCTCGATGTCAAGCGCAGGGAGATGATACCGGGCGTAATCGCCTGCGCCCGCGCCATGGGCGTCGATCGTCAAGTCGATTTCTGGGGCGATCTGAGAACCCCGGAGGATCTTGCATGGGTCCGGGGCAGCGTGTCGCCAGAGATGGTCCTCTTCATGGCCAAGACCCGTCTCGGCGCCACGGATGCCGACAGCCAGCTCGATCTTCTATTTCAGCTCAATCCGCTTCTGTGCGAAATCTACTTCGATAGTCTGGATCAGCTCGCAGACCGCAGGGCGCTGTTTGAGAAGGCGGGCATACGCCTGTGGGTCAACACGCTTGATTCCGTTTCCTGCGCCGGCTTCACGGATACGGCCGCACTGCAGGACCCGGCGGCGATTTGGGGTCGCCTGATCGATGCAGGCGTCTCCGCCATCCAGACGGATGAAGCCGAGGCGCTGAGGACTTACCTCGAGACCCGCCAGGTATAGTCAGTCTTGTCGATGTCATGCCCGCAAGTCTGTCAGGCAGAGCCGCTCGCCTTCGTTTGAAAAACGCAAATGGCCGGCTCTAGCGGATAGAGCCGGCCATTTAACCAATCGGGCCTTTATGACCCGGATCGGGATTACTTGTTGAGCGCATCCTTCAGCGCCTTGGCCGGCGTAAAGGCGAGCTTCTTCGATGCAGCGACCTTGATGGTTGCGCCCGTTCCCGGATTGCGTGCTTCGCGCGCCGGCGTGTCCTTGACTTTGAACTTGCCAAAACCCGGGATCGAGGTTTCGGTGCCGGATGTCGCGGCTCCGGTAATGGCTGCAAAGACGGCTTCGACAATCGCCTTGCTCTGGACTTTGGTAAGCTTGTGGTCGGCAGCAATCTGGTCTGCGATTTCATTGGTGGTGGTCATGAGGCTTCCCCCGCATTGATGACACGTGAATCATTTCCATTGCCGATGCCCATTGTCACCTGGAGTCCGGGCCGGAAAGGCCGAGAATGCCTGTATTTCCACAGGTTCCGACGCATTGAAGCCATTTTCCAGGTCTTTTGCAGGTAATCGCGGAAGGCAAGGAGCGGTACGCCGATGCCTCGGGACGCAACCGCGCCCCTCCCTGAATCACCCCGAATCTGTTGCAAGGGCCGATATCGGCGCCGCCATCACGCCTCCGGCGAGGGGTGATGCCACGCATTCGCGCAATCAGGACTGGCCTTTCGCGGGCCTGGCGTATAGTGCCTGGTCATGACGAAAGATGGGGTAGGCAATGGAAGATGAGATCAACATAGACACTCGCGGCGACTTCGGGCTCTGGGCCATCGAGGTTGCAAAGCAGATCATCAGTGAGCAGGGCTTCGAACTGGCCAAGGCTGCGCGTGATGGTACGGACGATGATGTTCGCGTGGCCGGCAATGCGCTCGGGCAGGCGATCACCAATGCGCTGATGGAAGTTTACGACGGCCTGCTCGAAAAGCTCGACGAGCGCTAGGAGCACCTATGACCGATCGGAGCGGGTCTCGACGTGCTCAGGATTGAAATTTGACTATCTGCCAACTTACAATCGCAACCTGGCGTTCCCATATATGGGCGGAAACCATTTTTCTGCCCAATGACAGGAGAGCCAATGCTGAGTGCAGTACCGCGTTTTGCCAAGATCGCAGCCATCGTCGTCCTTGCCGCCGCTTCGTCTTTAGCGACCTTTGATGCCGCCGATGCGCGTCGGGCAGGCTCGAGCGGATTCGGAAGCCGCGGCACGCGCACTTTCGATACCCCAGCCATAACGAGGACGGCCCCCACGCAGGCTGCGCCTATCGATCGGACGATGACGCAGCGGCCGCAGCAGACCACGACCCAGCCGCCGCTTGGCGCACCGCAGCGTCCTGGCCTCTTCGGTGGCTTCGGCGGATCGATGATCGGCGGTCTGATCGCCGGCGGTCTTCTCGGTATGATGCTCGGCCATGGTTTCGGCGGCGGCTTCGGCTTCCTCGGCATGCTGCTGCAGATCGGTCTGATCGTGCTGCTGATAAGCTTTGCTATGCGCTTCTTCGCAAACCGTCAGCGCACGCAATATGCCTCACCCGGGCCGGGCGCATCCTTTAACATGAATGCCATGAACAATGCGGGTGCTTCCACGCGTCCCTCCTTCTCCATACCGTCCATCGGCGGTGGAGCCGCGGCTGCGCAGAAGGCACGGCAGGCCAATGACGAGATCGGGCTGCAACAGGCGGATCTCGACCGCTTCGAGCACCTTCTCACCGAAATCCAAACGGCTTACGGTACCGAGGATTACGCGACGATCCGCAGGCTGACCACGCCGGAAGCGATGTCCTATCTTGCCGAAGAGCTCGGCGAAAACGCCACGGATGGCGTGCGCAACAGCGTTTCCGACGTCCGGTTGCTGCAGGGCGATATTGCCGAAGCCTGGCGTGAGGACAATGCCGAATATGCAACGCTTGCGATGCACTATTCGAGCATCGACGCGATGGTCGATCGCGCAACCGGAAAGCTGGTCGACGGCGACGATCGCAATCCTTCGGAGACGACCGAGCTCTGGACCTTCGTGCGCAAGCCGGGTGCCGACTGGACGCTTTCCGCAATCCAGGGAACGGAAACCGGTCACGGTTAAGTCAGCTTCCATTAAAGGCTCTGCCCTTCGATCTCGACATGTCGTGGGGCAAATGCCGATTGCGCTCCTTCGGACGGCCGCCAGCCTTCGCTTTGAAGCGCCTGCCTCGCAACCTTCTTCCAATATGCAAGACGGGCGTGGAAACGATCCACGCCCGTCTTGACTCGAATGCGGCGTCCATTAATCTGAATGTGGAAACGTTACCACATTGGGAGGAAATCGATGAAATCCGCGCGGCTCAACCGCCTGTTTGGCGTGTCCGGTAATTGCTTCGACGTCGCCATCGATCACGGCATGTTCAATGAGCGGACCTTCCTGGCCGGCATCGAGGATATGCGGACGGCGATCAAGGTGATTGCGAATGCCGCGCCCGATGCCATCCAGCTTCCGCCGGGCACCGCGCCCATTTTGCAGGCGATCCCCGGCAAGCATCGTCCGGCTCTGGTGCTGCGGACGGACATCGCCAATATCTACGGCAATCCGCTGCCCTCGGCGCTGTTTTCCGAGATGATCGACCGGGGCGCCGAGCAGGCGGTCACGCTCGATGCCGCCTGCGTCGTCGTCAATCTGCTGATGCTGCCGGACCAGCCGGAGGTCTACCGCGCCTGCGTGCGCAACGTGAACAGCCTCAAGCGCGAATGCGAGATCTACGGCATGCCGCTCATGGTCGAGCCGCTGGTCATGCAGGACAATTCGAGGGGCGCCTACATGGTCGATGGCGCGATCGACAAGATCCTGCCGCTGGTGCGCCAGGCGGCCGAATTGGGAGCCGACATCATCAAGGCCGACCCGTGCGATAATGTCGAGGACTATCATCGTGTCATCGAGATCGCCCAAGGACTGCCGGTCCTGGTGCGTGGCGGAGGTCGCGTGTCGGATCGGGAGATCCTGACCCGCACGAAACAGTTGATGGAGCAGGGCGCCCGCGGCATCGTTTACGGCCGCAACGTCATTCAGCACAACAATCCCGCTGGCATGACACGTGCGCTCATGGCGATCGTTCATGACGAGGCTTCGGTCGAAGACGCCTCGCGGCATCTCGCCTGACGCATCCTGGGAGGAGGACATATGAAAAGAGTATTCCGCTTCGGCGTCATCGGCTGCGGCCTGATGGGGCGTGAATTCGCGAGCGCCGCCGCGCGCTGGCTGCATCTGGCCGACACGAGGGCGCGGCCGGAAATCGTTGCCGTCTGTGACACCAATGCGGCGCTTCTCGACTGGTTCAAGGGCAATGTGCCGTCGATCCGGCAGTTCACCGGCGACTACAAGGAGCTGCTCGCCAATCCCGATGTCGATGCCGTTTATTGCGCCGTGCCGCATGTGCTGCACCAGCAGTTCTATATCGATATTCTGAAGGCCGGAAAGCATCTGCTCGGCGAAAAGCCGTTTGGTATGGATGCGGCGCAGAACCGTGAAATCATGCAGGCTATTGCCGAAAACCCCAAGCTTCTTGTTCGCTGCTCGTCGGAAATGCCGTTCTTTCCCGGGGCACAGAAAGTCATCGCGCTCGCCGAAAGCGGCGAGATGGGCGATATCCTTGAAGTCGAGGCCGGCTTCCTGCACTCGTCCGACATAGACACGCAAAAGCCGATCAACTGGAAGCGCATGGCCGAGATCAACGGCGACTATGGCTGCATGGGCGATCTCGGCATGCATGTGCTGCATGTGCCCCTGCGGCTTGGCTGGCGTCCGCAGACCTTGCATGCGCAGCTGGTCAAAAAGATCACCGAGCGCCCCGACGGAAAGGGCGGCATGGCGCCTTGCACGACCTGGGATAATGCAACGATCAGCACACGCGTCAGCGCCGGCGACCAGGATTTTCCGATGGTGCTGAAGACCTGGCGTATCGCACCGGGAGAGGCCAATACCTGGTACATTCGCATCCTCGGCATGAGGAAGAGTGCCTTCTTCACCACCAAGTCGCCGAGGCAATGGCAGTGGATGGATTATAATGGCGGTGCGCAGGCCTGGAGCACCGAGGATCTGGGATACGGCTCGCTCTTCCCGGCGATAACAGGCAGGATCTTCGAATTCGGCTTCGCCGATGCCATCCAGCAGATGTGGGCGGCCTTTGTCGATGAACTGGCCGGCGGAAACGCCAACGGCTTTGCCTGCGCCACGCCGGAGGAGGCGGAGGCTCACCACGCGGTGCTGACGGCAGCACTCAGATCCGGCCGCGAGAATATCGTGGTGCCGGTCGAGTATGAAGGAGTGGCCGCCCGATGAAGCGCTCGGAGATCAATGAAGCACTGCGACGCGCAAGCAAGACCCTTGAACAGTGGCGATGGTCGCTGCCGGAGTGGGGCCACTGGACCGCGGCGGATTTTGCCGCCAATCCGGAAGCGGCACGCTATCTGCGTAGCCATCAGCTGGGATGGGATGTCACGGACTTCGGCTCAGGTCGATTTGCCGAATGCGGTCTCGTGCTGTTTTGCTTGCGCAACGGCATCATCGGCGCCGAGGGCGAGCGCACCTATGCCGAGAAGCTGCTGTTCGTCGAGGAAGGGCAGGTAACGCCGACCCATCGCCATCAAGCCAAGATGGAAGATATCATCAACAGGGCCGGCGGCGATCTCGTGATCGAATTTGCCGCGACCGATGCCGGAGGCAATGTGCTGCAGGACGATGTGACCGTTCCGGTGGATGGCTTGCCGAGAAAGCTTGGCCCATGGGAGCCGCTGGTTCTTTCACCCGGCCAGAGCGTGACGATCCACACCGGGCTCTATCATCGCTTCCACGGCCGCAAGGGTGGCGGGCCTGTCTTCGTCGGCGAGGTCAGCCAGGTCAACGACGACAATAGCGATAATTACTTTCTGGAGCCGATCGGGCGCTTCGCCGCGATCGAGGAGGACGAACCGCCGCTGAGACCCTTGTGGAACGAGGCAGGTAGCTGATGCGAACCGGGGAGGAGGTTCGCGGCAGCGAAAGGAAAGACAAGGGAGGCATCGTCTGCGCGGGAAACTTCATCGTTGATCGCGTACACACACTGTCCTACTGGCCGGAGCAGGGTAATCTCGCCTATATCCAGCATCAGGACGTTGGCGTTGGCGGTGGGGCTGCCAATGTCGTCACCGATCTCGCCTCGCTCGGTTTTTCAGGAAAGCTTTCGGCGGCTGGCTGCATCGGCACGGACACCGATGGCGAGATCGTCAAGACACGCCTGCGAGGCGCCGGCATCGATGTCAGCGGGTTGCGGGAGCTTCCCGACCATGCGACGGCGCATACCCATGTCATGAATGTGCCGGGGCAGAACCGCACGTTCTTCTATCATGGTGGTGCCAATGATGCTGTGTCGGATGCGCTCGTCTCGCCGGAGTTCTTCGCAGGCTCCGGCTACCGGCTGTTCTATCTCGGCTATCTGATGTTGCTCCCCGGTCTCGATGTCATCGATGCGGATGGCCGATCGGGGGCATCGCGCCTGCTGGAGGCCGCCCGCAATGCCGGCCTGACTACCTGCGTCGATTTCGTGTCGAGCGAAGATCCGGAGTTCGCGGTGAAAGTCGGCGCGGCGCTGCCATACTGCGATTTCCTCGTCATCAACGAGATAGAGGCAGGGCGCGCAACCGGGGTGTTCGTGCGGGACCCGAACGGGGAGCTGATTGAAGCGGCGCTTCTGACGGCCGGCGAGCGATTGCTGGCGGCGGGTGTCGCCAAGGGGGCAATCATTCACGCCCCTGAAATCTGCTTCTGGTTTGCGCCGGGGACCAGGCCGATCCTTTCACGTTCCCGACCGGTCGATCCGGCAGAGATCGTCAGCACGGTCGGCGCCGGCGATGCCTTCTGCGCCGCAGTGCTCTACGGCCTGCATGAGAATTGGCCCGTCGAGAGGATCTGCGCCGTTGCCCATGCTGCTGCCGCCCATTGCCTCAGAGGAGCGACGGCAACGGATGGTGTCCCTGACATGGCGGCACTTCTGGAGGATGTGATGAAGATGCAGCCCGCCTGCGTTTAGCGCCGCTGGCCGCGGGGCGGCCATGCGTATCATTGGATGCTATAGTGCTGGTAGGAGCTGCGCTGTGGCGAGAGAGAATCGAACCTTATGCTCGGAGGAGGCGAATGAGGGCAGTCCGTTTGGAAGCGACCGGCGATATGGCCATGCGCGTGGTCGAGAAGCCGACTGCTGGGCCCGGAGACATCATCGTCCGGGTTCTGGCCGCCGGCATATGCGGGTCCGACCGGCATATGTTCAAAGGCGAATACCCGACGTCGATCCCGGTGACCCTGGGACACGAGTTCTGCGGCCTCGTCGAGGAGGTGGGGGAGGGCGTTTCGTCGGTTCTCGGCGGAGAGCTCGTCACGGTGGACCCGAATATTGCTTGCGGCACATGCCCCGCGTGCCGACGCGGCCGGCCGAACCTGTGCGCCAATCTGAAAGCGATCGGGGTGACGCAGGATGGCGGCTTTGCCGAATATGTCGCGGTTCCCTGCGGACAGGCATTTACTCTGCCTCCGGATCTCGATCCCGTCCACGGCGCATTTTGCGAGCCGCTGGCCTGCTGCATCCATGCCATTGACAAGGCCGAGATCCCTCCGGGCGACAGTGTCGCCATTTTGGGCGGCGGCGTCATCGGCCTGCTGATGGTGCAATTGGCGCGCCTGGCGGGCGCGGGTCAAATCATCCTGATGACGAGGCAGCTGTCACGTCGCGAGGCAGCGCTGAGGCTGGGTGCGACCCAGGCGCTTGATCCGACGGCGATCGATGCCGTTGCCGCCGTTCGGGATATGACGGACGGCGGCGTGGATGTCGCCATAGAATGCGCCGGCGTCCCCGAAACGCTCCAGACTGGGTTGCAGATGGTGCGGCGCGGCGGCGCCTTCATACTGTTTGGGGTGACGCCGGCCGGTCTCGACGTGCCTGTTCTACCGTTCGATCTGCTCGTCAATGAAGTCGAGATCAGGCCAGCCTATCTCAATCCCTTCACCCATTCCCGGGCTGCAGCCATGGTGGCAAGCGGGATTCTGGAGCTGGATTCGCTGGTCACGAAGACGATCGGCCTCGAGGACGTCGCAAGCGTAGTGGGCAGCGCGCCATTGGCGGGCGAGATCAAGGTCATCGTCCGGCCGTGAGCCTCGCCGCTAGGCTCCATTCATTCATTTGCGGGCCGGCCCAGTGGAATCGCGTTCGATCAAAGTGACGGGTAGTTTGACGATGGTGTCTTTTTGAGATTCGCTATCCGCCCGTGGCTCTTCAATCAGCGTTTCCAATCGCCGGACTGCCTGCTCGCCGACCCCGCGGATCGGCTGCGCGACGGTCGTCAGCCGCGGAAAGACGTAAGCCGCCTCTGGCAGGTCGTCGAAGCCGATCACCGAATAGTCGCGCGGCACGGCAAAACCGTGATCCTGAACGGCATGGATCGCGGCAATAGCCGAAATATCGGTCGTACCGATGATACCGGTCACCTCGGGCCGGGAAGCCACCAACTCCTTTGCCAGCGGATAAGCGGCGGCGAAGCTATGCTCTTCGGCCATGGATATCGCAACGGGTGCGATGCCGCACGCCGCCATCTCTTTTGCGATGCCGCGAAGCCGAAGCTGGACGGGCTGACTGTGGGCAGGGGCGCCGACAATACCGATTGCGCGATGGCCGCGTTCGATCAGGTGACGTGCCATCAGCCTCCCGCCCACCTCGTGATCGGCCATGACGGCATCGTCAGCTATTCCGGGAAGCTCGCGATCTATCGCGACGATCGGGATGTGGGCGTCGCGCAGCGTCTCGAAATGCCTTGTGCTGCCGAAGGCGCTGGCCACGATGACGCCATCGACACGCTGGGAGAGCAGCATGGAAATGTAGCGTGCCTCGTGGTCCATGTTTTCGGCGGTGCTACAGATCAGCGTCTGGTAGCCGCGCTGGAACAATTCCTGCTCTATGGCATGGGCGAGGATGCCGAAGAAGGGCACGTCAATCGACGGCAGTATTAGCCCGATCATCCGGCTCGGTGCGCCACGCAGCATGCGCGCGCCCTTGCTCGGCGTGTAGTTGAGCGTGCGGATGGCAGCCTCCACGCGCTCCCGGAGTTCGGGAGAAGCATAGCCGCTGCTGTTGAGCACGCGCGAGACTGAAGAGACCGAGGTTCCTGCTAGCTTGGCAATATGTCGGATGCTGGTCGTCACGGGCTCGTGCTTCTTTGGCTTATGGTCAAACGGGTGAAGAGAGGGGCCGTCGAACTGCAAGCCATCTCGCTCCAAACTAAATCATTGCCGGGATGCTGCATCAAGCGCGATACATATGGCTTTATATTCGGCCGTGCCAATTCCATCTATGTTAGATTTTCTGCATATGGTATGATGCAATCAATGAGGGTGGTGGGTATTGCTGAGGCGACCTTGGCATTTCGTGCAGAAAATCCATAAAATTCAATGAAATAGCAGTTGGATATCTATGGAATTGGCCCGATTCTTCGAGCGAATCTGGCAACGCAGACACGCATCGGGTTGGCGTATAGGCGCACTTGCCGATCGCCGCCGCCGATGTTGGCATTTATAAGATTTTTATATCTTCCGCTTTCCCGCCGTCTCGAACCTTAATGCAGTTTGGTCGCATATTGTATGGCGAAGTTACACGTGAAGTGTTCTTCGTTCTCGGCAGAAAAAAGAGGCGCTCCCAGCGGGGCGCTCTCCGTCATTCTGCAATCAACAATAACAATCAAGGAATCGCGATCGATGATGGACATTATTCTTGTCGGGATCGGCGTTTTATTCTTCCTCCTCTGCGTCGCTTATACAAAGGCCTGCGACAGCCTCTAGTCGGAGAGACGGCAATGCTTCTCGATTACATTCTCGGTGGCGGCGTGACGATTTTTCTCACCGTCTACCTGGTTTACGCTCTCATTCGCCCCGAGCGCTTCTAGCAGCGCTGGGTAGGGAAAGTTACCTCCATGACCTTCAACGGATGGCTTCAGATCCTCATTTACATCGGGGTTCTTCTTCTGCTCGTCAAACCGCTCGGCGGTTACATGACACGCGTCTTTACCGGCGAGCGCACCTTTCTTTCTTATGTCTTCGGTCCGGTGGAGCGGGGGCTATATCGTTTGTCCGGCACCAACGAGCGCGAAGAGCAGCACTGGACAACCTATTCGGTCTCCATGCTGCTGTTCAGCCTTGCCGGCTTCATCGTTCTTTATTTACTTCAGCGATTTCAGGGCAGCCTGCCGTACAATCCGGCGGGAATGACGTCGCTCGATCCGTACTTGTCCTTCAACACCTCGACCAGCTTCGTCACCAATACCAATTGGCAGAACTATGGTGGCGAAAGCACGATGTCCTATCTCGTGCAGATGGCAGGCCTGACGGTGCAGAACTTCGTTTCCGCCGCAACCGGCATTGCTATTGCTATTGCCTTGATCCGCGCATTTTCGCGTGCCTCGGGCAAGGCGATCGGTAATTTCTGGGTCGACATGACCCGTGCGACGCTTTACGTCCTGCTGCCGATCTGCATCGTGCTGACGCTGGTCTATGTCTATCTCGGCGTGCCGCAGACGCTCGGCCCCTATGTCAACGCGACGACGCTCGAGGGCGCACAGCAGACGATCGCCGTCGGCCCCGTTGCCTCGCAACTTGCCATCAAGATGCTCGGCACGAACGGCGGCGGCTTCTTCAACGCCAACTCCGCTCATCCCTTCGAAAATCCGGATGCAATCTCCAACTTCATCCAGATGCTGTCGATCTTCGCCATCGGCGCTGCGCTGACCAACGTCTTCGGTCGCATGGTCGGCAGTCAGCGTCAGGGCTGGGCGATCCTGGCCGCGATGGGCACGCTGTTCATCGCTGGCGTGATTGTGACCTACTGGGCTGAGGCTGCGGGCAACCCGCTGATCCACGCGCTCGGTGTGCAGGGCGGCAACATGGAAGGCAAGGAAGTCCGCTTCGGTATTACCGCCTCCTCGCTGTTCGCCGTCATCACAACTGCCGCGTCCTGCGGCGCGGTCAATGGCATGCTCGACAGCTTCACCGCACTTGGAGGCATGATCCCGCTCATCAACCTGCAGCTCGGCGAAGTCATCGTCGGCGGCGTGGGCGCCGGCTTCTACGGCATCCTGATGTTCGTCATCATCGCCATCTTCGTTGCAGGCCTCATGGTCGGCCGCACGCCGGAATATCTCGGCAAGAAGATCGAAGCCAAGGAAGTGAAGATGGCAATGCTTGCCGTGCTTTGCTTGCCCTTTGGCATGCTGATCTTCACCGCAATCTCCGTTGTGCTGCCCGCTGCCGTCGCTTCGGTTGGCAATTCCGGCCCGCACGGCTTCTCGGAGATCCTCTATGCCTATAGCTCGGCGGCGGCGAACAATGGCTCTGCCTTCGGTGGTCTGTCCGGCAATACCCCCTGGTACAACACCACGCTCGGTATCGTCATGCTGATCGGCCGCTTTCTGGTCATCGTACCGGGGCTTGCGATTGCCGGCTCGCTGATCGGCAAGAAGACGGTCCCCGCTTCGGCCGGCACCTTCCCGACGGACGGCCCGCTCTTCGTCGGCCTGCTGGTCGGCACGATCTTGATTGTCGGTGGTCTGACCTTCTTCCCGGCGCTGGCGCTTGGACCGATCGTCGATCATCTGTCGATGATCGCAGGCCAGACCTTCTAAGGAATGATGTCATGAGCCAACCGCTTTTGGCCAGGCTTAGAAAAGTCATCGATCCACGCCCCTTGGACAGGGGGCGTGGCCCGGCCGGAATAACCTGCGCTTCCGATGCCATTTTGTTGGCGATGGTCGCCCTGTTCCTCGGCCTTGTCGTCTTCGGATTCTTAATCGGCTGATCGGCAGCGTTCCGATCTGACGTTTTCCTCCTCACGCTGGAGCCTCTTATGAGCCAGTTAAAATCAGCGAGTATTCTGGATTCTCGCATCCTCCTTCCGGCGATCGGCGCTGCTTTCAAGAAGTTGAACCCGCGCACGCTCGCCAGGAACCCCGTCATGTTCGTGGTCGCTGTCGTTTCGGCATTGACGACCGTCCTCTTCCTGCGTGACCTCATCACCGGCGGCGGCAATCTCGCCTTCTCGCTGCAGATCAACATCTGGTTGTGGTTCACGGTGCTGTTTGCGAATTTCGCCGAAGCCGTTGCCGAAGGTCGCGGCAAGGCGCAGGCGGATTCGCTGCGCAAGTCGCGCACCGAAACCCAGGCGAAGCTGCTGACCGGCAACAGCCGCACCGATTACAAGATGGTGCCGGGCACCAGCCTGAAGGTCGGTGACGTCGTGCTGGTCGAAGCCGGCGACATCATCCCCTCGGATGGCGAAGTCATCGAGGGCGTCGCATCCGTCAACGAAGCAGCCATCACCGGTGAATCCGCGCCCGTCATCCGTGAATCGGGCGGCGACCGCTCGGCTGTCACTGGTGGCACCCAGGTTCTGTCGGACGAAATTCGCGTGCGCATCACCGCCGCCGCCGGCTCGACCTTTATCGACCGCATGATCGCGCTGGTGGAAGGTGCCGAACGGCAGAAGACGCCGAACGAAATCGCGCTTAACATCCTGCTTGCAGGCATGACGCTGATCTTCGTCTTGGCGACCGTCACGATCCCGAGCTTTGCCGCCTATGCCGGCGGCTCGATCCCGACGGTCGTGCTCGTCGCCCTGTTCGTGACCCTGATCCCGACCACCATCGGCGCGCTGCTTTCGGCGATCGGTATCGCTGGCATGGACCGCCTGGTGCGCTTCAACGTGCTTGCCATGTCGGGCCGCGCCGTCGAGGCCGCCGGCGACGTCGACACGCTGCTGCTCGACAAGACCGGCACGATCACGCTCGGCAACCGTCAGGCAACCGCCTTTCGCCCGGTCCGCGGTATCAGCGAACAGGATCTGGCCGATGCGGCCCAGCTCGCCTCGCTTGCCGACGAGACGCCTGAAGGACGGTCCATCGTCGTGCTCGCCAAGGAAAAATATGCGATCCGCGGCCGCGATATGACGAGCCTGAAGGCGACCTTCGTACCCTTTACCGCCCAGACGCGCATGAGCGGCGTCGACCTCGAAGGCTCTTCCATCCGCAAGGGCGCCGTCGATGCCGTGGTCAGCTATGTCGAAGGCGCGGCCAATGGGACCACGGAAGGCACCGCCGTCATCTCCCGCACGTCGAGCGAAACGCTTCGTGAGATGCAGGCGATCGCCGACGAGATCGCCAAGGCCGGCGGCACGCCGCTCGCCGTTGCCCGCGATGGGCGCCTGCTCGGCGTCATCCATCTGAAGGACATCGTCAAGGGCGGTATCCGCGAACGTTTCGCCGAGCTGCGCCGCATGGGTATCCGCACCGTCATGATCACGGGTGACAACCCGCTGACGGCTGCAGCCATCGCCGCCGAAGCCGGCGTCGACGACTTCCTCGCCCAGGCGACCCCGGAAATGAAGCTGGCGCTCATGCGTCAGGAACAGGCGCAGGGCAAGCTCGTCGCCATGTGCGGCGACGGCACGAATGATGCTCCCGCACTTGCTCAGGCTGATGTCGGCGTCGCCATGAACACCGGTACGGTCGCCGCCCGCGAGGCCGGCAACATGGTCGACCTCGATAGCGACCCGACGAAGCTGATCGAGATCGTCGAGATCGGCAAGCAGCTGCTCATGACCCGCGGCGCGCTGACGACCTTCTCGATCGCCAACGACATCGCGAAGTACTTCGCCATCATCCCGGCCATGTTCATCGCCTTCTATCCGCAATTGAAGACGCTGAACATCATGGATCTGGCAACGCCGCAAAGCGCCATCCTCTCGGCGATCATCTTCAATGCGCTGATCATCGTCGCGTTGATCCCGCTGTCGCTGAAGGGTGTCCGCTACCGCCCCATCGGTGCTGGTGCGCTGCTCAGCCGCAACCTGCTGATCTATGGCCTTGGCGGCATCATCGTCCCCTTCATCGGCATCAAGGCCATCGACATGGCAATCACTGCCATCGGCCTCGCCTAAGGAGTTCCCATCATGCTTAAAGAAATCAGACCCGCCATTGTCATGATCGTCGCCACGACCGTCCTGACCGGCCTTGCCTACCCGCTTGCCATGACGGGTGTCGCCCAGGCGCTCTTTCCCCACCAGGCCAATGGCAGCCTGGTGGAGAAGGACGGCAAGGTGATCGGCTCCACCCTGATCGGTCAGAACTTCACCACCGATCGCTATTTCCATGGTCGCCCTTCGGCGACAACCGCAGCAGACCCGAATGACTCAACCAAAACGGTTCCTGCACCCTACAACGCGGTCAATTCGGTGGGCTCCAACCTCGGTCCGACCAGTTCGACCCTGATAACCCGTATCAAGGGCGATGCCGCGACGTTGCAGGCTCAGAACCCCAACACGCCGGTTCCGATGGACCTGGTGACCACCTCCGGCAGCGGCCTCGATCCGGATATCTCGCCCGAAGCAGCCTATTTCCAGGTTCCCCGCGTGGCCAAGGCGCGCAACATGGATGAGGCCAAGGTCAAGGCACTTGTGGATGCAGCTGTCGAGCCGCGGGAGCTGGGCGTTCTCGGCGAGCCTGTCGTCAACGTGCTGGCATTGAACCAAGCGCTTGATGCTTCTATGAAATAGTAAGTTGAACAGATTGAGACGGCCAACGCCGTCTCAATCTCGTGATGAAAGACAAACCACTCTGATGGCAGATGACAGCCGCGACATGCTGAGCAGGCCTTCGCCCGATGCACTTCTCGAAAAGGCGCGGGCCGAGACACGCGGTCGGCTGAAAATCTTTCTGGGTGCCGCACCCGGCGTCGGCAAGACCTATGAGATGCTGATGTCGGGAAGAGCAAAGATTGCCGACGGCGTGGATGTCGTAGTCGGTGTCGTCGAGACACACGGCCGCCGCGAGACGCAGGCTCTCCTCGAGGGTTTCGAGATCATTCCTCGTGTGCAGGTCGACTACAGGGGCAGGGCGCTTGAGGAGATGGATCTCGATGCCATCCTGAAGCGCCGGCCGGAACTCGTGCTCGTCGATGAGCTGGCCCATACCAATGCGCAGGGCAGCCGTCATCCGAAGCGCTATCTTGACGTCAAGGAGCTTCTCGACCGCGGCATCGACGTCTACACGACGTTGAATATCCAGCATGTTGAAAGCCTGAACGATGTCGTCTCGCAGATCACCCGCATCCGCGTGCGGGAGACCGTGCCGGATTCGATCATCGACCTGGCCGACGATGTCGAGATCATCGACCTGACGCCCGATGATCTCATCAAGCGGCTGCACGACGGCAAGGTCTATGTGTCGAAGACGGCCGAAAGGGCGCTCACCAGCTATTTCACGCCAGGCAATCTGACGGCGCTGCGCGAACTGGCGCTGAGGCGCACCGCCCAACGCGTCGACGACCAGCTCCTGACCCATATGCAGGCGCATGCGATCTCGGGTCCCTGGGCTGCCGGCGAGCGCGTTCTTGTTTCCATAGATCACCATCCGCGCTCCGCCCGGCTTGTGCGCTACGCAGCGCGCATGGCCTCGCGCCTGCGCGCGCCCTGGGCTGCCGTCTATGTCGAGACCAATCACTCCATCAATCTGACGGAGGCGCAGCGCGATACGATTGCCGCAACGCTCCGGCTGGCCGAACAGCTCGGTGGCGAGGCCATCACCATTCCCGGCCGGGAAGTGGCGGAGGAACTGATCCGCCATTCCGCCAGCAACAACGTGACCCATATCGTCATCGGTTCGCCGAAGATCGGGTCCTGGCGAGACTGGTCGCGCCGCTCGGTTTCCTATGATCTCATCCGCAGAGCCGGCGAGATCAGCGTTCATGTCATCTCGGGCAACGAAGTCGATGGCCAGGCTGCAGGCCGCGGCGTCAAGGTCGCCTCTACGCCTGCACCCTTCCAGCTGCGCGGCTATATTCTGGCAACGCTCTATGTGGCCATCGCGCTTGGCTTCTGCGTCATCCTCGATCAGGTGCTGGATGTCCGAAATCTGGCGCTGGTCTTCCTGATGGCGGTCTTGGCCAGTGCCGTGACGCAAGGCCTGCGCCCGGCACTTTATTCTTGTATCCTCGGCGCACTCGCCTTCAATTTCTTCTTCCTGCCGCCGCGCTACACGCTGACGATCAGCGATCCGGAAAGCGTGCTTGCCTTCTTCTTCTTCCTCGGTGTGGCGGTCATTGCGAGCAATCTGACGGCGACGGTGCAGCGGCAGGCGGCGGCGGCGCGACAGCGCGCCCGAACGACCGAGGATCTCTACCTTTTTTCCAAGAAGCTCGCCGGCACGGGCACGCTCGACGATGTTCTATGGGCAACCGCCTTTCAACTGGCCTCGATGCTGAAACTGCGCGTCGTGCTGCTTCTGCCAGAGCACGGTACGATCGCGGTCAAGGCCGGCTATCCGCCTGATGACACGCTTGACGATGCCGATATCGCGGCGGCGCGCTGGGCGTGGGAGCACAATCACGCGGCCGGTCGCGGTGCCGATACGTTACCCGGCGCCAAGCGTCTTTATGTTCCTCTGCGCACCGGCCGAACCGCCGTCGGCGTCATCGGCCTCGATAGTGATCGCCGCGACGGTCCGCTCCTGACGCCCGAGCAGCAGCGGCTGCTCGATGCTCTCGCCGACCAGGCGGCGCTCGCCATCGAGCGCGTGCAGCTGGTCGCGGATGTCGATCGTGCCAAACTGGCCGTCGAGGCCGACCGGCTGCGCTCGGCGTTGCTGACGTCCATCTCTCATGACTTGAAAACGCCGCTCGCGGCCATCCTTGGTGCGGCGGGAACGCTGCGCGATTATCTGGAAACATTGCCGCACGAGGATCGCGTCGATCTTCTGTCAACCGTCATCGATGAATCCGAACGCCTCAATCGCTTCATCGCCAACCTGCTCGACATGACCAAGATCGAGTCCGGCGCCATGGAGCCGAACTATGCCCTGCATTATGGTGGCGATATCGTGGGCAGCGCGCTGCGGCGAGCGGAAAAAATCCTCGCTCTTCATCGCGTCGAGGTGCAGATGCCCATCGATCTGCCGATGGTGAAGGTCGATCCGGTCCTGTTCGAACAGGTGCTGTTCAACCTGCTCGACAACGCCGCCAAGTATGCGCCGGAAGGATCGGCCATCCGCCTGGAAGCCTGGGCCGATATCGACAATATCGTCTTCAGGGTCATGGACGAGGGACCGGGCATTCCGCCTGCCGATCTCGAGCGTGTTTTCGACACCTTCTATCGCGTGCGCAAGGGTGATCAGGTGCGTGCCGGCACCGGCCTTGGCCTTTCCATCTGCCGCGGCTTTATCGAGGCGATGGGCGGCTCGATCACTGCAGGCAATAGAACGGATCGTCAGGGGGCTGTCTTCACCATCCGCCTACCGAAACCAACAGAAGTCCCGAAGCTGGATGAACTGAAATGAACACCACTGCCGTCAAAATTCTCGTCGTCGATGATGAGCCGCCAATCCGCAAACTGCTGCGTGTCGGCCTGGGCGCCCAGGGCTATGTCGTCAACGAAGCGCAAAGTGCTGCGTCCGCTCAGGCATCGGTGCATGAGGACCAGCCCGATCTAATCGTGCTCGATCTCGGTTTGCCCGACAAATCGGGGCAGGACCTGCTATTGGAATGGCGTGAGGACGGGGTGCAGATTCCAGTCGTCATTTTGTCCAGCCGCACGGATGAGGCCGGTATCGTCAAGGCGCTCGAAAGCGGCGCGGACGATTACGTGACCAAGCCCTTCGGCGTCAACGAACTCGCGGCCCGTATCCGCGTGGCGCTGCGCCATCGGCTGCAGCAGCAGGGCGAAAGGGCGATCTTTCAGACGGGCGGCCTTTCGATCGATCTCGTCAAGCGCATCGTCAAGGTCGACGGCAAGGAGATCAAGCTTTCGCCGAAGGAATACGACATTCTGCGGGTGCTTGCCCAGCATGCGGGCAAGGTGCTGACGCATCAATTCCTGCTAAAGCAGATCTGGGGTCCTGCGGCGGATGTGCAGTATCTGCGCGTCTATGTGCGTCAACTCCGGCAGAAGATCGAGGAGGTTCCCGATCAGCCGAAATATATCACCACCGAGACAGGTGTCGGCTATCGGCTGCGCGAACCGGAGTGAGATCGCAAGGGCTTCGAACCATGGGGGCGAGATGCTGCCGGCCCAGTTCCGTGGTGATGAATATTATTTCAGAACAATTGATTACTCGATCTTGAGCATAACCATGGACCTTTCCACGATCATTCTTCCCGAGCATGTCTTTGTCGGAGTTGCGGCTCCGACCAAGTGGCGGGCGCTGCAGATGCTGTCATCGAAGGCGGCCAGTTGCTTCGGCCTGGATGAGGGAACGGTCCTACGGGCGCTCGAGACACGCGAAAGACTGGGTACGACCGGTATCGGCAACGGCGTTGCCGTCCCGCATGCCGCAATTGCCGGCATGACGAGGCCGCGGGGATTGATGGTGCATTTTGCCCACGCCGTCGACTTCGAGGCCATCGACGACGTGCCGACGGAATGGGCGTTCGTCCTGCTGTTCGGTGAGGGTGGCCGTAGCGATTATCTGAACGTGCTTGCTGCGATCGCCCGGCGGCTGCGGACGGAGGGTGTCTTGACGGCGATGCGGCAGACAAGGACCGCCGACGGACTTTATTCCGTGTTCATGTCCGACACCATTCTTTGACGGCCTGCCCATCGCGTGCAGATTGTCATTCGGGAATGTGATTTCACTTTTCCCGATTCTATGGGATGCTGTTCTCTGGAGTTACCCAAAACGGGAACTGTCTTCGTTACTTTATACGACCAAGTTGATAGGGTTTAAGGACAAACGAAGGGGGTGTATCCATGCAGACGATTAAGCTTTCCCGGCTTCTCGCCACCGCAGTTCTGATCGGCAGTTTCTCGATCGCGGCCGTCGCGCCGACATGGGCGGCGGACAAGACGCTTCTCAATGTTTCCTACGATCCGACCCGTGAGCTCTATAAGGACTTCAACGCGGCCTTTGCTGTCAAGTGGAAGAAGGACACGGGCGAAACCATCAATATCAAGACCTCGCATGGCGGCTCCGGCGCGCAGGCGCGTTCGGTCATCGATGGTCTCGATGCCGACGTCGTAACCCTGGCGCTTGAGGGCGATATCGATGCGATCGCCAAGGCGACGCACAAGATTCCCGCCGACTGGAAGACCAAATTCCCGAACAATTCGGTTCCCTACACCTCGACCATCGTCTTCCTGGTGCGCAAGGGCAACCCCAAGGGCATCAAGGACTGGCCGGATCTCATCAAGGACGGCGTCGAAGTCATCACGCCGAACCCGAAAACGTCAGGCGGCGCCCGCTGGAACATTCTGGCGGCATGGGCATGGGCCAAGCAGGCCAATGGCGGCAACGATGCCAAGGCACAGGAATATCTGACGCAGCTTCTGAAGCATGTACCGGTTCTCGATACCGGTGCGCGCGGCGCAACGACGACCTTCGTCCAGCGTGGCCTTGGCGACGTCCTGCTTGCCTGGGAAAATGAAGCCTATCTCTCGCTCGACGAGCTTGGCCCGGATAAATTCGAAGTCGTGACCCCGTCTTTCTCGATCCGTGCCGATCCGCCGGTTGCCGTCGTCGATGGCAATGTTGATAAGAAGGGCACGCGCAAGGTCGCGGAAGCCTATCTGAACTATCTCTATTCGGATGAAGGCCAGAAGATTGCGGCGAAGCATTACTACCGGCCGATCAAGCCGGAAGTGGCCGATCCCAAGGATATTGCCCGTTTCCCGACGTTGAAGCTTGCGACGATTGACGATTTCGGTGGATGGGCCCAAGCTCAACCGAAGTTTTTCGACGATGGTGGCGTCTTCGATCAGGTCTACAAGCCGGGGCAATAAGTCTGAATGCATTCCATAACCCGCAAACGGTGGCGGTTTCGGCAGCCGAGTGTCATTCCGGGCTTCGGATTGGCACTCGGCGTTACCTTGGCTTGGCTCATCTTCATTGTTCTCATCCCGCTGTCTGGACTGCTTTGGAAGAGCAGTTCTCTCGGCTGGGATAAATTCTGGGCGCTGGCCCTTGATCTGCGCACGCTCTACGCGCTGCGCATGAGTTTTGGCGGCGCCTTCATTGCCGCGCTTGTCAACGCCGTGCTCGGGCTTGTCCTGGCCTGGGTGCTGGTGCGCTACCGCTTTCCCGGCAAGCGTATCATCGACGCCATGGTCGATCTGCCGTTTGCGCTGCCAACGGCGGTTGCCGGTATCGCGCTGACGGCGCTTTATGCGCCGAACGGCTGGATCGGTCAGTTCCTGGCGCCGCTCGGCATCAAGATCGCGTTTACGCCGATCGGCATCGTCATCGCGCTGATTTTCGTCGGCCTGCCCTTCGTGGTGCGCACCGCCCAGCCCGTGATGGAAGAGATCGACCGCGAAGTCGAAGAGGCGGCTGCGACCTTGGGGGCGACCCGCTTTCAGACGATTACCAGGGTACTGCTGCCGGGATTGGCGCCTGCCGCTCTCACCGGTTTCGCGCTGGCTTTTGCCCGCGCTGCCGGCGAATACGGATCAGTCATCTTCATCGCAGGCAACAAGCCATACATCTCGGAAATCGCGCCCTTGCTCATCGTCATACGGCTAGAGGAATATAATTACGCGGCGGCAACGGCGATCGCGACGGTGATGCTGTTCATCTCCTTCACCATGCTCTTGATCATCAACCTCATTCAGGCCTGGAGCAGAAGGAGGTACGGCTATGGCACATGATCTTTCTGCCACCACCTCTGTGGAGCATCCGGTCGTTACCGAGAGCCGGGCGGCGCGCATCATCTTTGTGGTGATCTCGCTCACCTTTCTGACGCTGATGGTGTTGTTGCCCTTGGCTGCCGTCTTCGTCGAGGCCTTCCGCAAGGGTATAGAGGCGTTCTTCGATGCCCTGGTCGATGATGAGACGTTCGCAGCGATCCGGCTGACATTGATCGTTGCCGGCATCAGCGTGCCGCTCAATCTTGTCTGCGGTGTTGCGGCAGCCTGGGCGATCGCCAAGTTCGAGTTCAAGGGCAAGGCCTTCCTGACAACGCTGATCGATCTGCCTTTCTCCGTCTCGCCGGTCATATCCGGTCTGGTGTTCGTGCTGCTGTTCAGTTCCAGCAGCACACTCGGCCCCTGGCTGCAGAGCCACGGAATACAGATCCTGTTTGCGGTTCCCGCGCTCGTCCTGGCGACGATGTTCGTCACCTTTCCCTTCGTCGCCCGTGAATTGATCCCGCTGATGCAGGAGCAGGGCAATGCGGACGAGGAGGCGGCACTCTCGCTCGGCGCCAATGGTTGGCAGACCTTCTGGTATGTCACGCTACCGAACATCAAATGGGGTCTGCTTTACGGCGTGCTGCTCTGCAACGCTCGTGCCATGGGCGAGTTCGGTGCCGTTTCGGTCGTGTCGGGCCATATTCGCGGCGAAACGAACACCATGCCGCTGCAGGTCGAGATCCTTTACAACGACTATAATTTCTCGGGGGCCTTTGCCGTTGCCACGCTGCTGGCCCTGCTTGCCCTTGTCACATTGATACTGAAGACGTTGCTGGAAATGCGCTATAGCGAAGAGATCGCAGCCAGCCGGCGTCACTGAAGGAATTTTTGATGGAAGTTCGCGTTCAAAACCTGCGCAAGGAATTCGGTCGCTTTCCTGCATTGCATGACGTCTCTCTCGATATCCGTTCGAGCGAACTGATTGCGCTTCTCGGTCCATCCGGTTCCGGCAAGACGACGCTTCTGCGTTTGATCGCCGGGCTGGAAACGCCGACGGAGGGCCAGATCTTCTTTGGCGAAGAGGATGCTTCGCGAAAGACCGTGCAACAGCGCAATATCGGCTTCGTGTTCCAGCATTACGCGCTGTTCCGACATATGACGGTGCTGGACAATATCTCATTCGGACTGAAAGTCCGCTCCGCATCGCGTCGCCCGCCGCGTGATGAAATTCGCCGGCGCGCGATGGAATTGCTGGAACTGGTACAGTTGAACGGTTTGGAGAAGCGCTACCCGACCCAGCTTTCCGGCGGTCAGCGACAGCGCGTGGCGTTGGCGCGCGCCATGGCGGTCGAGCCGAATGTCCTGCTTCTCGACGAGCCCTTCGGCGCTCTCGATGCGCAGGTGCGCAAGGACCTGCGCAGGTGGCTGCGGGAGATCCATGACCGGACCGGCCACACCACCGTCTTCGTCACCCATGACCAGGAAGAGGCGCTTGAGCTTGCCGACCGCGTCGTCGTGCTCAACAAGGGTGCGATCGAGCAGGTCGGCACGCCGGACGAGATCTACGACACGCCGAATTCGCCCTTCGTCTATGGTTTTATCGGCCAGTCCAACCGCGTCAAGGTTCGCATAGCCAGCGGCGAGATCTGGTTCGACGACAAGCCGCTTGGGCTCAGCACGCCACACGAGCCGGATGGCGAGGCGCATCTCTATTTCCGTCCGCATGACATCGAACTGCGCGACGGCGATGCCGGCGCGATCGCGGGCTTGCTTGTCGCCAGCCGCCGCGTTGCCGGCACCCGTCATCTCGAGATCAATATCGGTGCCGGGCATGAAGGCATCGAGATCGAGCTGCCGCCGAACAAGGCCGATGCGCTGGACCGCAATCGCATCGCCTTCCGGCCGACGCGCTGGAAGCTGTTTCGCAACGGCCTCTGACGATCAGTCTTCCGGATGGCCAGCCGAGGCGAAGCCACCGCCCTGGTAGATGACGGCCGGATCGTTCGGATCTTCGGCTGGTGTTCTCGACAGGATCTCCGCCCGCCATGGGGCGGCGTTGTCGCGCGGCTTCCAGCCGAGGAAGGCGGCGTTGCCGTTGTCCCACCATTGTTCGTCATTGTCGGACGCGCCGTAGACGATCGTGTGCCCGAGCCTTGGTGCTTCGAAAGCGCAGCCGCAAAGCGAGAGGAAATCCCTGACGCTGAACCAGGTGGCGAGCATGCGCGTGTTGCGCGGCTCGGGGAAACAGGAGCCGATGCGCACCGAAAGCGTTTCCTGGCCGAACTTGTCGAAGTAGAGGCTGGCGACGGCCTCACCGAACACTTTCGATACGCCATAGAGCGAATCCGGCCGCGTCGGCACCTTGTTGTCGATCCGCTCGTCCCGGCGATAGAAGCCGATGGTGTGGTTGGAGCTTGCAAAGACGATGCGCGGCTTGCCGGCGGCGCGCGCCGCCTCGTAGAGATTGTAGAGGCCGACGATATTGCCCTGCAGGATAAGATCGAAGGGCTTCTCCACTGATATGCCGCCGAGATGGATAATGCCGTCGACACCCTGGACGATGGCGTCTACGCCGCTGCGGTCGGCGAGATCACAGGCGACGAAACGCTCGTTCGGACGCAGATCGCCTATCGGCGCGAGATCGGACAGCACAACGCTCTCGGCAATTTGCGAGAGAAGCGGCCTGAGTGCCTGGCCGACGCCGCCGGCAGCGCCGGTCAGCAACAGAGTTTTCAGCATGATTGTCTCCCGGATCATCCATTTCGGCGGGCAGACTATAAGATGGCCTTCCGGCAGTCATCCTATATATCTGTGAATTCAACATGAGGCATGCTGACGATGTCTAGGCCGTCCGCGTATGCACCCTGGCCTCGATATCGAGCGTTTGCAGGCTGACGATGGCCTTGATGGGCAAATGGTCCGACGCCACGCGCGCCAGCGGCGAGTCATGGACCTCCACTGCCGCGATCATGCCGCGGCGGTTTGCCATGATGCGATCGAGCGCCAGAAGCGGCAGTGTCGACGGAAAGCTCGGTACGGCGGGCGGCAGCGGTCCGAACGCATTCTGTATCGTATTGAGGGATGATCGGTCGCCCAGGCGCCATTCGTTGAGGTCACCAAGCAGGATGGTGGGCGTGTCGCTGCCGTCGTTCATCAGGTCGACGATCAGGCGCGTCTGCTGGGCGCGCGAGCGATGCAGCAGGCCGAGATGCGCGGCGATGATCCTGAGACTGCCGCCGCTTGCCAATTCCAGTTCGGCAATCAGGGCGCCGCGTGGCTCAAGTCCGGGCAGGCTGATCTGATGCACGTCGCGCACCGTGCCCTGTTTGAAGAGAACGACATTGCCATGCCATCCGTGCGCCTTGGTGACGCCGGCGATAGGCACGGGGATGAGCCCTGTCTCGCGCTCGAGCCGGCGTAGGTCGAGAATACCCGTGCGTTCGCCGAAGCGTGTGTCCGCTTCCTGCAGGCCGATGACGTCGGCATCGATTTCGTGGATGACGCGGCTGGTCCGCTCCGGATCGAAGCGGCGGTCGGCGCCGACGCATTTGTGGACATTGTAGGAGGCGATCAATGTGCCTTCAGGGCGAGCCGGTTTGCCGGCTTGCTTGGCGCGAGATTTGCTCCGGTTCTTCAGGCTTTCCAGAATGCTCGCACGGAGACTTTCTTTCTTCTTTCGCATCTATCCGTCGACCGTTCCTTGATCAGACCATGTCGGGCACATGGAGGGGAGTATAAGAAACGATGGTCGGCATTGTCATGTAAAAAGGCTGCGACAACGGCGAATAGTCCCTGGTTGCGGCCGTCAGAGATAGGGCGAGCCAAGCCAGAGGACCTTCTCGATAAGCCGTACGACAAAGGGCCGCGCCCTCAGCTTTTCGAGTTCGACCGGATGTGCCGTTTCCAGGATCGTGTCGATATGGGCATCGATCGTGCCGGCAAAACCGTGATCGAGCACTTCAAGATCCACTTCGAAATTGAGCCGCAGGGAGCGGGGATCGAGGTTGGAAGAGCCGACATAGGCCCAGATGCCGTCGATGGCCAAAAGCTTCGAATGATTGAACGGACCTTCAGCGCGCCAGATGCGGCAATAGTTCTTCAGCATCTGGTCGAATTGCGCCGTCATGGCGCGGTCGACAAGGACGAGATTGTTGGCAGTCGGCACGACGATATCGACCTCGACGCCACGTCGGGCTGCCGTCACGAGCGCGCTGATCAACTCCCGATCCGGCAGGAAATAGGGCGACATGATGCGGATGGACCTGTGCGCCACCGACAGCGCGCCGATGAGCATCTTGTGATTGGTCTCGACGCTGCGATCCGGGCCTGACGGGACGACCCGCATGAAGACAGGCGCCCCAGGCTCGTTGGCGGGAGCGGCAACCCCCCATTCCTCGCCGCTCAGTACCTCGCCGGTGGTGAAGCGCCAATCCTCGGCGGCGGTGTTGAAGAGATCCGCGACAGCGGGACCCGTCACGCAGAAATGCATGTCGCGGGCGCAATGGTCATGCGCGAATTCACGCGTGAAGCCCTGGCGGATATTCATGCCGCCGGTAAAGGCGATCCGCCCGTCGATACTAAGGATCTTCCGGTGGGTGCGCAGATTGGCATAGGGCAATCTGAGGCCGATGATGACGTTGCCGTTGAAGACGTCGACCTGCACGCCGCCCTGGCTCAGATAACCCATGATGCTCGGCACGGAATAACGGGCGCCGACGGCGTCGATCAGCACGCGTACGGCGACGCCCCGTTTGGTCGCGGCAATAAGGGCGTCGGCAAGGCGAAGGCCGATCGGGTCGCGATCGAAGATATAGGTCTCCATCAGGATGGCGCGTTCGGCGCCGTCGATCGCGGCTTTCATCGCAGCATAGGCGACGTCGCCGTTCGTCAGCATCTCGATGGTGTTGCCGGTACTCATCGTATAGCGGACAACACGATCGCCGAGCGTCTTCATCGAGCCGAAACGCTCGCCGAAAAGCCGCCGCGCCTGTTCGTCATTGGCATCGAAGCTGGAGAGTTCGCCGTTCGCATCCGTGCGGAAGAGTGCGTCGCGCTGCGAGCTGAGAGTGGCCCGGCGGATGCGATTGATGCCCGCGACGGCATAGAGCAGCGCGCCGATGATGGGTGACAGAATGACGACGCCGACCCAGCCGATCGCTGCGCGGACATCTTCTTTGGTCATGGCTGCATGGATTGCAGCAGCGGCTCCCATCACGATGGACAGGACGGCGAGAACTTGGCCCCAATGGGCAGCCACGAGGTCGATCATGACGCAAGTATATCCTTGCCCGTAAAAGCTGCAATGAGCCGGCTTGCGATCGCCGGGATGTCATCGATAGCAGTGCGAAAACTCATCTTATTAGATATTTTTAATTGAACCCTGTTCTTACCAGCATCATACTTAGGGTGCTTCGGCTGCTTCGCTACCGTCCCCCACGGTAACCCCTGTTTCTTGTTTGAAGCGCCACTGCGGTTCGAGAGTCGAGACCGAAGAACGCCAGCCATGGCGTCTTGGCTGCTCGGGGGAGGCGTGAAAGCCCGCATGTCAAGAACGGGCATTGTTCATCAAAACCATGTTCAATGATGCGAACGGAGAACAGCAGATGTTGGAACCTCGGGACGAATGGATCAAGAAGCGCGCATACGCCATCTGGGAAGAGGAGGGCCATCCTTCCGGACGCGATGCCGAGCACTGGGCTCGAGCAAGCGGCGAGCGCGTCGCCCTTGAAGAAACTGCTGCAAACGGCAGCACGATCGACGTCAAGCCAAAAGCCAAGCGCAAGCCGGCAATCGCCGCGGCAGCTGTTGTCGAGGAGAAGGTGGTCAAACCAGCGAAGAAAGCGCCGAAGAAGGCTGCAGTTGCAAAGGCGTAGGGCGCGTCAGTCTTAGGGGTGTGGCGGAAAGAGGGGCGGTTCGATGGCGACATCGTACCGCCTCTCTTCTTCTGGGTCGCCACCGGCGAAATATTCTCAATAATTTCGGTAATTTGGCTCCCATACGCGAAATAGTTGTCACACATCGATGCTACAGATCGCCAAGGGAGCTCAGCCATGTGTCGCAGCTATATCGATGATCTGGAAATGATTGTTACGACGATCGTCGCGGCGCGCCGTTTTTCATGTTTTGCTGACGGCTTGGAGGCGATGCGATGACATCGCTTCTTGTCCTCGCCGCGCTCTATCTTCTGGCGGCCTTGATCCTCATTCTGATTATCGATCGTTCAGTCGGCGTCTTTTTCCCGGCCTCGGCCAGACAGCGCCCCAAGGCACCGCATGATCGGCGCTTCAGGATACTTCCGGTGCCTCGCAATTCACCCGGCCAAATCTCGGAACCTTTTCCCTGACGACGGGTTGGTCTTTCATGCCAAGCAAGGAGAAAGATCATGCCCCGAGGCGATAAATCCGCCTATACCGACAAGCAGAAGCGCAAGGCCGAGCATATCGAGGAAGGCTATGAAGACCGCGGCGTCTCCCACGAGGAGGCGGAGCGGCGTGCCTGGGCAACGGTGAACAAGGAAAGCGGCGGCGGCAAGAAATCCGGCTCGGGTCGCGGTCATCCCGAAAACCATGAATCGTCCGAAAAAGGCGGCAGGATCGGCGGACGTGCCGCTGCAAATCGACCTGCGGCCGAGCGCTCTGCCTCCGCAAAGAAGGCGGGCGCAACGCGTAAACGCCACGAGCACAATACGCATTCCTAGTCTATCCGTGGAACCGGTACCATCATCGAGACCTTTCGGGTCGGCGGCGGTGTCGTCGACCTAGCTTCCGGGGCATGCGTTTCGGTCCGTGATCGCCGATTGCCTCTTACCTTCTGCGATACCGACGCTAAATTGCAAGTTTGGAGCGGGCTGGTATTCGGCTCATTCGGCAACGGATGTCGGTGTTGCAGGCGATGGAAAGGTGCCGGCAGGGCGCCGGACCGCTTGTCGCCGCTGAACGATTCACGGGAGGGATAAACGAATGCCCTATGAGCTTTACTACTGGGACGGCATCCAGGGGCGTGGTGAATTCGTCCGGCTTGCGCTGGAGGAGGCCGGAGCCGACTATGTCGATGTTTGTCGTGGGCCGGCAAGCAAGGGGCAGGGAATGCCCGCCATGCTGGCCATTATGGACGGCAAATCCGAGTTCGACATTCCGTTCGCTCCGCCGTTTCTGAAGGACGGCGAGCTGATCCTCCCGCATGTGGCGAATATCCTGATGTATCTCGGGCCGAGGCTCGGCCTGGCTCCCGGCGACGAAGGGCAGCGTCATGTGCTGAACGGACTGCAGTTGACGATCACCGATCTTGTCGCCGAGGTGCACGACACGCACCACCCCATTGCCACGTCGAAATATTATGAGGATCAGAAGCAAGAGGCGAAGGCGCGAGCCGCGGAATTCATCGAAAACCGCATCCCGAAGTTCCTCGGCTATTTCGAGCGGACGCTGCGACAGAACTCGGACGGGGCGAGCCATATCTTCGGCGGTGAATTGACCTATGTCGATCTCTCGCTGTTTCAGGTCTATGAGGGGCTGCGCTATGCCTTCCCCCGCGCGACTGCGCATCTGGATCGCCAATATCCGCACCTGACGGCGCTGCATGCAGCCGTCATGAAACGGCCTAACATTGCCCGCTATCTTCAGTCCGATCGCCGCATTCCCTTCAATGAGGACGGCATTTTCCGGCGTTATCCGGAATTGGATAGAGATGTGGCTTGAGCGATGCTGCTTTATCAATTCATTCCTGCGTGCTGGATCGTCTGGTTGCTGATCTGGCTCTTTGCCTCGTTCGGCACCAAGAAGAGCGTGCGGCAGGAGGACCCGCTGTCGCGGCTCGGCAATACCGCGCCGATCTGGATCGGCGCCTTCCTTCTGGCGGTCAATCCCTCCTGGTTCGGCCCCTTGCGATATCGCATCATTCCGCAGGACCTGACGTCCTATGCGATCGGTGCGGCCCTGACGTTCATCGGTCTTCTCTTCGCCGTCTGGGCCCGCTATCACCTCGGCCGCAACTGGAGCGGGGTGATTACCCTCAAGGAGGATCACGCTCTCATCCGCTCCGGCCCCTATGCGCTCGTGCGGCATCCGATCTATTCAGGTCTGCTGCTCGCCATCGTTGGCTCGGCAATCGCGCGCGGCGATATCGCGGCCGTCCTTGCGATCGCCGCAGTTCTCTATGCCGTGCTGCGCCGCGTGCAGATCGAGGAAAGCTGGATGAGCGATATGTTCGGCCCGGCTTATGCCGACTACAAGGCCAGCACGCCGGCACTGGTCCCCTTTCTGGTGTAGCGTCAGACCTTGAGTGGCGTTGCTGCCTTGAAGAAATCGGCCCAGGGATCGGGGCTCGATTGGCCGAGGCGTGAGGCTGCGTTCCTGACGGTAAAAGAGGCCGGCCCGATCTTGCCGTCCAATTCCTCCCAGCTGACCGGCATCGACACCGCGGCACCCTTTCTCGCGCGGGTCGAATAGGGTGCAACGGCCGTATTGCCGCGGCCGTTGCGCAAATAATCGATGAAGATGTGGCCAGCCCGCTTAGCCTTGCTGGCAACCGACAAATATGCCTCAGGACTATCGGCGCTCATGGCATGGGCGATCGCTTCGGCCGCATCCTTGATGTCAGGCCAGGTCGCCTGCGGCTTGACGGACGCGACCACATGCAGGCCCTTGCCGCCCGAGGTCTTGACGAAGGAGGTTAGTCCCAGGGCGGAGAAGCGTTCCCTGATCTCTTTCGCTGCGGCCACGACCTTGCTCCAGGCGACATCTTCGCCCGGATCGAGGTCCATGATGACCATGTCGGGCTTTTCCCAATGGTCCGTCGTCGTACCCCAGGGGTGGATCTCCAGCGCCGCCGACTGGACGAGAGCGGCCAAACCGTCGAAATCCTCGATCTTCAGGAGTTTCGCGAGGTCCTTATCCTCCGGATCGGCGATTTCCTCGATATGCCGGTTGATCCCTTTCCAGACGTGCTTCTGGAAAAAGCGCGGCCCCTCGATGCCGTCGGGGCAGCGCAGGAGAGCGAGGGGGCGATTGGCGACGAAGGGTGCCATGCGCCGCCAGGCCAAAGCGTAGTAATCAAGCAGGTCCTGTTTGCTGACGTCGTCGTCGGGCCAGTAGATTCGCTCTGGATGCGTCAATTCCACTGATGTCTTGATGCCGTCCTGGATGGGCGTCTCTGCCATATTGCATGCGCTCCGTTTTCCGCGCCGCGAAGGCGTCACGCCGTGCAAGATTAGCATTGCCCGGCACACAAAGCGATCGATAGCCGCATTTTACGGCATGAGCTGGCCGCCATTGACCTCGATGATCTGGCCGGTGATATAGCCGGATAGCGTCGGAGAGGCGAGGAAGAGGTAGGCGCCGACGCAATCCTCCGATGTGCCGACGAAGCCCATGGGGATCGTCCTGCGCTGCAGTTCCATCTGCTCGTCGTTGGTATAGCGGTCGTGGAACGGCGTCGCGATGACGCCTGGTGCGACGGCATTGACGCGGATCTTGTCGTTGACGAATTCTTTCGCATGACCGTGGGTTATCGTCGAGACGAAGCCCTTGGAAGCCGCGTAGAGGATCGCGCCGTTGCCGCCGCCATTGCGCGCGGCGATCGAGGTCGTGTTGATGACGAAGCCGCCCTGCCGCTTGAGGTAAGGATGGGCGGCGCGGGTCGCCGCGAGTACGGAACGGGCATTGAGGTTCATTACCCGCTCATAATGCTCATCGGTCATGTCGGCGGTCGGAAGCCGCCCCAGCATGCCGCCGGCATTGTTGATGAGGCCATCGAGACCGCCCAGAGCTTCGGCTGCGTCTTTGACGACGCGCTCGCTCTCGCCGTCCCGCGAGACATCGCCCTGGATGAGATGGACTGTTCCGCCGCTGGCCGTGATTTCAGCGGCTAGCTTTTCAGCCGGCTCGCGGCTTGCATTGAAGTGCAGGCCGATCTTCATGCCCTGTGCGGCAAAGGCGCGTGCGACGGCGGCTCCGATGCCCGTCGAAGCGCCTGTTATCAACGCCCTTTTGCCGGCAAGATCGGGAATGCGAATGGACGCGAGCGATTGCGCGAGTTCGGTCATGGCGGCTCCTCCTGAAGCTCAACAATCATATGACGAAATCGGCTCAGTCTTAACAGGGGCGGGCGCGGCAAGGCAATGACGGCGATGCCGACAAAAAGACGCGGTCGCATGTGAGGCGTCGGCCAGCGGCGAATCGATCTGGCGTGACCGCGCCATGGCGGATATGGAAGAGCGCAGGAGAGTCGCGCGCCTGCTCTTTATCGTTCTGATATGCTGGCTTTGCGGCTTCCGGCAACAGGGAGAGACCGAACATATCATGAGCAAGAACAAGCTGATCCGTTTCGACGTCGCCGACAATCAGGCCGGCGGCCAGCGGCGCCCCTTCGCCAAGGCCGTCAGGGCCGGGGATTTCGTCTATGTTTCGGGCCAGGTGCCGACCATCAACGGCGAAATCGTCACCGGCAACATCGTCAGGCAGACCGAGCAGGTCATCGCCAATATCAAGGATGTTCTTGCCCTTGCCGATTGCACGCTCGAACACGTTGTGAAGGTCAATGTCTGGCTGGACGACGCGCGCGATTTCTCGAGCTTCAACGCCGTCTTCGAGAAGCATTTCATCGATCATCCGCCGGCGCGCTCGACGGTGCAATCGCCGATGATGGTCGATGTGAAGGTCGAAATGGACGTCATCGCCTACAAGCCGCTCGACTAGGCGTAACTGCCTCTGCCGTTTCGATTGCGATGGGGCATTGCCGTATCGCAATCCGAACTATCCGGCGTTTCCCCTGAGTGGGGGACGCCAAGCGGTTGGCTGATCTCCGACACATCTGATCGTCACATCTTTAGTGTCGGCACTTCGCTCCGGCATTGACGATAGGTTTCCTATTCCCTTTGACGGCTGCTTTCGTCGCGCCAACGCGCGATGCGTCACTTCGCGTTCCCCGTCATGGCCGCTGGCGAGAGTTGCACAAGTCGCGAATTTCTCTACCGACCCTGGATGGCAATAGATCGCCGCCGGGCAGCCGAGGCGTTCCTGCAAACGTCGAAATCAATGCCTGTTGATTTCCAATCAGCGATTGACGAGTCTCGAAACTCACGATTAAATCAATTTGATTGACTACTCCAAAACAGCAAGAGGGGCTGAAAATGGGAATGAGGAAAAAGTCATTGCGGAATCTATTTCAACGGACATCCTGGGTAGCGGCAGCGCTTGGCGCTTCGTTGGCATTTGGTGCGGGCGTCGCCTCCGCAGCGGAATCCGTGCTGACAATGCACATCGAGGAGCAGACCAGCTGGGTCAGCAACTTCAATCCTTTCGACCTGGCCGGTCGTCGTCAGAGCACGATGGACTTCATCTACGAGCCACTGGTCATCTTCAACGCCAATGACGGAGGCAAGCCGGTCTGGCGCTTGGCGACGAACTACAAGTTCTCCGACGATCTCAAGTCGATCACCTATGATCTGCGTTCTGGCGTGAAATGGTCGGATGGTCAGCCGCTGACTTCGGCCGACGTAAAATACACGATCGACCTGATGCTGAAGAACCCGGCCGTCGATACCGTTGGCGTTGGCCAGACCGTCGCTTCCGTCGAAGCGCCTTCGCCGACCCAGGTGAAGATCAACCTCAAGGCCATAAATTCCGAATTCCCCGAATCGCTCGCCGATCTCGCCGTCGTGCCGGAGCATATCTGGAAGGATGTTGCCGATCCGGTCGCCTTCAAGAATGAAAGGCCGGTCGGCTCCGGCCCGATGACCGAGGTTCGCCGCTTTACGCCGCAGGTTTACGAGCAGTGCCGCAATCCAAATTACTGGGATGCGGCGTCGCTGCATGTCGATTGCCTGCGCCTGCCGCAGATCTCGGGCAACGACCAGATGCTGGCGCTGCTGCCGGAAGGCACCGTCGACTGGATCGGTTCGTTCCTGCCGCAGATCGACAAGACCTTTGTCGCACTCGACCCGCAGCACAATGGTTACTGGCAGCCGCCGGCTGAAACCGTTGCCTTCCAGATGAACTTCAAGTCGAGCAATGCCGGCAACCTCGAGGCTTTCAAGGATCTCAATTTCCGCCATGCCTTCAGCCTGGTGATGGACCGCAAGTCGATGGTCGATATTGCCGGCTTCGGCTATCCGGTCGTCAACCTGCATGCGAGCGGCCTGCCGCCGCGCTTCGAAAGCTGGCGCAACAAGGCCGCCGAAGGCGACAAGGACGCCTTCATGGGCTTCGATACCGACAAGGCGAACAAGATTCTCGATGATGCCGGCTATAAGAAGGGTGCAGACGGCTTCCGCACCACGCCGAGCGGCAAACCGATCACCTTCCCGATCATCGTGCCGAACGGCTGGACCGACTGGATCGATGCCGTGCAGATCGCAGTCGAAGGGCTGCGCGCCGCAGGCATCAATGCCTCCGTCGCCACGCCTGAATATGAGCAGTGGCGCAAGCAGCTTCTCGATGGCAGCTTCGATGTCGTCATGAATTCGCGCGCCGACAGCGCCACGCCGTTCCAGGGTTATTATCAGAGCCTGTCGACCAACTATGCCGGCAAGCTCACAGTCTCCGCACCGCGCTACTCCAACCCGAAGCTCGATGCGCTCTTCGATCAATATCTGAAGTCGTCTTCGGATGAGGATCACAAGAAGATCTTCAACGACATCCAGGTGCTGATTGCCGACGACTTCCCGGTTGTTCCCGTCTTCAACGGCCCGACCTGGTATCAGTATTCCAGTAAGCGTTTCACCGGTTGGGTCACGGACAAGGACCCGGTGATGAACCCGGAGAACCACGATAACAACCGCATGCGTCTCATGCATCTGCTGCGTCTGAAGCCGGTCCAATAAGACCACAGCGAAGGAACAGACATGCGTGTTTCAAGCCGGCGCCTCGGCGTCTATGCGGTGGCCTTGGCCTTCGCGATCGTCGTGAACTTCATTCTTCCCCGGCTTATGCCGGGGAGTCCCGTAGATGCCATGGTCGCCCAGCTCGGGCCGCGGGCCACGCCCGCGGCTGTCGAGGCGATCAAGGCCCGCTTCGGCGAGATCGATCAGCCGATCATGATGCAGTTCCTCGGCTATCTCAAAGGCCTTGCCACCTTCGATCTTGGCGTTTCGGTGAAGTATTATCCGCAGACGGTGGTCCAGGTGCTGAGCCGGGCCACGCTGTGGACCGTTTTCCTTGTCGTCACCGCGATCATTTTTTCGCTCTGCGTCGGCGTCGTGCTCGGCGCGATTGCAGCCTGGAGGCGCGGCGGGCGGTTCGATACGATCGTATCGCCCTTCGCCGTCATCCTGTTTTCGATACCGCCCGTCATCGTGGCGCTCACCAGCCTGTTCGTTTTCGCGGTGTCGCTGCGCTGGTTCCCCGTGGGATATGCCTATGATCCCAATCTCGATCCGGGCTTCAACTTCACTTTCTTCGGCAGCGTCTTCATGCATGCGATACTGCCGGTCCTGACGCTGTCTCCATTCCTTATCGGCGAGTTCCAGACGACCATGCGATCGTCGATGATCGTCGTGCTCGGAGAGGACTATGTGACGATGGGGCGAGCCAAGGGGCTGAGCAACCTCGCCGTCATGTTCGGCTACGGCGCACGCAATGCGCTCTTACCTGTCCTCACCAATCTCGCGCTGATACTCGGCGCCGTGTTCGGCGGCTCGATCGTCACCGAGATCGTCTTCAATTATCCAGGCCTCGGCCTGACGCTGTTTACCGCCAGCGTGGCACGCGACTATCCCGTCATCCAAGGGCAATTGCTGCTGATGACGCTGGCGACCCTTGGCGCGAATTTCATCGTCGATATTATCTACGGCCTTGTCGATCCGCGATTGAGGGAGACAGGCCGATGAGCTTCTCCTTCCGAACTATTTTCAGCCAGAAGAAAGCGCTTGTCGGTTTCATCATCGTTGCGGCGCTGTGCCTGATGGCGATCTTCGCGCCGATCATCGCACCCGGCGAACCCGGCGCCCGCGTCGGCCGGTCGCATCAGCCGCCATCCGTCGAACATGTTTTCGGCACCACCAAAATGGGTCGCGATGTCTATAAACAATTCGTCTGGGGCGCCAGAAGTTCGCTTTCCGTCGGCTTTGCCACCGGCATCGCGATTACCATCATCGGCACCGCCATCGGTCTCATCGCCGGTTATACGGGCGGCAAGACCGACGCCGCACTCGACCTTGCGACCAATGCCGTACTGGTCATACCGAACATGCCGCTGCTTATCCTGCTTGCCTCCTTCGCGGGCACGGTCGGTCCGATGACGATCATGATCATCATCGCATTGACCTCGTGGCCCTGGGGCGCACGCATGACGCGTTCGCAGACGATGGCGCTGCGCACCCGCGATTTCGTGACAGCCGCCAAGATGATCGGCGAGCCGGCCTGGCGCGTTATCTTCGTCGAGATCCTGCCCAACCTGACGCCGCTCATCGGCATCAATCTGGTCGGCAGCATCATCTACGCGATCGTTGCCCAGACCACGCTCGAATATTTGGGTTTCGGCGATCCGCTGAAGGTCACGTGGGGCACCATGCTCTACAATGCCCAGAATGCCTCGGCCATCATGGTCGGTGCTTGGTGGGATATCGGCATTCCCGCCATCGGCATCGCGCTGACGGGGCTTGGCCTTGCGCTGATCAACTTCACCTTCGACGAAATCGCCAATCCGCAATTGCGCTCCGGCCCGGCATTGACCCGCTGGTTTCGCCTGACGCGCGCCCGCAATCGCATGATGAGGTCAGGCCAATGAGCGACAATCTGCTTGAGATCGAACACCTCAACATCGACTATCTGCTCGACAAGGGCGACTTCCGCGCGGTGAAGGACGTGTCCTTCAACATCGGCCGAGGCGAGATCTTCGGTCTTGCCGGCGAATCCGGTTGCGGCAAGAGCACGATCGCCTATGCGATCACGCGGCTCTCCAAGGCTCCCGCCTGGATCAGCGGTGGCAGCATCCGGCTCGACGGGCAGGATCTACTCAAGATGCCGGAAGGCGATCTGCAGAAGATCCGCTGGAAGCGCATCGGCATGGTGTTCCAGAGCGCCATGAACTCGCTCAACCCGCTGATGCGGGTGGAAGCGCAATTCCATGACGTGCTGCATCGCCATACCGGATGCTCGCGCCAGGAATCGCGTGCCCGCGCCGAAGAAATGTTCAAGCTGGTCGGCATTCCTCCGCATCGCGTCGGCGACTATCCGCACCAGTTTTCCGGCGGCATGCGCCAGCGCATCGTCATCGCCATTTGCCTGGCGCTGCGCCCCGAACTCATCATCATGGACGAACCGACGACGGCTCTCGATGTCGTCGTGCAGCGGGAGATCCTGGAGCAGGTTCTCGACCTCCAGCAGACCTATGGTTTCTCGGTGCTGTTCATCACCCACGACCTGCATCTGATGGCGCAGCTCTGCCATCGTATCGGCGTGATGCTGAAGGGCGAGTTGGTCGAGGTCGGCGATGTCTCCCAGGTCAGCCAGTCGCCGGTTCATGACTATACGCGCAAGCTCTGGAACGCCATTCCGCAGCTTCCGGCCAGCGCCCACCTTTCCGGAGTTTTCGCATGAAACCGCAGATGCAGGCAGTGACCGCAGAACCCATCATCCGGCTCGATGATATCCAGCGCCATTTCGGCTCCGTGCATGCATTGAAGAGCGTTTCCTTTTCGCTGTTTGCGGGAAAGGCGCTGGCGCTCGTCGGCGAATCAGGCTGCGGCAAGACCACATGCGCCCGCATCATCGCCCGGCTCGACAAGCCGACCGCTGGAAAACTGCTTTTCCGCGGACAGGATCGCAGCTCACGCGGCTCCGGCAAGGAAGAGCGGATGTACCGCAAGGACGTCCAGATGGTCTTCCAGGACCCGTTCTCGTCGCTTAATCCGGCCTTCACGATCAATCATCACATCGCAAGGCCGCTGCAGTTGCACGGTGAGGACAAGCCGAAGGCCGAACGGGACGATGATATAGCGCAGCTGCTTGAAAGCGTCGGGCTAGACCCTTCGGTGACGCGCCAGAAATTTCCGCACGAGCTCTCCGGGGGGCAACGCCAGCGCGTCAACATCGCCCGCGCCTTGGCAGTTTCGCCGAGCGTGCTCGTAGCGGACGAGCCGACGTCGATGCTCGACGTCTCGATCCGCAAGGACATTCTTGAACTACTGGCGCGGGTGAAGCGGGAAAACCATCTCGCCATGCTCTACATCACCCATGATATCGCAACGGCCGCCCATGTCGCAGAGGGGATCGTGGTGATGTTTGCCGGCCAGATGGTCGAGTGGGGCGAGACCAATGCCGTCCTCGCCAATCCGAAGCACCCCTATACGCAGCTTCTGCTTTCAGCGGTGCCGGATGGCGGCCGCAGGTTCGTGACCGGCGGTAGCGCTCGCTTCCTGGAGCAGGCGGAGAAGATCCGTGCGCTCAGCCGGCCGATCTCGACCGAGGTCGAACAGATCGGTCCCAATCATTTCATGCGTGCGCTCGTCGCATCGAACTAGAAGGATTTTTGCCTTGGATTACCTGGTCAATCTATCGACCTTGCCGGTCGACACGCAATCGGCTGAGCGCATGGCGAAGGCTGACGTCACCATCCGGCGCGCGCTGCCGCCGGAGCTGCGGCTCATCACCGGCTGGGTGGCCGAACATTTCAGTCAGGGCTGGGCGAGCGAGACGACGGTAGCGATGACGCGCCAGCCGCCGACATGCTTCGTCGCCACGCGCAATCAGGAGCTTGTCGGCTTTGCCTGCCACGAGGCGACGGCGCGCGGCTTCTTCGGACCGACCGGCGTCGACGAAAGCGTTCGCGGCCTCGGCATCGGCCGCGCGCTGCTTTTTGCCTGCCTCAACGACCAGAAGGCCATGGGCTACGCCTACACCGTCATTGGCGACGTCGGCCCTTCGGAATTCTACGAGAAGACGGTCGGCGCGATGCAGATCCCCAATTCCGAGCCCGGCATTTATGCCGGCATGCTCAAGCTTTGAACGATCCAGTAAAGAAAAGAGAATGCTCATGTCCACACCGCGATCCCTGGCTCTGCGGCTTGAAACAACCTGGAACCCGCCGACCGGCGACAAGGAGTTTTCCTACGTCCTGCGGCTGAAGAACCTGTCATCGGAGCCGCTTTCGGGCTTCGCGCTCTGCGTCAGCGGTCCTGGCCGCGTCGACCCAGCCGGCGTCGTCGAAGGTGCGACTGTGACAAAACGGCTTTCCAATTTTACCGAGTTTCAGCCGCCGGAGGGCTTCGTGCTGGGAGCCGGCGATACATGGACCATCACGGTTCATGCGCTGAGCTGGCCGTTCCGTCACTGGACCGATGGCGCCACCAGTGCCTATCTGGCGCTGCCGAATGGAACCGCCGTATCGCTTGCCGCCGAGCCGACGCGCACGTCGTCGAGCAATGCGCCATTGAAGCGCGGCGCCGAAATCTATCCCGTTCCGGCCAATCCGCCTGTTCCGCTCTCGATCATTCCCTGGCCGAACCGCGTTACCGTTTCCTCTCGCCGTCCGCTGCCGGCAGGCTTTGCTTTGAAGGCGAATACGCCGGAGGCACAGGCCGCAGCCGCAAGCTTCACGGCTCTTGTCGAGCATCTCTTCGCCGCCGAAGGTCTTGTCCGCTCCGAGGCGGAAGGCGCTGTGGCGGTGGTGCTGCGTCAGACGGAAGGTCTTGGCCCCGAGGCCTATAGATTGGAGTTTTCGCCGGAGATCATCACCGTCGAGGCAAGCTCCCAGACCGGCTTTGTCTATGGCCTCGTGACGATCGGCCAGATCTGGCGCGGCGCGCGCCTGCATCCGCAGGCTTTCCATTTTCCGGCGGCTGGCGAGATCGTCGACGAACCGGCCATGGGCTGGCGCGGCCTGCATCTCGACGTTGCACGCCAGTTCTATGGTTCGGCTGAAATCAAGAAGCTGATGGCCGTGCTGGCCTGGAACAAGCTCAACCGCTTGCACTGGCACCTGTCCGACGATGAATCCTGGCGTGTCGAGATCGACGCCTATCCGGCATTGACGGAGATCGGCGCATGGCGCGGCCACGGCCTGCCGATGCCTCCGCTTCTGGGCTCGAGCCCGGCTCGCACCGGCGGCTATTACACCAAGGCAGCGGTTCGCGAGATCGTCAGCTACGCCAAGGGCTTCGGCATCGAAATCCTGCCAGAGATCGACATGCCGGGCCATTGCTATGCGATGCAGCAGGCGATCCCGGAGCTTCGCGATCCGAACGAAATTGGCAGCTATTATTCGGTTCAGGGCTTCCCGGACAATTGCATCAATCCCGCTCGCGAGAAGACTTATGAGGTGATCGAGACGATCCTGTCCGAACTGATCGAACTCTTCCCGTTCAAGACCATCCATATCGGTGCCGACGAGGTGCCTCTGGGCGCCTGGTCCGGCTCGCCGGAAGCGTTGACGCAGCTGCGCGAACTTGCCGGCGACGAGATTGCCGATGCACATGCCAAGCGCCTGAACGTCATCACCAATACGCATGGAGCCGACGATATTCACGGTTCGGGCGCGGCTGTCCTTCAGGCCGAATTTCTGGAGCGCATCCAGGCATTTCTCGCCTCGAAGGGCTGCGTGACCGGCGGCTGGGAAGAGGCGGCGCATGGCGACAGGATCGACAAGGACAAGAGCTATCTCTGCAGCTGGCGCAATGTCGAAGTCGCGGCCGAGCTTGCCGGACGCGGATATGAGATCGTCGTCTGCCCAGGCCAGGTCTATTATCTCGACATGGCAATGCGCCCCGACTGGGACGAGCCGGGTGGCAGTTGGGCCGGCTATTCCGATGCGGAGAAGATCTACACCTTCGATCCGATCGGCGGCTGGACCGATGTGCAGAAGGAAAAGCTGCGCGGCATACAGGCCTGCATCTGGTCGGAACCGATGACCGACCGCGCCGTCTTCGATCGGCTTGTCTTCCCACGCCTTTCGGCACTGGCGGAAACCGGCTGGACCAGGCCATCGGCAAAATCCTGGGAGCGCTTCAGGGCGCTTGCCGGCACGATGCCGCTGCTTTACGGCCTGCATCAATTTTGACAGCTTGATGCATGGCCCTCAAGCGCGGCCCCGCACGGGTCGCGCTTGAGCGAAGCTGGTCGTAGAGCGATTTGCCTAACCTACGCTCGCGCGATGCGTCAGCGGCTTCTGCAGGACATCGAATTGCGGGTTCGTCTCTGAAAAGATCGGCAAGGCAGCCGCGCCGAGAATGGCGGTATCCCTGCCGGTTGCCCCGATCATCAGGCGCGGAATGGTCCGCTTTTCCGCCGGGTTCACCGGAATGTGCAGCGGCTCCACGCGCTCGGCCAATCCGATCATGAGGGATGTCGGCGCGCTGCCGCCAAGCACGATCGTCTGCGGATCGAAGGCAAGCTCAAGGAAATCGATCGTTTGCCGCAGCGGCTGCACCGCCTGTTCCAGCCAGACCTGCAGGCCGTGGCTGTTGGCTGCGATCATCGCATCCAGCTCATCCGGGTCCAGCTCCTGGGCATCCTTGATGCCAAGACATTCATAAGCGACGGATGGGGAGACATAGCGGTCCAGGCAACCGCGCTTGCCGCAGGTGCAGAGCCTGCCATGCGGCTCGACAATGATATGGCCGATCTCGCCGGCATTGGCGCGGCTGCCCTTGTAGAGATGGCCGTCCAGGAACATGCCGGCGCCGATGCCGCCATCACCCGCCAGAAAGAGATAGACGAAGCTGCCAAGACCGCGGGCAACGCCATAGAGCCGCTCGCCGATTGCCGCGGCCGTCGCGTCGTTTTCGACGAGCACGGGCAGATTGATGAGCCGCTCGAGTTCGCTTGCAACGGGGAAATCCTGCCAGCCCGGGAGATTGAGCGGGCTCAGCGATGTCACGCCGCCGTCGGCGTAGCGTCCGGGGAGGGCGACGCCGACGCCGAGTAGTCGATCACGATCGAAGGAAAAGGCTTGCTGCAGATCTCTGACGATCTCGGCAAACACCGGCATCGCCTCGGTCGGTCCCGGCCTGTCGACATGATATTCGATGCGGGCGCAGACCGTGCCGGACAGATCCGTCAGCACGCCGGCGGCGCGCTGACGGCCAAGCTCGAGGCCGATGGAATAAGCGCCGGTCGGATTGATGGCATAGGGAGTGATCGGCTGGCCGCGCGCGATCCTCTGCACCTCCATCGGGATCAGCAGGTGCGAACGCGCGAGCTCCTCCACGATATTCGAAACCGTCTGGGTGGTGAGTGCCGTCATGCGGGCAATGGCTGCGCGCGACATCGGCCCATTGGTGCGGATGGCTTCGATCACGACACGCCGGTTGTGCGATTTGGCCTGTTCGAGATTCGTGCCTGAAATTGTCTTCATGAGAGGATTGGAGAGCATTCAGTTCGTGTTGTTACATTTCACGCTTTGCCATTGCGTGAGAGGAGGGCGGCAGTGCGCCGTTGTTTGCCCCAATGTGGCTAGTCTCTATTCTTTTGTCGAACTCTTCAAGGCGTACCAGGCCAAACAATCGAGGGCCGATGCCTGATACGCATGCCTCTTTTCCGAAGAGATCAGACTTGTCACTCCAGTTCAGAAGGTGCCCGAGGATGTTTGCATCGCCTTTTGAGGACGATGGATTTCAATCTTCGTCCTCTGCGATGCTGTCCATCCATGCGCCAACCGCAACGGCGATCATGAGGATCGCGAAGTAGACAAGGTATTTTACATCCAAGCCAAGGCTGTTGTAGCCGACAAGTATTGCGATAGTGGCGAGTCCGAAGGTGATCTTGGCGTTCACGGACTTGCTTTCACGCTGCATTCGAATGGGTGGTGAGATTCACGTCGGTCTTTCGGAGGCAATCTAGGATCAATTTTTAGGTGAATTCCTGAGAGTTCAGATTTGAAATCGCATCCAACTAGCAAATTGATTTCTATAGTGAAACGGGACAATCAATCAAATTTCCCGCTGCGGCAGTAAAGCAACACTTCTGGAAAACTCGAAGTTGAGGTTGCGCCAATAGTTAGGCGTTAATTGTCTTTGGCACACGTTCCATCGGATGAGGAAATGCATGATCCTCGCGTTGCTCAGAGCGTCTCTTTACTGCAGTTGGCATTGCGTTATTGTTTGTTTACCTCGGCCTTTTGCCGTGGTGAGCCCCGGAGGAATTCGATGATCAGACTGCTCGGAATTGCCATTGTCTCGACCTGCATTGCCGGCGGTGCGATGGCGGCGGATGCCACATGCAAGGCCCAGGCGGCCGACAAGAAGCTGGCAGGCGCCGCTCTGACCAGCTTTACCAAGAAATGCGAGAAGGATGCGGCGAGCGCCTGCGATACGCAAGCGGCATCGAAGAAGCTCGCTGGCGCCGCCAAGACGAGCTTCGTCAAGAAGTGCACCTCCGACGCGACCGGCGGCTGATCGCACGATTTCGATTTTTCAAAGGACTTCGGCCGTCGCTGACGGCCGGGTCGCAACGCATTGGTCATCGCGTGATGACGCGGCGTGCAATGCTATCGCGATGTCGCGAGACCTGCCTTGTCAGGCATTTGCGTGCCTGCGATCAACCGTGCCTGATTTCTCCCGATCGTCATCCAGACCTTACGTTTTGCCGAGCTTGGCGCCGCTGGCGGCAACCAAGAGACAAGTAAAGCCCGGTTAACCATCGGCGATCTTTCCCGCGCCGGCACGGTGGCGATCACGCGAACGGCTCGCAGCCGTTATTCCTTTAAAATCAACCGGAAAGCTCAAGTTTTCAAAGGCATCTTGTCACCCTTTGATTCATATTATGTATGGGATTCTGCATGTGGGTATGTATACTGCGGGTGGAATCGGCGCTCTGCGGATTCCCCATCCCTGCCGGTCGCCCGCGCTGGATGATTGCGGCGGTGACCGGTGGCGCTTCTGACGTACGACCGACGATAGCCTGTATCATCTTGCCAATCGGGAGCCCCCAGTGTCCGAACTCTGTCCCAAGCGCCTGTCGCGGCGCCATTTCCTTTCCTCCGTTGCCCTGACTGTTCTTGCCGGAAGCGCCGGCCCGGTGCTGGCGCGAACATATCAAGGCGGCAATCTCCCTTGGACGTCTTACGCCGCCGATCCGCCGAGGCAGGTGATGCCCGGTGGCTGGAAGTTCTTCACGGAGTTGGAAGCGCGCACGATCGAGGCGATCGCGGATCGGATGATCCCGGCCGACAATCTCAGCATCGGCGGCAAGGAAGCGGGCTGTGCCATTTATCTCGACCGGCAACTGGCTGGGTCCTATGGCAATTCCAGCCGGCTCTATACGCAGGGACCTTTCCTGCCCGGCCTGCCGACCCAGGGCTATCAGGGGGCGGACAATCCGGCACAGATCTACCGCAAAGGTCTGGCGGAGATCGATGCCTATCTGAAGCAGAACAAGGGTGGCAAAGCCTTCGCCGATCTCCCTCCGGAAGAGCAGGACGGCTTTCTGACGGATCTGGAGGCAGGCAAGGTCAAGCTCGGCAACAATGTCGACGGCAAGGCCCTGTTCAACGTCATCCTCGCCAATGTCATGGAAGGGTTCTTCGCCGATCCGGTCTATGGCGGCAACAAGGACATGGCCTCGTGGAAGATGCTGGGTTTCCCCGGTGCGCGTTACGACTACCGCGATCATGTCGGCAAGTTCAACGAGCCCTATCCGCATCCGCCGATTTCCATAGCAAGCCAGCCGTTCTGGGCGGAAAAGTAGGAGGCCAGCCATGACAAAGATTCTTCCCCGTAGAGATGTCGTCATCGTCGGTCTCGGTTGGACCGGCTCCATTCTCGCCCATGAGCTGACCGAGCAGGGACTGGATGTTCTTGCCATCGAGCGCGGACCCTGGCGGGACACGGCGACCGATTTCAATATCGGTTATGTTCAGGACGAGCTGCGTTACGGCATCCGGCGCGACCTTTTCCTGCAGCCGCGCGTCGAGGCGATGACGATGCGCAACAATCTCTCGCAGACGGCCTTGCCGATGCGCGACTATGGCTCTTTCCTGCCCGGCAACGGCGTCGGCGGGGCCGGCGTCCACTGGAATGGTCATACCTGGCGCTTCTGGGACAGCGACTTCCGCATCAAGTCCCATTTGACGGAACGTTACGGTGCGCCGAAGTTCGACGGCCTGCAGCTCCAGGATTGGGGCGTGACCGGCGAGGAAATGGAGCCCTTCTACGACAGGTTCGAGTATCTGGCCGGTATTTCCGGGAAAGCTGGCAACATCAAAGGGCAGATCCAGGAGGGTGGCAATCCCTTCGAAGATGTAAGGGCGCGGGATTATCCGCTGCCGCCGATGCAAATGAGCTATGCGCCAAGCCTCTTTGCCGAAGCGGCGCGCAAGCTCGGTTACCATCCATTCCCGACCCCGTCGGCGAACCTCTCGAAGGCCTACATCAATCCGCTTGGGATTGCGATGGGCGAATGCACTCTTTGCGGCTTCTGCGAACGCTTCGGCTGCGCCAACTATTCCAAGGCCAGCGCGCAGACGACGATCCTGCCGGTCTTGATGAAGAAGAAGAATTTTGAGCTGCGCACGGATAGCGAAGTGCTGCGTGTCGATCTCGACGGCTCCGGCAAGATGGCCAAGGGCGTCACCTATGTCGATACCTCCGACGAGGAGTTTTTCCAGCCGGCCGATATGGTGCTGCTCTGTGCCTATGGGCTCCACAACGTGCGCCTGATGCTGCTGTCGGGTATCGGCAAGCCCTATGATCCGAATAGCGGCGAGGGCGCGGTCGGGCGCAACTACTGTTACCAGACCAATGCCGGGATGCAGGTCTTCTTCGACGACAAGAACTTCAATCCATTCATCGCCTCCGGTGCGCTCGGCCAGTCGGTCGACGATTTCAATGGCGATGCCTTCGATCACGGCTCGGTCGGCTTCGTCGGCGGCGCAGGAATCAACTGCATTCCCACCAATGGCAGGCCGATCGCCATGCGGCCGGTGCCGCCTGGCACGCCGCGCTGGGGGTCGAAATGGAAAGCTGCGACCACCCAGGCCTACAAGAGCACCATGACCTACAGCTCACAGGGATCGAGCTATCCGACGCAAGGCAATTACCTTGATCTCGATCCGACCTACAAGGACCGCTTCGGACGGTCGCTGCTGCGTATCACCTTCGATTTCCCCGACAATGATTTGAAGATGTCGGATTACCTTTCCGATCGCATGGAGGATATCGCCAAGGCGCTCGGCGCGCGTCAGTACAACAATGCGCGGCGCAAGAAGGGTTGGGATTCGGTGCCCTATCAGAGCACGCACAATACAGGCGGCGCGATCATGGGCGCCGATCCGAAGATCAGCGCCGTCAATCGCTATCTGCAGAGCTGGGATGTGCCGAACCTGTTCGTCATCGGCGCTTCCGCCTTTGCCCACAATGCCGGCAAGAACCCGACAGGGACTGTGGGTGCGCTGGCCTTTGTCGCGGCGGATGCGATCCGCAACCAATATCTCCGCAACCCCGGTGCTCCCCTGGTGTCGGCATGATGAAGAAACTCTCCATTCTGATCGCCTTTGGCGCCCTCTCGGCATCCGCCAACATTGCTTTTGCAGACTCTACCGATCTTGCGGATAGAGTCATCAACGGCCGCTATCAGGCCGTTCTCGGCGACTGTTCGGCCTGTCACACCAAGCAGGATGGGCAGCCCTTTGCCGGCGGCGAACCGTTGCAGACGCCCTTCGGCGCCCTGGTGCCGCCGAACATCACGCCGGACAAGGAAACCGGCATCGGCAATTGGAGCGAGGCCGATTTCATCCGCATGATGAAGACCGGCACCGGCCATAATGGCATCCGGCTTTATCCGGCCATGCCTTATCCGGCCTATAGCAAGATGTCGGACCGGGATCTGTCCGACATGTGGGCCTATCTGACCACACTGCAGCCAGTGAAAAACAAGGTCGTCGCCAACCAGCTGCCATTCCCGCTCAACATCCGGCTCTCCATGTGGGGGTGGAATCTCTTGAATTTCGATCCGCAGGCTTTCGTGCCGGACGAGAAGCAGACGGCCGAGTGGAATCGCGGCGCCTATCTCGTTCAGGGACCGGGTCATTGCGGGACATGCCATTCGCCCAAATCCTTCCTCGGCGCCGACAAGGACTCTCAATTTCTGCAGGGGGCTTCGCTGCAGGGTTGGTATGCTCCCAATATCACCGGCGATCCTCATGTCGGCATCGGGTCATGGAGCGAGGATGACATCGTCGCCTATCTGAAGACCGGCTCGACGGACAAGACGATCGCTTCCGGCCCGATGGCGGAGGCCATCGCACAATCGACGTCTCTAATGAAGGACGCCGACCTGAAGGCGATTGCGGTCTATCTGAAGAGCCTCACCGCTGCTTCGGCGGAAAAACCAGCGCCGCTGAAGGTGGATGACGGGCGCATGGTGGCGGGTGGCGCGATCTACCACGACACCTGCTCGGCCTGCCATGGCCTGGATGGAAAGGGCGCCATGCCGTTGTTTCCGGCGCTGGCCGGCAACAGCCTCGTCCAGCAGCCGAGCGCGGAGACGCTTGGCCATGTCGTGCTGGCGGGAAGCCAGGGTGTCTACACGCCGTCGAAGCAGACGACTCCTGCCATGCCATCATTTGCATGGAGGCTCAGCGACCAGCAGGTGAGCGACGTGCTGACCTATGTTCGCAACAGCTGGGGCAATGCTGCTGCGCCGGTCAGCGCAAGCGATGTCAGCGATATAAGAGGAAGTGCGCAGAACTAGAGCAATTCCAGGAAAAGTGCGCAGCGGTTTTCCGTCCGGAATTGCGTGACAACAAAGAGATAGAGCGCTTCAGAGATTCCATGAAAAGCTGAATCGCTCCAGGCTGCACCCATGATCACGAGCAGGCATTGCGCAAGCAAGCGCGATTCCTGCCCGCGAGCTAGGCCATCTCATTGCTTGAGGTAGGTGCCCTGCAAGGTTACGCCGTTCGCAAAATCGCACACGCCCGCCTGCGACACGCGCCAGGTCTTTGCGTTGAGGCGATCAAGGCTGATCTTGCACGCGTCTCTGGAGAGCTGGGCGTGCTCTCTCGTCAGAGGCACAACACCGTCAACGCCATCGGCATTGACATCGCCGGCTTCGGCGCCGCCCGGGCCGACATAGGTCGAGGCGAGCGAAACAGCGACGAGACCATCAACTGGTCCGAAAATCGCAAGATGGCCCTCGTTGCCGTCGCTGGTGTTCGACTGGAAATCAGCCGATGTGCTTCGCCCGCCCTTGGTCGTGAGGAGAAAGCCGATCTGGTCGTCATAGGCTTGCCGGATACAGGCCGCATCGCCGCAGGACTGCACCGTCGCAATCCAGCGCCGTTGCCGCTCCCGGATCTTATCGGCCTCATCGTGCTTCAAAGCGGCGGCATAGAGGTCCCTGACGATCGCATCTCGGGCAAGCAGCGATTTGTCCCGACAAATCATGTGATCGCTTGCTGAGGCGGGTTTCGCGCAATCGATTCCTGCGGCTTCGACGGGTGCCGCAAACAAGCCGATGACGACCATCGCCGCGACTGATCTCGAAATCCTCATGGATACCTCCATTGTCCGGTATCCCCGCTAACTATGTCGTGTCGCGGCTTCGTAAAGGTCGTGTCGATGACTGCAGTCATGCCCGACGAATATCGCCCCGGCGTTTCAGGCGGCGTCTTTGCGGCCACCCTCAACCGAATGCCCTACCTCCAGGGGATCGAGATCGACCCGATACGCAAACAATTTGCGGCCGGCCCGGACGCTCATCGGAATGAGCAGAGGCAAAAGCAAATCTCTTAGAAACAGGCTAAGTCGACTGTTTTTCCTCTTCCGGGAAGCATTTTGCCGGGTGAGTTTCACCACGCGCGCAATACGCGGTCGCCGCAGGGCTTCATAACGGGCAAAGGCATGGCCGTAGTCGAGCGTATCCGCCAGGCAGGCCGACAGGACCACCGCATCCTCAATCGCCATCGAGGCGCCTTGGCCGGAATGCGGGCCGATCGCATGGGCGGCATCTCCGAGCAGCGCCACGCGTCCCTTGGACCAGATCGGAAGCTGTGGCATATCGAAGATGGGATAGCTGCGTTCGATGCTGTCGATGGCACGCAGGATCGACATGTTGGGTTCAGGATCGTCCGCATGTATCTGGCGAAGGTGAGCGGCCAGTGCCTCGGGTTCCAATGCGCGCACCGCATCAGGCGTATCGGCAGGGAAAGAATCGAACCAATAGACGGGATGGGATGCCGTCTTGATGTAGCCGAAGAAGGCCCTCTCTCCGAAGGTCATGCGCATCACGCCATCCGTATCCGGAATGTCCGCATTGACGATGCCGCCTGTGCCGATCAGGCCGGTAAACTGCGGCAGGGGGTAATCCGGGAACACATGCGCGCGGACCAGGGATCGCAGCCCGTCGGCGGCGACCAGCAGGTCAACGGCAAGACTGGCTCCTTCGGAAAAGGCGAGCGTTACTGTGTGTGCATGATTGTCGACCTTGGTCACGCGCCGGTCAAATTGCACGGCGATGCCTTCCTTCTGGCACTTCTCGATCAGGATGGCGGTCAGGGTGCCGCGCTTGATCGTCACGGCGGGCGTCCCGAAGGTTGCCAGATGGTCGCTTTGATCGACGAGTGCGAGCCTTTTGCCGCGGGCATTGCAGAGTTCGATGGCACGGGTCTCCAATCCCTGGCGCAGTACCGCCTCGTGGCAATCCACCGTCCGCAGCCCGTTCATGCCGTTGGAGGCAAGCGTCAAAAACTCACCTTCGGACAAAGCGGCTTCTTTCGAGCGGGCTTCGAACACTATCGGTCGAAAGCCAAGTTTTGCCAGACGGAGCGCCAGCACAAGCCCGCCAATGCCGGCGCCGCATATGCCGATCGTCATCTCCGAACCCGTTGCTCGATTAGCGGTTGCTGCATGCTCTTCAATAGGGCACATTGGTTCTTCCTTCAAATAGTTTGACGAATGAATTATTCGATGATCGAACAAAAGTCAAATGAAGAAACTGAACGTCTTGTTGAAGCCATTAGCTTTGCCTGCATGCGCTGGCAGGAGGCGACCGAGAGCTTCGACGAAACCTTCGGCAAGCTGCATGGGCTGAACAGCGCCGAGCGCCGTTGCCTCAGCGTGATCATGCGCGCGCCGCAACCCGCAAACGCCGTCGCCAAGGCCATCGGCCTTGCGCCTCCATCGGTCACGGCGCTGATCGATCGGCTCTCGGCCCGCGACCTTCTCCACCGCATTCCCGATCCGAGCGACCGGCGTCGCGTGCTGGTGGCGCCGTCCGAGAAAGCGATCAGGCTGGGACGAGAAGCCTATGGCCCGATCGCGGCGGCCGGCGCGCAAATGCTCGAGCAGTTTTCCGAGGCGGAAAAGCGGGTGGTTTTGCGGTTCATTATGCAAGCGATCGAGATGCAGGAGCGCGAACTCGACCGGCTATTGCAGCAGGACAAGGGCTGATTTCGGCTGCCGAAGCAAGGCTGCGCTCGTGCGCGTCCGGCCGACCCTTGAACTCGACGGAGCGACATCTCATTTGAGTAGTCATCATTTTAATCTGTCGAACTGACAGTCTCCTGCTTTCCAACAGTTGCTGCCGGTCCTCGTAGCGACGCGCCTGCGTCGGAGGAGTTTTCATGGGCTTCATTGATCGCGACATCCAGCCGTCATCCGACGCGGGTCTGCTGGATGCCTATTCCCAATCGGTATCGAGTGCCGTCGATCTCGTCGGGCCGGCCGTCAGCCGGATCGAGCGGCTGGGCGGCCGCGCCGGACACGGTTCCGGCTTCGCCATTTCACCGGATGGCCTCGTTGTTACCAACAATCATGTCGTCGAGGATGCGAAGGCCGTGCGCATCAAGACCCCGGAAGGGACAACCGTCGAGGGAAGGGTGCTCGGACGCGATCCGGATACCGACCTTGCACTCATTCGCGCCAATGACTGGCCCGGCAACTGGGCCAAGCTCGGGGATTCCAAATCGCTGAAGCGCGGCCACATCGCCATCGCCATCGGCAATCCCCTTGGTTTCGAATGGACCGTTACCGCCGGCATCATCTCGGCGCTTGGCAGGTCGATGCGCGCCGCCAGCGGGCGGCTGATGGAAGACATCATCCAGACGGATGCCGCCCTCAACCCCGGCAATTCCGGCGGTCCGCTCGTCTCGTCGGCCGGCGAGGTGATTGGCGTCAATACGGCGGTCATCCAGGGCGCGCAGAGCATCGCCTTTTCGGTTGCCTCCAACACGGCAAAGCACGTCGTCTCCGAAATCCTGCGCTTCGGCCACGTCAGACGCGCCTATATCGGTATTGCCGCCGATACGGTCGAGTTACATCGGCGCATTGCACTGGAGGCCGGCGTCACGCACTCGACGGCCGTGCGTTTGCGTCGCGTCGAAAAGGATAGTCCGGCCGAAAAGGGTGGTCTGCAGGAGGGCGACTATCTGCTTGCCATCAGCGGCCACCCAGTCTCTGGCATAGACGATATCGTCAGGCTGCTTGATGGCGACAAGATCGATACCGAGATCGAGGTTTTGATCTTCAGCGTCGGCGGTTTGATCGAGCGCAGGCAAGTGAGGCCTTCTGCGCGCCCCGCCATCTAGCCCATGCGCCAGTTTGTAATATCGGCAGCGTCACACCCACGACGCTGCCGATTGTCTATTTAACCTCTGCCGACGAGCGGCATTTTCGTTGCCATGACGGTCATGGAGAGAACGTTGGCGTCAAGCGGCAGCGTGGCCATGTAGACGACGGCGCGTGCCACATGCTCCGCCGAGATCGTCGGTTCCGCCGCTGTGCCGCCATTCGCCTGCAGCACGCCCGCGCTCATCCGCGCCGTCATGTCGGTGGCGGCATTGCCGATATCGATCTGGCCGCAGGCAATATCGAAGGGCCGGCCATCGAGTGCCGTCGATTTCGTCAGGCCGGTGATTGCGTGCTTCGTGGCCGTATAGGGTGCGGAATGCGGCCGTGGCGTCGTTGCCGAGATCGAGCCGTTGTTGATGATGCGGCCGCCCTGCGGCATCTGGGCCTTCATCAAGCGGAACGCCTGCTGCGTGCATAGGAATGCGCCGGTCAGGTTCGCGCCGAGAATGGCATTCCATTGCTCAAAGCTCAGCTCCTCCATTGGCACCGCCGGCAGCCCCATGCCGACATTGTTGACCAGGAGGTCAAGGCGGCCATAGCGGCCGGCAATGGCATCGAAAAGGCTGCGGACGGACGTTGGGTCGCTGACATCGGCCGCAACAGCAAGAAACTCCGCCCCCGTTTCCGCGGAGAGTTCGTCGGCTGCCTTTTCGAGAACGTCAGCCCGGCGTCCCGATATGACGACCTTGAAGCCCGCCGAACCAAGTGCCTTGGCGATGGCTCGGCCGATACCCGTACCGCCGCCGGTCACCAAAGCGATTGCGTTTTGCGTGTGCGATGACGCCTGCGTCATGCGACCCTCCCGTCGAGCTCGTCTTCGATATGTGCCTGCACGATCTCGTCAAAGCTCCGTTCGGCCTTGAAGCCGAGATCGCTCGCGCGCTTGGCGTCGAATTGGGTCGCCCAGCCGGCGACGATCCGTTCGATCACCGGGTCCGGTTCCCGCCGGATGAGCGCAACGGCCTTGTCGCCGCCGACACGGCGCAGGGCATCGATCTCGTCGGAAACAAGTGCCGAAAGCCCAGGCATGGTGAGATTGCGCCGCGGCCCGACCTTCGCCGTGTCGAGCGTCGCGGCGTGTACGAAGAAGCCGACAGCCGAGCGGGGGCTCGCGAACCAATGCCGCACGGTATCGCTGACAGGCAGAATGGCTTGCCTGCCGGCGAGCGGTTCGCGCAGGATGTTGGAAAAGAAGCCGGAAGCAGCCTTGTTCGGGGCGCCGGGGCGCACACAGATTGTCGGCAGACGGATGCCGATGCCGTCGAAAAAGCCACGCCGCGAATAGTCGGCGAGCAGAAGTTCCGTGATCGCCTTCTGGGTGCCGTAGCTTGTCAGAGGCGCGGTCAGGAATTCGTCGCCGATGACGTCGGGGAAGGGGGTTCCGAACACGGCGATGGAGGAGGCGAAGATGACGCGCGGGGCATAGGCGGATTTCAGGCCCTGCTGGCGGATGGCCTCGAACAGCGCCCGCGTACCGTCGAGATTGACGGTATAGCCCTTGTCGAAATCGGCCTCGGCTTCGCCGGAGACGATGGCGGCGAGATGGAAGATCATATCCGGGCGATCTTCGATGAGCTTGTCGGCAACGCCCGATGTCGCAAGATCGATGGTCAGGGCTTTCGATACCGATGCAAGCGCTTCCGGCACCGGCGGCTGGAAGGCATCGACCAGGGTCAGGCGATCGATCGTCTGTCCGAGAGCCTTCGGCTCGGCGGCGATGCGGTTGACAAGCTTGCGGCCGACCATGCCCGCAGCGCCCAAGATCAAAACATGCATATCGGCTTTTCCTCCCCATCAGCGGGTGTCAGTGTTCGGGAGAATTCCCGAGCGAATCTCTTTGATGGCCTTCAGACATCCGGGATGCAGGCCCTCATTTCATCTGTATGCCTGTAGCCAGGCCAATCCCGCGTCCGTCGTGGTCGCCGGCCGATATTCCGCGCCGATCGGCCTGTCATAGCCAAGCTCTTCCAGAAACTGCAGAAGATGACGGTAATTGATCTCCCCATGGTCCGGTTCGCGGCGATCCGGCACGGCGGCGATCTGGATATGGCCGATTGCGGTCATATGCGCCTGCAGCCTGTGTGTCAGATCGCCCTGCATGATCTGGATGTGATAGCAGTCGAACATCAGCTTGAGGTTCTCGGCGCCGACCGCAGTTATAATGTCCAGCGCCTGATCTGCCGTCTGCAGGAAATAGCCCGGCGCATCGCGGTGATTGAGCGGCTCGATCAACACGGTCGCGCCCGCCTTGTCAGCGCGTTCGCAGGCATAACCCAGATTCGCGATGAAGGTGGCGCGCGCCTCCTCGCCCGAAGCCTTGCCGGCCATCACATGCACGCTCCGCGCGCCGATGGCGGCTGCATAGTCGATCGCTTGATCGATAACCCGGCGCGCTTCCTCTTTGCGTCCCGGAATGGCAGCAAGCCCGTTATCGCCAGCCGCGACATTGCCGCGGGCGGTATTGAGACCGAGCATGGGAAGACCGGTTTCTTCCAGTGCCTGACGCACGGCCTCAGTGGGCGTGTCATAGGGGTAGTGGCATTCCACGGCATCGAAACCTGCAGCCTTGGCGGCGCGGATCGCATCAGGAAGCGAAAGCTCCTGCCACAGGAATCCCAGATTGGCGGAAAAGCGCATCATGTTCAGTCCCACTCCACATCATAGGTGCGAACGAGCTCGGCGATCTGCGCATCCGTCAGCAACGACGGATTGGCCCCGCGCGTCAGCATGGCAAGCTTTGCCGTCTCCTCCAGTTCCTCTATCGCATAGACTGCCGCTTCCAGATCCCTGGCAGAAACGACCGGACCATGTGCCGCCAGCATTACGGCGCTGCGCTTGCCGGCAAGGCCGCGAATGGCATCGCCCATGGCCGGATCGCCGGGCATGAAATAGGGCAGAAGCTTCACCTTGCCGAGCTTCATGATTGAATAGGCCGTCAGGGGCGGCAGCATGTTGTCGGCATCGACGTCGGGCAGGATCGAGAGTGCAACCGAATGGCTGGAATGGAGATGGACGACGGCGCCGGTCTTTTTAGGCCGCGTCTCGTAGAAGGCGGCGTGCAGCGGCATTTCTTTCGTCGGCCTGTCGCCGCCGATCAGGCGTACTTCGCTATCGAACAGCGAGAGACGGGCGGGATCGAGGCGCCCGAAGGAGCTACCCGTAGGCGTCACCAGCAGCCGACCGTCGCTGAGGCGGGCGGAAATATTGCCGGAGGAGCCGGCGGTCAGGCCGCGATCGTAAAGCGACTTGGCCATTACACATATTTGTTCGCGCAATGCGGCTTCTTCGCTCATGCGCCCTCCAACAGGTCAAAGGCATCTGAGAAGAAGCCTTCGCCGCCGAAATTGCCAGATTTTAGGGCGAGGGCAATCGGCTCCCCACTTACGGCCGCGAATGTCCAGGGGACGCCCGGCGCGATCTCCGGTCCGATCGTCAGATGCGTGACGCCGAGGGCCTGGGTGATCGCGCCCGAGGTCTCGCCGCCTGCAACGACGAAGCGGCGCGTACCATAACGGAAGGCTTCGCGCGCGACTTCGGAAAGGGCGTCCTCGACGACTTGCCCAGCTTTTTCCCGTCCCAATCGCTCCTGAGCCCGCCGAACGTCGTCGGGTTCGGCGGTGGCGTAGATGAGCTTGGCCGTATCGGGGGATTGCCGACCTAGCCATTCCAGCGCGGCGGTTGCACCGTCCTGTGCAAGTGCGATCGGATCGAGCCGCAGGCTGGCGACCTTGCCGGCATAGTTGGCGACCTGCTTGCGCGTCATGGCAGAGCAACTGCCGGACAGAACGATGGCGCCGCCTGTGACTTTTGGCAGTGCCTGTTGATGTTGAGGGAGGGTTACCAGCCCTTGCTCAAGATAAAGTCGCGGAAGCTGGCCAGCGATCGCACTGCCGCCCGTCAGCAGCGGCATGTCGAATGATGCAGCCGCGATTGTGCCGAGATCATCGTCGCCAACGGCATCGACGATCACATGCCGGATGCCGTCATCACCGAGTTGCGCCAATCTCGCCCTGAGTGCCGTCGGGCCTTTCGAGACGATATTGCGATTGGCCAGGCCGACTGGGCCGGCCACCTGCGGCGTCAGAAGCCGGATGAGGCTTGAATCGCGCATCGGCGTCAGCGGATGGTCCTTCATCGGACTTTCCGACAGAAGCTGTTCTCCGACGAAGAGATGGCCCATGAAGACGCTGCGCCCGTTCTCCGGAAAGGCTGGGCAATAGATCGTCTGCGTCGCGCCAGTCTCCGCCATCAGCATGTCCGCGACCGGGCCAATATTGCCATTGGCCGTGCTGTCGAATGTCGAGCAATATTTCCAGAAGAAGCGGCTGGCGCCGGCTTCCCTCAGCCATTGCAGCGCTTGCCGGGCCTGTTCGACGGCGATGTCGACCGGCGATGTCCGGCATTTCAATGCGATGACCTCGAAGGCTGCTGTCTCGTCCCGACGGCGCTTTTCTTCTGGTATGCCGATCCGCAACGAAACGGGCAATCCACTGCGGGCGAGCAGCGCGGCAAGATCGGTCGCCCCGGTAAAATCATCCGCGATGCAGCCAAGCAGGAGTGTCATGGCCTAGTCCTTGACGCCGGGCAGGTGGGCGCCGCTCTTGGCTGCCAGGATCTTTGCGACGGCTGCGTCATCCTCCAGGCCCAGACCCGCTTGCGATGCTTCCACAAAGAGATCCAGCGCCGCTGCTGCGAGCGGGGTGACGGCGCCGGCTTTGCCGGCTTCCGACGTCACGATGCCAAGATCCTTGACGAAGATGTTCACCGCCGAGCGCGGCGTGTAATCGCCGGATACGATGTGCTCGCCGCGGTTCTCGAACATCCAGGACGAGCCCGCAGAAACGCGAATCACCTCATAGAGCGTCTTCAGGTCGATGCCGGCCTTGGCGGCAAGCGTCATCGCTTCGGCTGTCGCTGCGATATGCACGCCTGCAAGCAACTGGTTGATCATCTTGACTTGCGAGCCGGCGCCGGGGCGGTCGCCGAGCCGGAAGACCTTGGCCGAGATGGCCTCAAGCACGTCCGTTGCGTGATCGAAAGCCTCAGGCGCACCCGACGCCATAACGGTGATCTCGCCTGCAAGCGCACGAACATGACCGCCGGAGACGGGGGCGTCGATGACGCGCATGCCGGCTGCCTCGAGCCTTTCGGCAATGGCTGTCGTGGCACTCGGCGCCATGGTGGTGCAGAGCAGGAATACGGTGGAGGGCGATGCGGTTTCCAAGGCACCGTTCTGCCCGAAAAGCACCTCTTCGACCTGCTTGCTGTTGACGACGTAGACGAGGATCACGTCAGCGTCTTCGGCGGCTGAGGCAGGCGTCGTGGAGGGCAGGCCGCCGGCATCGGCAAAACGGGCAAGGACCTCGCTGCGAACATCGCAGCCACGGACGGCGAACCCTGCCTTGAGAAGCGACAAGGCTGCGCCCCAACCCATGGACCCCAGGCCGATGACGGCGGCCTTCTTCGTGTGCTGCACGGCGTTACCTCTGTGATTTAGAGCCATGTTATCGATACCGGTATCGGTAACAAGCCTCAGATTGTCGGTGATTGTCAAGAGGCGGATGTTTGCCTTTTCCGTGAAATATTCTATGAAGAGGAACGGCAACGAGCCGGCCGGCATGGTTCATCGAGGGTTGCTTGGGGATGCGCAAACCCACTCTGGAAGAAGTCGCGATCGAAGCGGGCGTCAGCAAGATGACGGCATCGCGTGCGCTTCGCGGTGTTGCAGACGTCTCCGGCGAGACACGCGACAGAGTGATCGAGGCGGCGACGCGGATAAACTATGTGGGCAACAGGCTGGCGCTCTCGCTGTCCGCGCAGCGCACCAATCTGGTCGCCGTCGTCGTTCCCAGCATGTCGAATATCGTCTTTCCAGAGGTGCTTGCCGGTATTTCCGCCGGGCTGGACGGTTCCGGCATGCAGGCCGTGTTCGGCATATCCGACTATGATGTGGCAAAGGAGCGGGCGATCATTCGCGACATGCTCTCCTGGCAACCCTGCGCCATCATCGTCACCGGGCTCGATCAACCTGAAGAGACGGTGGACTTGCTCCGCCATGCCAATATTCCGGTCATTCAGCTGATGGATCTCGATGGCACGCCGATCGATTTCAATGTCGGCTTGTCACATGGTGCGGCGGGCGAAGATATGGCCCGAGCGCTGATCGCGGCCGGGCGACGGCGGTTTGGCTATGTCGGCAGCGCGCTGGGTAGGGATCTGCGGGCGGGCAAGCGCAAGGACGGCTTCGAGCGCGTATTGCATTCGCATGGTCTCGGCTTTGCCGAGCAACGGATTGACGATGCCTTTTCCTCAATCGCGCTCGGCAAACAGCTGACAATGGCGATGCTTGCGGCGGTGCCGGATCTCGATTGCATCTATTATTCCAACGACGACATGGCGAGCGGCGGATTGTTTGCCTGCATGCAGCTGGGCGTTGCAGTTCCCCAGAAGATCCTGATCGCCGGCTTCAACGGGCTGGACCTGATCAGTTCTTTACCGGCGCCGATCGCAACGTCTTGCTCGCCCCGGCGCGCAATCGGCGAGGTTGCGGCGCAACTGGTGCGGCAGGCGGTGGCGACAGAACAGCATGCGGCGCGGAAAACCATCGTGTTCAAGCCGACAATCGTCGGAGTTGATGACTATGTGACCGCCGGCCGCGCTTCCTAATCTCCCAATAAGGCAATTCTCGCGAAGGAGCGATGAAAGTCGAAGCCTTGCCAGCACGCGATAGGGACCAATATCCCCTTCTTTGGTTGCTTGAACTCGGGAACCGTGGCGCCCCTTGACGGCTTCTCTTGCTCGGCACGACATGCTCTTCTCAAGCAAAGGATCTTCGAGAATGCGTTTCCCCCAGTCTACGATTTGTCAGTGCCATGGTCGCCATCTCATCGGGTGTGTGGGCTGCCGGCTTTGAAAACATCGTCATTTCCGCCAAGGAAGGTTCGGAACCAGCGCAAGCCAGTTTCGCCCCGAATACGCCGAAGATTTTTGTTTCCGCGCATCTGACCAAGGAGGTGTCGTCGGGGAGTGAGGTGAATATCGCATGGATTGCCGTCGACACCGGCGGAGCGGCGCGGCCGAACTACAAGATCGACAGTGTCGATCTGCACATCGGCTCCCTGATCAACAATGTGAAATCAGCGATGACGAAACCAAACAACGGTTGGCCCGTCGGGAGCTACGAGATCGAGTTTTCCGTCGATGGCAAAGTGATGGAAAAGACCGATTTCACTATTAAATGAGCCACACGCATAGTCGCGGCCGGCGGGCGAAACCGGCTCCGTTGTCGGGATGCACATCGGCGGCATTTGGGTGTGGGCTTGATGCGCCTTGACGCATGCATGATGGCATGCGGCACTGTAAGGCTACGCTTAGCAATAAGATTTCCCGGAAAATTCACGATTTGGAAACATTCGGAAACCGGCACGGCAAAACGATCGGATAGATCGTCAAGAGTTTACCTTGCTTTGGAGTCCGATTGCCGATGTTCCTTACCAATCCGTGGCAGCGGGAAGAGTTGAGCCATATCGTTGTCACCACCTTCAATGAGAAGGGCTATCGTGAATACGGCAAGAAATGCATCGAGACCTTCCTTGCCTGCTGGCCGAAAGATGTTTCTCTGGTCGTCTATGCCGAGGATGTCGAAATCGAGGAGAAGGATCGGCGTCTTCTGGTGTTCGACCATTGCAAGTCCCTGTCCCGGCTGCGCGATTTTCGCGAGGCCCATGGCAACAATCCGCAGGCAAATGGCTATATTCCGTCACGCAATGGGCTGGTGCGTGATTTCCGTTGGGATGCCGTGCGTTTTTCCAACAAGGTCTTTGCCATTGCCGATGCTATCAGGCGCTATCACGGCATGGTCGATCAACTGATATGGCTTGATGCCGATACGGTGACCCATAGAGCGATTCCGAAGAGCTTTCTCGATGGGATCGCGCCGCGCGGAAATCAGCTTGCCGCCTATCTGAACAGGCGAATCTACCCCGAATGCGGATGGGTGGGATACAATCTGCGCCATCCGGCAATATTGACCTTTGTAGACCGCTTCGAAGGCGCCTATTCCTCGGGCTATTTCCTGACGATGAAGGAAACTCATGACAGCTTCGTCTTCTGGAAAGTGCTTCAGCAGATGGAAAGAGACAAGGAAGCCAAGTTCAGGCGGCTCGGCTCGAGCCTGACGAAAACCCATGTCTTCATCAACAGCGTTTTGGGTGGCTATCTGGATCATTTGAAGGGCGACAGGAAGGCTGATGGAAAGAGCCGCCGTCGTGATCTCAAATGGCATAGACGCGAGGCGTGGTGGCAATGATTTCCGGCTGTCAGCGGCCGTGAAAGGTCCTACGCCTACTGGGCATGGTAGCGTACGAGTGGTTGTCAGTTCGAGTGCGTGGTACTAATCTGGGTAGCGCTGAGGGATTGGGAATTCATGCAAGGCGATTCGATCCTGCCGACGGAGATCGCGGTTTCACTCGGCTTGCTATGCAATATTGGCGCTCCCCTCTTGGCCTTTTGGGTCGCGGGAAAATTACCTCGGTTCCGCCTTTGGATTCATGGCGCAGCTTTCGTCGCGATACTGGCCTCGCCTGTGACGGCCATGATCCTCGGGCTGCCCGATCTGCTCCCCGAAGAGGAAGAAAGCCCCGGCGCTCGTTTTGCATTTCTGCCCCTGATCGTCGAAGCGGCCATCATCGTGCTGCTCTACTGCCTGGCGGGGGCGATGTTTCTGTCCCGGTCGGTTCATTCGGCAATCACGGACTGGCACGATGGAGATCGGTTTTCGCAAGTGAGCGCGCGCCCCCGCCGCGCAGCTGAAAGTAGATCTTATGTCTCCAAGAGGTCAAAATCGCGATAGATATCGCTAGTCGAACCCAGGATTGGCGACGGCAACCAAACAGCCTTCGAACTCATTCTCATCCAACGTGCGCGATTTTTGCTCGATACCGGCGCTGCGGAATCGCGATCGATAGGCCGCCGGTGACAATCCGGCGCTTGCACGAAAATGGTGGCGGAAGTTCGTGGCGCTTCCCAGGCCGATATGTGTCGCAACGACCGAAACGGGAAGACTTGTCTCCTCCAGAAGCTCGCGCGCTCGGGCGAGACGCTCGTTCAGGAGCCATTCCCCCGGTGGGGTCCCCGTGGCTTCGCGAATGTGGCGATGGAGGCTTCGCACGCTCATGCAGGCTTCCTCTGCCATGCGCTCGACGCTCCATTGTTGGACAAGGCTTCCTCGGATCGTATCCAGCAGTGCGGACAGTCGCGTGGGACCGCGCGCCGCGACCGGCCGCTCGATGAACTGCGTTTGGCCGCCCTCGCGGTGGGCGGCAACGACAAGACGCCGGGCCACGCTGTTGGCCGCCTTGGCGCCGAAATCCTTGCGCACGATATGAATGCAAAGATCGAGCCCGGCGGCACTGCCGGCCGATGTCAATATGTCGCCTTCGTCGACATAGAGGGAATGCGGTTCGACATCGATCTCCGGATAGCCGGCCGCAAGCCTTCTGGCGTGATGCCAATGGGTCGTGGCGCGCCTGCCGGAGAGCAGGCCGGTTTGAGCCAGCACGAAGGCTCCTCCGCATATCGACACCAGCCGGGCGCCTCTTGCATGCGCCTTGCGCAGTGCGTTGAGGAATGGCCCGGGAACTGCGGCGTCCGGCGCACGCCAACCGGGTATGACGATCGTATCGGCCTGATCGAACAGCTCAAGGCCGCCGTCCGAATTGACGGTGAGGCCGCCGGCAGCCCGAATGTGTCCCGGTTCTATCGCCGCCGTCATGCAGCGATACCAGCCCGGACCCATTTCCGGCCGCGACAATCCGAACACTTCGAAAGCGCATCCGAATTCGAACGTGCAGAGCTGGTCATAGGCGGCAATGACGACAAGCGGATTGCTGTTCTTTGGCATGATCCTTGCGGTAATGGCTTTTTCGGCCACTGGCAATAGCTGTCTGCACAGGACTAGTATTTCCCATGGATCGCGTGGCGGTCCTTGTGATCGAGCAAGGGAACGGTGATGGATATGAGACTGATCGGAATGTTGGACTCGCCTTTCGTCAGGCGTGTGGCGATCTCGCTTCGCGCGCTCGATATCGCGTTCGTGCACGAGCCGCTTTCCGTCTTCCGGGCTTTCGAGGCCTTCGCCGATATCAACCCTGTCGTGAAGGCGCCGACGCTCGTTACAGGTGATGGGATCGTCTTGATGGAATCAAGCCTGATACTCGAGCATGCCGAGCGCATCGCCGTGCCCGGGCGTAGTCTCATGCCTTTCGATCCGCAGGCCCAGGTCCGTTCTCTGCGGATCGTCGGCCTTGCCCTGGCAGCGTGCGAAAAGACGGTTCAGATTGTCTACGAACACAATCTGCGCCCGGCCGAAAAGCAGCACCGGCCCTGGCTCGATCGGGTCCATGGCCAGCTTGCCGCGGCATATCGCCTGCTGGAAGCTGAAATGCCGAAGGCGGATTCCTGGCTCTTCGAAACGCGGCCGCTGCAGGCGGACATCACCAGTGCGGTTGCGCTTCGTTTCACACGCGAGATGCTGCCCGATGCCGTCGACGCAAAGGCCTGTCCGCGCCTTCATGCGCTCTCGGCGCGCGCCGAGGCTAGCGAAGAGTTTCGTGCCTTTCCCTTCAGCTGAGAGATGCCGGGTGGAGTGCGCTGTGGTTTTGCGGCAGCATGCACCATCGGGCTCCGGCAGCGTTCAGGCGGAGTTCATGCGAATCGGAGTATCTCTTCCCTGTCCACAAGACAGGAAATGGGGGTAAGGGAATGCTTGAACGTTTGGTACGGATTTCGCGTGTTGCAGTGGTCGGACTGGCCGCGTTGCAGCTGATGACCTCTGTCGCCGCAGCTCAGTATTATGGTGGCGATGATGGCTACGCACCGCCGCCCTGGCAACGCGACCAAGGTCGGGACTGGAGAGGCCCGCCGCGCGATCGTGATCGTGATCGTGACGGCGATCGGGGTTGGGATCGCGATCGGGGCTGCGACAGGCGTGAGCTGATGCGTGCCGCGCGCTCCGAAGGTTTCCGGCGCATCGATTCGATCGATAGCAACGGGCGGCGCATCGTCGTTCGCGGCTGGAATGACGGCGGCCCCGACCGCATGGTCTTCGCTAATCGGCGCGGTTGCCCGGTTATCAACTAACGCTCGAAATAGTGCGTAAGCGGAAGCCGATTGCGGATCGGCCTCCGCCTACTTTCACGGCAGCGCATGCTTTCGACTGGCTGAAAGGGATGCGTTTGCCGCGACCGTTGAATTTTGCGATGGTCTCCTCGCGCGCTTTCAGGCGACAGCGAACCTCTTTGTCGTGGCAATGACGTCGTTGATTTGCTCAGATTTGGCAGATGTTTCGGCGTTGATATCCTGCGACCTGACCCGGAATTGCCAAAATATGCCCCACGGATCTCTCACGTGTCCGCGATCGTCCGCATGGTCTGTTCCCAGTGCATGCCGCAAACGATCCGCCTCGTCTTGTGTCGCGCACTCGACGGTGATGAAGGAGCAATGATCCGAGCGATCGAACGGCCCTGCCTCGAAGCCCATATAGGGGCGATTTCCAAGTGTGAAGCCGGCGAACTTTACGCTACCGGCCGGCCCATTCGCATTGTCGGTTAGAATATTTGAGACCCATCCGGCTGCTGAACCTGGAATAAGCGCCGTATAGAGTTCGATCGCTGTTTCCATGTCATGCCGGAACCAGAGATGTTGCCTGACCTTCATCGTGACTCGCTTTCTGCAAATCTTGCCTTGACGGGGCAGGGCATGAAGGAGGCATGCTTGCTGCTTGTTGAATAAATTTCATGCCGTCGATGACCCGCCTCTTGTTGTGTTGAGCGGTGTCACCGACGGCATGCTGAAGAGTTGCTTCTAACCGTTCGTGCTCACCCCTGCGGAGCGCGGACGGACACGCAACACTATTTGTCCGCAACTCTAACAGCGAGGGCCATCACATAATCATCGGCAATATCGGCCAGGGTCAAAGCGACCTCCGGTTCATTCCAGCCGGCGGCGAGCATCATTTGAACGAAATCACGAAAAGCCACTTCAAGGACTTCTTCGCGCTCGACTGCACGGTATGCGTCATTGACTGGATGCTGAGGCTTGCTGATCTCGATTGTCTGGCGAGTCGATACCATTGCTGTTTTCCCTATGACTTGCCCCGGTGGACGCAGGGTACATTAACCAAACACTAGGGCTTCGGTGTCCAAGCGACTATTCCCCTTCATTTTTAATGAGTTACGCATCATATGTCGTTAGCCGTGCATCCAGAAACTTGCAGCAGCGTCCATTTTCGCGATTGCTGAAGTGCGGTATTCTGGCCTGCCTGTGGATTGGCGAGGGAGCACGCGCCATTGACGCGCGCGCCGAGCGGCCGCGCTAACGTCCAAAGCGCATGAGAATTCGCTGTCTAGTGATAATAGCCGAGCGTTTTCAGCCACTCGTCGAAGGAATGGCTGCTGTCGGACGTCGCCGGCGAGATGACCTGCCCGAGATAGCGCGGAATGGTGAGGTTTCTGGCCTCACGAGGGCTGTAGCCGAATTCCTTGCCGAAGGCCCGGCTGAAGTGCGCAGCCGATGAAAACCCGACGGCAAAGGCGATGTCGACGATCTGCTCGCGATTGGCAGGATCGCTGAGGGCTGCATGGGCAGAGAGGAGACGGCGGCGCTGAATATAGTGATGCACGCCGCCATATTGCTCGAATATCTGATAGAGCCTGGTACGGGATATGCCGAGCTCGCGGCAGATGCGCTCGACCGTCAGATCCCCTGAGTTGAGATTGCCTTCGACGAACCGCCGCACGCGCTCAGTCACGGCGAGGGTGCTATGCTGCTCCATGCCGGTCGATTGAGCCGCTGATGTCGAAACGGAAGCCACAATCATATTGCGTACCGTCTGAACGACATGCGGCAGGTCGGTGGCTGCAAAGCGCGGAAGATTGTCTTCGACGCTATCGAGAAACTGGATCAGCATATTGGTGAATACGCCGGAGAGAGCGGCGTTGTTCTCGATCTCCACGGGTGTGGGAACGTCAAACAGCAGCGCTCTCGGCAGAAACAGCGAAAGCGTTTTCGCCTCGGTGGACCGCCCGCGAAAAGGATGTCCCAAAGATCGCAGCTCCACCTTGCCCGGCTTGCCCTCCAGAACACGGCTATCGACCTCTGTCCAGGTGCGGCCACTGCTCAGCAAGGAAATGTGCCAGTGATCGATGTGATTGGTTTTCGCTTTCGCCTGTGACCGCATGTAGCTGTGGGGCGGCGTGTCCTGTTGAACGATGAGCATGCCGCCGAGATTCCAGGCGATGTGGTCCGCAGCGAAGCCGGCTTCCGGCGAGACATTATCCGGCAGTCGGACGTCGGCCACGGGAGCGACATAGGCCTGCCAGGCGGCAAATTGCTCGGCCGGCTCGATGTCGCGAGTCGAGAACTTCAATGGCTGCAAGGCTGGCGGAGGCAGCGCTTCCTCTGTCGCCGCTTCCTCCTGTCGCGGAAAGCGCCGCCGATCTGACTGCAAGGATTTTCTGTCCTTGCGCCATGGCTGTTCCTTCGTCTCGTCTGACGCAGATTCGGATCGTTCTTCGCGTCGCAAATCAGACAATCCGGTCTCCTCGAACACCACCGGGGCAGAAAATGGGCATCGCCGTCAACTCTTCATCCACGACCAGGGGATACTGACCCCTGCTTCGATCGGATAGGGTCTGAAACCTGTCTCGAGCTGTCCTCTTCCGCGAGCCGGAATGCCGCAATCCCTGCCGTGTCTCTTCAGCTCTTTTATCACACTAAGGCTTTCATTTGCTGCGCCTTTTCGAAAAGGCAAGCCTTACGGGTCGTCAAACTTATATTCCCGCTGCAATTGTCCCAAAATATGGCAATTGACAGAGCCCGCCTGTGTCGCGCCAATACATTTTATTGGTCTGATGCGGCGAAAGGATTGTATCCTCCGCGCCGGCTCTTCCAAGTGAAAGCGAAAGCTCGCTTTATGTGGGCGATTTTGCAAATCGGTCCAAAACCGTTCCGCTTTTGGCACGTCCGGCTTGGCACGGCTCGGCCGCTATCGTATTTTCCCGACGTTCTTTGACCCTGTGTCTTGCGAGCGACCAGTTCCGTTCTTCGCAGACCGCGTGCGTGGTTTGCATTTGCCCATCCCGCCAAGCCTACCCACGCAGATATCAACTGCAGTTTTTGGAATGAGACATGACCGAATCTTCGATAATCCCCGTCTTTGATGGCCACAACGACGTGCTGCTCCGGCTGCGCCGTGGCGGCTTGAATTCCGTCAACGCTTTCCTGAATGGCGAAGCTGCTGGACATATCGATCTGCCCCGCGCCCGTCATGGCGGCTTGGCAGGCGGGCTCTGCGCCATATTCATCCCGTCGCCGGATCAGCCTAAGCCAGAGAACGGCGATTTCGCGACCCCTGCCCAGCCCGACGCGCTGAATGAAACCCTGGCCATGGCGCGGCTTCTTCTCGCGATCGAGGCCCGGTCGGAAGGAGCGGTGAAAGTTTGCCGCTCGGCCGCCGACATCAAGCAGTCGATCGCCGAAGGCCAGTTCGCTGCCGTGTTCCATATCGAAGGCGCGGAAGCGGTCGCCGCCGATCTCGATGCCCTTTATGTCTTGCATCAGGCCGGCCTGCGCACGCTTGGACCCGTCTGGAGCCGTTCGAACGTCTTTGCCCATGGCGTGCCTTTCCGCTTCCCCTCGACGCCGGATATCGGCCCGGGCCTCACCGACGCCGGCAAGGACTTGATTCGCGCCTGCAACGAACTCAGGATCATGATCGATCTCTCGCACATGAACGAGCAGGGCTTCTGGGATATTGCGAAATTGTCTAATGCGCCGCTGGTCGCCTCGCATTCCAATGCCCACGCGCTTTCCCCGCACAGTCGCAACCTGACCGACAGGCAGCTTGATGCGATCCGCGACACCGGCGGTCTGGTCGGCATCAACTTCGGCGTGCTCTTCCTGCGTGACGATGGCGTGAGGAATGCGGATACGCCGCTCGATATCCTCGTTCGCCACGTCGCCTATATCGCCGAGCGGATCGGCATCGAGCATGTGGCGCTCGGTTCCGATTTCGACGGCACGACCATTCCGGCGGCGCTCGGCGATGCGAGCGGCCTGCCGAAGCTGATCGACGCTCTGCGCGCGCATGGCTTCGACGACGGGGCGCTCGCGAAGATCGCGCATCAGAATTGGGTTCGTGTCCTCGAGCAGACCTGGGGCGGCTGAGGCGAAACGCTCTCGCTTCTGCTGAAGGTGGAGCAGCCGGCTCGTCTATCGCTCGATAAGATTGATCGATAGCGGATGCATCGGCCGCAATGTGACCTTCATGACTGGCTTCGGCGAGGGCTCGTTCGAGCCGGTCACACGGAATTTCTGCAAAAGGACAGCAAGGATGGCGACCGCTTCCATCACGGCAAAGCCGTTGCCGATGCAGACGCGCGGACCGGCGCCAAAGGGCATGAAGGCGTAGCGATGGCGGTTTTTGGCCGCCTCTGGTTCGAAACGATCGGGATCGAAGATCTGCGGATCTTCCCAAAGGTCGGCATGATGATGCACTGCATAGATCGGCACATAGATGATCGTGCCGGCCGGGATCGTATAGGCGCCGATGGTAAAATCACGCACCACTGCGCGCGAGATGATCGGTGCCGGCGGATAAAGCCGCATGGCTTCGGAAAAGACCTGTCTGGCATAGGTAAGCTTGCCGACATGCTCGGCAAGCAATAGGCCGCCGCCGGTCACCTCGGCGATCTCTTCGAAGAGCTTCGCCTGGCAGTCGGGGTGGCGGGCGAGAAGATGGAAGGTCCAGGCAAGGCCGAGCGCCGTGGTCTCGTGTCCGGCCGTAATGAAGGTCATCAGATTGTTGATGACCTCCTCGTCAGACATCATGCGGCCGGTTTCGGGGTCGGCGGCTTCGAGCAGCATGGAAACCAGATCGCTTCTTTCCTCGCCGCTTCGCCGCCGCTCGGCGATTACCGTTCCAAGGGTCGCTCGCAGGAAAGCGACGGCCGCTCGCGCCTTCTCCTTGCCGGGATGGGGCATCCAGTCGGGCAGGCCAAGAAGGCCGATCGCGAATTTCCATCCTGTCGGCTTCAGAAAATTGGTGATGTTGCGCTCGACCTTGTCGACATCGATGCCATCGCCACCCGACATCATCGTTTCGACGATAATATCGAAGGTGGTACGCATCATTTCCTGGCACAGGTCGAGGGAGGCATTCTTGTGGGCGAGCCAGAGGTCGCGCCTGCGCCCGGCGGCTGCAATCATGGCCGGCTGAAGTTCGAGAAGCTTTTCATGGCGAAAGGCGCCGGCCACGGATTGGCGCTGCCATTTCCAATGCGCGCCATCGGATGTAAGTATGCCGTTGCCAAGCGCAGGACCCAGGACGCGGCGTACATCGTCGCCTTTGCCGAGCGCATCGGAATTGCGAACCAACGTCTGATAGATGAGCTCCGGTTCGGCGAGATAGACACGCATTTTGCCGCCCATCCGGGTAAAAACCACGGGCTTGGTGAAAATTTCCGGCGGCAGCGCCTCGAGCGGATTGCGGATCAGTGACAAGAGGACATGCGGCATCGAGCGCGGGGTGAGTGGATACGTCGTCTGCGGGAGATCGGCACCGTTCGCGTGTGCATTCATCCTTCAGTCTCCTTGTTCAGCCCGGCGGATGCCTGTAGATCAGCATTAAGGTATTTGCCTTACAGAGAATAAGGTGGATACCTTAGGGCTTCAAGGGGGGAACCGACATGACTGCCAACAAAGGCAAGACGACGGAGGCGGCGGCGCGGCCCGATACGCGCGAACGAATCCTCGTCTCGACACTGTCGCTCTTCAACCTCAAAGGCCCGGAGGCGGTGACCACGGCGGAAATCGCCAAGTCCGTCCACATCAATCAGGGCAACCTCTACTATCATTTCCGCACCAAGGAATCGCTGGTGCTGGCCCTGTTTTCCCGCTTCGAGGCTGATGCGTTGGCGCTCGTCAGGCAGGCCGATACGGTCCAGGGAGCGGATTCGAAAGCCTATGCCGGTTTTCTGCGCAAATGGTTCTCGCTCGTCTGGACCCACCGTTTCCTGTTTCGCGATATTCCCGGTCTGCTGGCAATCGCACCGGGATTGAGAGCGCCGATCCTGATGGTCAGCGCCGGTATGCGTGTTTCCGTCGATGCCATCTTTCAGCGCATGGAGGATGCCGGGCTGATTAGCGCCGCCGCGGATGATCGCAAGGCACTGATGACCAATATGCGGATCGTTGCGACCTATTGGGCCGTCTATCTCGGCCTTCAGGAAGGGGTTGGCGATCTTACCCCCCAGCATGTGCATTGGGGGCTCAGTCAGGTCGCAAGCCTGTTACGCCCCTATCTTTCGCTCGAGGCGAGGGCGGATCTCGAGGAGATGCTCGCGGAGCCTTTTGCCTGAGGTCTATCCGTCTGGGTCTGAATTGGGGGAGGCGGCTCATTTACGGGGCAAGTCCTTGCCGCCAACCATTCCGCCGACGAACAAAGAATCTCCGAAGCTAGCGAAAATCGGATGAATTAATCTACTAAAAGCATAGAGATTATATCTAATAATCATATGCGTCGCAGGGTTATCTGTCCGTCAGACGACGCTTCCGATGGATCGTGAGGATCGCGACGATGAGACTTATCACACGGCTTGCCCTGTCGGCCGTTACTCCGCTTTTTCTTGCGCAGGCGGCGTTGGCTGGCGGTGTGAATGGCGCCCCCGCGCCCTTTGACAAGGGTGGCGTGAAGATCGCCTTGGTCAGCTACATATCCGCCGGCGACTTCTTCCAGGCCTATCAGGCCGGCGCTGAAGCACAGGCGAAGGCGCTCGATATCGATCTGCGCGTCTTCCCCGGGCGTCAGGACGCTGCCGCGCAGCGCGAACAGATTCTCCAGGCGATCAATCTCGGCGTCTCCGCCATCGTCATCGACCATGGCCTGCCGGAATCGCTCGGCGATGTCGTTCAGCAAGCGCTCGACAAGGGCATCAAGGTCGTGGCATTCGACGTCAATCTCAACAATCCGAAGATCCCGCAGGTCGAACAGAGCGACCACGAGCTTGCCGATCTCGCCTTGAAGCAGATCGCCAAGGAGAATGGCGACAGTTTCAAGGCAGGCTATGTCTACGTCGCTGGTTTCGCGCCGCTCGACCGCCGTAACGAGGTCTGGGAAACGTTCAAGAAGCAGAATGTCGGCGTGGTCGAAAAGGCCCGTTTCGGCAATGTCAGCGATACCACGGCGACCTCGACCGCCGATCAGGCCAAGGCAGCGCTCGCGGCCAATCCCGATATATCAGTCATCTTCGCGCCCTACGATGAATTCGCACGCGGTGTGAAGCTTGCCGCCACGGATCTCGGCATCGCCAATAAGCTGAAGATCTATTCGGCTGATGTATCGACGGCCGACATTCAGGAGATCACCGAGCCGGGCAGCCCTTGGGTTGCGACCGTCGCGACCAACCCTGCCGTCGTCGGCGCTGTCTCCATTCGTGCTGCCGCCCTGCAGGTGGCAGGCCAGGATGTTCCGCATCAGATCACCGTCAAGCCGACACTGCTGACGCAGGAGGGGCTTCGTGCGGCCAACGTCCAGACGATCGAGGAACTGGCCAAGAAAGTTCCGGCCTTCAGCGCCAGCGATGCGGTGACCGCCAGCTGGATACCGGACAAGCTTTTCTAAGCGGCCGTCCTCGATTTGCCGGCGGGACCTTCCGATCCCGCCGGATTACGTCCATGAACCGGAGTTCATATCATGAGCCAGTCCAACGTCGTCTTCGCGAGCGATCGAAACGCCACGCGGGAGGATTTCTTTGCCAGGGCCGAAGAGATTGCTGCGGATCTCTCCAAGCGTGCCGCAGAGCTTGATCGCGAAGGTCGGCCGCCGCTCGGCGAAATCGTCAAACTGAAGAATACCGGGCTACTGAACGCGCTGCATGACGCGCAGATCGGCGGCGGCGGTCTCGATTGGGTGGATGGCTTGCGGCTGGTGCGCATTCTTGCACGCGGTGAAAGCTCCATCGGCCAGCTTCTCGGCTATCACTACGTCAATAGCCAATATATCAATTGGGCTTTCGACGAGGCGCGCGCGCAGGAACTCGGCGGCAAGACGGTTGCCAACAGCCTTTACTGGGGCGCTGCGGTCAATCCGCGCGATCCCGGCCTCGTGCTGACGCGCCGCGGCAACGGCTATGTTCTGAATGGCCGCAAATCCTTCTCCACGGCAGCGCATGTCTCCGATTATATCAATGCCAATGCCGCGCTTGATGACAGGATCGTCGGCTTTGCCGTTCCCACCAATCGGGCTGGCTACAAGGCCAATGACGACTGGGATAATTTCGGTCAGCGCCTTTCCGATAGTGGCAGCGTCGAGTTCCACGACTTCCCTGTCTATGAGGAGGATCTGGACAGGGCGGCAACAGTCGGCAGCGAGGCGCCGGTGCTTGCGACCTTCAATACGCCGCTTATCCAGCTGGTCTTCGTGAACTTCTATCTCGGCACGGCCGAAGGCGCATTGCGCGAGGCTGTCGATTATGTCCGCACCACGACGCGGCCCTGGATCACGTCCGGCGTCGAGCGTGCATCGGACGATCCGTATATTCTCGAGCGTGTCGGTGAATTCACCGCCGCCTTGAAGGCATCGGCTGCCTTGGCCGATAGTGCTGCCGTCGTGGTTCAGGAGGCGCTCGCACGGGGCCACAAGGCGACGGCGCGGGAACGCGGCGAGGCGGCGGCCGAAGCCTATGCGGCGAAGGTGAACGCCACGCATGTCTCTCTCGATGTCACCGCCCGGGTTTTCGAGCTCACTGGCGCGCGTTCGACCGCCGAAAAGCATCGCTTCGACCGCTTCTGGCGCAATGTCCGGACGCACACCTTGCACGATCCTGTCTTCTACAAGGCCAAGGAAGTCGGGGAGTTCATTCTCAACGACAAGATCCCCGAGGTGAGCCTCTACAGTTGAATGCCGAGGGGAAGACGTCGCGCAATCTGAAAAGCGGGTGGGGTCGCAGTCCATGTCGGCGATGACTCCACCCATACTCAAGATCGATCACCGCGACCGGCTTTCAATGCGGGTTTGACCGAGGTCAAAACCCACCGCGGCTTTGTGCGCACTCCCCCGGTGTGGGCTTCACACGATGCCGGGATGATGCATCTTTCGATATTTGCCTCACAAATCCTGTGTTCAACTCATTATTCTGTGGAGGGCGGCCGGCACACGCCGCAATGCGCACACGTTCCTCACTAGGATCTCTTCGCTCGCGCGAATCGCTCCGGTGTCCGCTTTGACAAGCGGCAGGCGATCGCGATCGAGAATGAAATTGATCCAATGGAGTTCTTTATGCCCGATATCCGCACCCCACTCTCCGAGGTTATACCGAAGATTTCCGTTGTGGGTGTCGGCGGTGGCGGCGGCAACGCGATCAACAATATGATCGCGGAAAAACTTCAGGGCGTCGAATTCATCGCGGCAAATACGGATGCGCAGGCGCTGGCGATGTCGAAAGCGACGAGACGCATTCAGTTGGGCGCACAGGTGACGGAAGGTCTCGGTGCCGGCTCCCTGCCGGAAATCGGACGCGCGGCCGCTGAGGAATCCATTGATGAGATCATGGATCATCTCCAGGGCACGCATATGTGCTTCATCACGGCCGGAATGGGCGGCGGCACCGGAACAGGTGCCGCCCCGATCATCGCTCAGGTCGCGCGGCAGGCGGGCATCCTCACGGTCGGCGTCGTCACCAAGCCCTTTACGTTCGAAGGCAACCGACGCATGCGTACCGCCGACGAAGGTATCGAGCGCCTGCGCGAAAGTGCCGACACCGTCATCGTCATTCCCAACCAGAACCTGTTTCGCATTGCGGATGCCACGACCACCTTCGCCAATGCTTTTGTGACGGCAGACCGGGTCCTCTATGCGGGTGTCAGCTGCATCACCGATCTGATTATCAAGGAAGGCCTCATCAACCTCGACTTCGCCGACGTCAAATCCGTCATGCGTGGAATGGGTCGAGCCATGATGGGAACGGGCGAGGCGACGGGGCCGGGCCGCGCCTTGAAAGCCGCGGATGCCGCCGTTGCCAACCCGCTCCTGGACGACATGAGCATGAAGGGCGCCCGCGGCGTGCTGATCTCCATTTCCGGCGGCACGGACATGACGCTGTTCGAGGTCGACGAGGCCGCCAGCCGCATACGCGACGAAGTCTTCGCGGATGCCGATATCGTTGTCGGCGCGATCTTCGACAGGAACCTCGATGGCGTCTTCAGGGTATCGGTCGTTGCAACCGGTCTGGAAGGTCTCGCGGCCTCCGCTAGTCAGTCCGGGGAAATCAATGCGGATCGGTACTGATAGGCTCCTGCCTGGTTGCCCTGATTTAACCCTCTAATGCTATTGAAGCCCCGGCGCCCGCGGCGGGGCTTTTGTCTGCCTATCCGTCAGAGCGCACCATTCTTCGGCGGAGTGACGTCGTTGAGGTGGTAATTGCCGACGACGTGATATTTCCAGCGAACGGGATCATGAAGCGTATGCGTGCGGGCATTGCGCCAGTGCCGGTCGAGATTGAGGTCGAGCTTGACCGATGCCGTTCCGGCAAGCTCGAACAGCGTGTTCGTCGCCTCGATGGCGATTTCCGTCGTCAGCACCTTGGCCGCCGCAACAGCGAGCGTCGCCTCGACCACCCTTTTTTCCGTCGTCTCGACCTGGGCGGCATCGACCTTGCGGCCGGCGCGCTCGATGGTCGCGGTTGCAGCCTCCAGTCGGATAGCGATCTGCCCGACCTTGGCGATCGTCAGCGGATCGTCGGTCGCGCGCTCCACGCCGCTATCCGTCCAGGGGCGCGATCTGGTTTTTACGAAATCCAGTGTTTCGGCGAAGGCGGCTCTTGCGATGCCGAGATCGACGCCGGCATGGATGATCTGACCGACCGAGCCGATCGTCGTCGGGCGTTCGAAGCCTTTGTGATGCAGGACGACGTGGTCGGCATTGACGTAGACATTATTGAGAGCCGTAGTGCCGCTACCGGTCGTGCGCTGCCCGAAGCCATCCCAGTCATCGATGATTTCGACGCCTTCCGTGCCCCTTGGAACGAAGGCCATGACCAGCTTGTCGGCCTCGTCCAGCGCGAAGACGGTCACCCAGTCGGCAAAGAGAACGCCTGTCGAATAGAATTTGCGGCCGTTGATGCGATAGCCCGGACCGTCGCGGGTAATACGGGTGTTGTAGTGCCCGACGGTCTTCGTGCCGCGCTCGGACAGCGCGTTGCCGAAACGATCGCCGGCAAGCGCGCGGCCGAAGAAGTAGCGCTTCTGATCTTCCGAGCCGTCGACACGCAAGGCTTCGAGGATGTAGAAATGATTCTGCGGGATCTGGCCCAGCGAGCCATCGGCCTGTGCCAGAATCGCCGTGATCTCGGCCAGAATGGCATTCGAGACATCCAGGCCGCCATACTCCTCTGGAACGGTAATCGCCAGCAATCCGGATTGTGACAGCGCATCCATCTCGGCAAACGGAAGCAGCCTTTCGCTGTCACGCTCCGAGGCGTTTGCGGCAAAACGTGCGGCCAGTGCCTGCGCAACGGCCAGCGCCTGTTGCTCGGTCTCCAGCAAGTCGGCTTCGGGATGCGTGGCGTTGATATGGTGCAATTGCGCGTTCATAGGCAGGCTCCGATTTCATTCGGCGCCACGATGCAGCATTCAAAGCCGGGCTACGAGGAAAGGCATTTCGTTTTTGGGGATGTGGTCGCGTCTTAATTTCTTTCTCTATAGAATTAATGGTCAATTACTGCCTGAGGCTGTGTCGGCGACGATAAAGATGGATCTTCCGGCCGACTATCGGCGCCCGGCTCGCCAATCATCGAAGCGTGCGTGCGCCAGCGCAAGCGAGGCGACGACCGGTGCAAAACCGTGGAATGGCAGAGGACGGCTGGATTGGAGCGGGATCGGCAGGGAGCCCGCCGTTTCGCCAAGTGCCAATCTCGCAAGCGTTCGGCCGAGCTGTGCCGTCATGGCGATGCCGCGGCCATTGCAGCCGATCCCTCCGAAGAAGCCATCGCCGAAACGGTAAAGACGCGGCAGGAAGTCCGGCGTCATGATCGCGGTTCCGGTCCAGACGATCTCCACGCCGGGATGACGCGGTAGGCGGAGTTCGGATGCGAGCCGGTCGACAATGGCGCGGCCGACCCGTTCGAAGGCGCCAATCGGATTGATGGCCATGCCGCCACTGATCAGCCTGTTGTCGCGATCGAGCCGGTAGGTGAAGAGATTGGAGCGCGTGTCGCCGACGGGCCGGCGATGCGGAGCGATCCGTGCAACGGTGTCGTCATCGACCGGCTTTGTTGCGACCTGATAGACCTTCAGCGGCACGCCGGTTCGGCCCATGCGCGCGGCTATGCCATCGGTAAAGGCGTTGGTGGCGAGGATGACGACATCCGTTTCGATTTCGCGACCGGCGAGGCTGACGCGCCAGGTACCGCCATGTCGTTCGACGCCTTCGACCCTGCCGTTCTCGCAGATCGCGCCGCCGCGCCGGATCACGGCACGCGCAAGCCCATAGAGATAACTCAATGGATGAATGGTGCCGCCGGAATGATCAAGCAATCCGCCGGAATAGATCTCCATGCCTGTTTCGTTTTGGATGACGCGTGCGTCGAGAAATTCAACGGGACGGCCAAGCTCCGTCCAATCCTTTGCTCGTTGACGCAAGATTGCAGCCATGTCGTCGCCATAGGCCGGTTGCAGCCAGCCGGTCTGTGCCGCGTCGCAAGAAATCTCTTCTGATGCAATCGTTGCAAAGACATCGTCGGCGCCCGCGCCGACCAACGACAATAGGGCGTCCGCCTTATCGCGCGCCAGCTTCTGGCGGACAGTTGCTGGATCTGCCTTGGCGAAGTTCGGGACGACGAAGCCGGCATTCATGCCGCTCGCGCCGGCGCCCAGCCGCCCGGCCTCGAGGACGGTGACGGATCGGCCGGAACGGGCAAGGTGAAGCGCTGCGGTCAGGCCGGTGAAGCCGCCGCCAATCACGATGACGTCCGAGCGGGAAGGTGTGGTGCTAGAAAGTTCGGGCGCTGACCCCGCCGTCAGCGTCCACAAGGTCGGATTGGCAACGTTGCTGGCCATCAGCGGATGATCTCTCAATAACTATGCCGGATGGCGGTGTCGACCGATCAGCCGCTAAAGGGGGTTACGCCAGGATGTCTTCGCGCGAGGCGCGTCCGTTGGTGCGCCTCGCCGTTTATGGAAAGGATGCCTACTTGATCTTGTCCTTGAGCGCGGCGACGTCCTCCATCGACAGCTGGCCATCGGTGGCGACCTTGCCGTCGGCAATCTTCCAAAGGCGGAAGGGGCCGGTGATATCACCATACTGATCGAAGGAGACCGGTCCGATGACGCCTTCATAGCGGATTGGCTTGCCTTCCTTGATCAGGCCAAGCGCCTTGGCGAACTCTTCCTTGCCGGCATAGATCGGCGTGCCCTTCGGATCGACGGCCTTGAACATCGCATCCTTTACCTTGGATGTGTCGTCGCCGGCGATCGCCAGCGCAAGGCCGACGATCGCGCCGGCATCGTAGGCGCGGTCCGCGGCCGGGTTGGTCGGCTCGATGCCTGAGAAATCCTTGTAGTTCTTGTTGAAGTAATCGGTCGATGGCGTCGGTGTCGTGCCCGAGGAGGTGCCGTAGGCCTCTTTCAGATAGTCGGCGCCGACGGAATCGATGAAGTCCGGGCTGTTCATGCCGTCGTTGAGCAGGAATTTCTGCGGGCCGCCTTGCGAGATCCAGGTACGGGCAATGGTCGCGCCGTCGACCGGTGTGCTGACGAGATAAAGACCATCCGGATCACCGCCCATGCCGGCTGTGACTTCGGAGGCATAGCTCGACTGCTTCTCATTATAAGGCGTGGTCGAGACGATCGTGCCGCCGAGCGCCTTGTAGGCCTTGGAGAATTCCGCGACCATGTTGACGCCGAAGTCGTTGTTGACGTGGATGATCGCAAGCTTCTTGAAGCCCTTGTCGATCGCATATTTGGCGGCCGCAATACCCTGCAGCGAATCCGAGGTGATGGTGCGGAAGAAGATGCCGTTGGTCTTGCCGTCGTGGCCAAGCGCCGTCAGCGTCGGCGAGGAGGCGGCGGGCGATACTTGCACGATCTTGGCAGGTGCCGTCACCGAGGTCAGGATCGGGATCGTGACCGAGGAGATGATGCCGCCGATGATGGCCGGCACCTTCTTCACCTGCACGAGCTGCGTGGCCGCATCGACGGCAACATTGCCCTGGCTCTGGCTGTCGCGCGTATCCGTCACGAGATCGCATCCATGCACGCCACCGGCGGCATTGATATCGCGGAAGGCCATTTCGACGGACTTGGCGCCCGCCTGGCCGTATTCGCCGGCGGGGCCGGTCAATTCCATCACCAGGCCGACCGTTACCTTGCAGTCTGCGGCATTGGCGGCGCCGGCTGCGGTAAGGAGCGCGAGAGCCGTGGTGATTTGAAATATCGTCTTCTTCATCTTTGTTCCCCTTGTTCGGTCAACGATTTTCGCTTCTGGTTTTTTTAGGAACCTGTCAGTTGTCCGGCATCTGCAGCCAGGTTTCATGCAGATGCTGCCATTCGACGCCGTTGGGTGTCGATGAACTTGCCGTGAAGACCGCGCTTGCCTGCCGCCGACTGAATTTGCCGGCGCGGGACTGAGCCTCGATATAGGTCAGCACGATCGTATCCGCGGTTTCATAGCTCGCGCGGATATCCGAAATTTCGATGGTGAAATTGTCCTGAAAGGTTGCCCGGTTTGCGCGGATCAACTCGATGGTCTGAGCGCGATCGAAGATGCGGCCGGTCGGCGGGATCATATGAAACGCTTGGCCGAAGGTCCGCTCGCAGCGGCCGAAATCGGTGTCGTCGGCGGTTGCCGCGTCGTACCAATCCTCGAAGAAGCGATGGAAATCGACAACCTCGGCGCTGGCTTTTCGAAAGAGGGGCGATTCCTGGCTCATACTTTCCCCGCGTTGAGATTGTAGTGCATGATCGAGCCGTGCCTGCCGGTGCGATCGCGTTCCAATGTATAGACATCGCCTTCAACGCCTGGGCTTTGGCTGATGATGTCGTCTATCTGCCGGCGGTCTTCGTCCGAAAGCGCGATATCCATGATTTTGGCATTGGCGAGCGCATGCGCTTGATTGCGGGCGCCGACGATGACGGCGGCGACCTGCGGCTGCTCCAGCACCCAGGCGCTGGCGATGGTGGCGATATCGACGCCGTGGCGATCGCCGATGGCTTTCAAAACGCCGAGCAGCGACTGGAACAGCTCCCAGCCGCCGAAATCGTCGATAATCAGCTTGTATTTGACCAGAGAGCGGTTCTCGAGCGGCATGTCCGGTTCCGGCTGGCCCAGCCATTTGTCGCTCAGGAAACCGCCGGCCACTGAGCCGTAGCAGAGGAATTTCACGTCATTCTCAGCGGCGAGCTTGGCGAGACTGTGCGACGGGCGCTGATCGAGAACCGAATATTGCAGCTGCTGGCTGACCAGGGGGATGCCGGCATTGAGGATTTCAGCAATGTGCGACGTGTCGAAATTCGTGGTGCCGACATTGCGCACCTTGCCTTCACGGCGCATCTCGTCCAGCCAGCTCAGGGCTTCGAGATAGCCCGGCAGCGAATAGTCCCACCAGTGAAACTGCACCAGGTCGAGCTGCTCCGTCTTCAGCTTACGCAGCGACTTGTCGACGATGCCGCGAATATAGTCGCGGCTGATCGTTGCCAGCTTCTCGAGATCGGGCACGAGCTTCGTGTGTACCTTCATCGAACTCGCAGCTTCCTCGCCGCGCTCATTGCGAAGCCGCTCCCGTGCATCGCCGATCAGCTCCTCGACGCCTGTATAGATATCGGCGCAGTCATAGGTGCGGATGCCGACGTCGAAAGCGGCGATCAGGTCGCTCACGGCCTGGGCGCGATCGATGGTGCCGTGTCCTCCGGCAAGCTGCCAGCCGCCGCGAATGACGCGGGAGATCTTGTATCCGGGACTGAGCTCAAAAGTCTTGGCGGTCATGCGGTTCATTCTCCTTCGGGCAACGGCACGGCCGTTGTTTCGGCGTGGCTGAACCGCCGCTTGCCCGTTCTGACGATCCGCAGCCGGCTCGCGCAGTTGGGGTCGGGGCAGGCGATGTCCGCGTCCGAGGTCATCCAGTCATTCTTGTGGGTCGGCCGCTGCTTGGCTGCCAGTAACGGCAACACGGCGGAGATGGAGTAGATCGAGAAGCCCTGTCCCGGCGGCAGGGACAGCATCTCGCCCTTCAGTTCGAAATAGTCGCCCGGCTTGGCACCGCAATAGATCGGCTTGCCCTCGGGGATGATGGCCTCGACCCTAAGGTCGAACAGCTCGAAACTGTCGTCGGTTGCCGCTGCCATCTCAGATCTCCGCACGCTCGAAGGTAACGTCGCAGGCGCCATTGCGACGGATGATGCCGCAGGCAGCGGCGAACTGCTCGCGTTCCTCGGGCCGGACCTGTGCGACGACGCTGCCGGCAAGCCAGCCGATCGGGAAAAGCAGCCGCGCGCCTTGTCCATAGAACAGGCCGATATCGAAGATGGCGTCGGGATTGCCGCCCCACATGCGCGGTGGCACATAGCTGAGCACGATATCGCCGGGCTGCGGTGTCAGCGTCGCATTCTCGGCGGGCAGGGCGCTCGCATAGGAAACGCCTTTCAGATGGGCCGGCGGGATCGGGCAGGAGATTTCGGGGCCGGTCCACATGGCATGAATGCCGCCGACCACGCGCGGTTCGCTGAGATAATTCCAGAGAAAGGCAGCGTTGTCGGGCGCCTTGGCCTCCAGCAACGGCGCAAAGACGCTGAGGCCGGAGCGTGGTTCGGAGATCTTGATGGCGCGTTGGCTCATGCGGATAGGCCCTTCTTGGAATCGGCTTCGAGTTTGCTGCGCAGGAAGGTGAAAGGCCGGCTGATATCTGCGGCCAGCGCATTGCGGGCTTCTTCGGCATCCTGTGCGGCCATCGCCTTGACGATGGTGCGGTGATAATGAGCGGTGTCGACTTCGCCGGCATCCGAGAAGGCATAGATGGCGACGCGGATACAGGGGCCGGATTGCAGCCACAGGCTTTCAATCATCGGGATCAAGACCGCCGAGCCGCAGGCGCGGTAGATCTCGAAATGGAAAGCCTGATTGAGCGTGACCTCCCGGTCGACGTCCTTCTTCTGTTTCAGCGCGCGCATTTCGTCCCATTCACCGAGCATGCTCTCGATGTTGGCGATCTGTCGCGGGGTCATGCGGGAGGCCGCGAGCGCGATTGCCTCGCCCTCGATGAGGATGCGGGCGCGCAAGAGGTCATCCATGCGCTCAAGCGTGATCGGCGGCACGCGAACGGATCTGTTGGGGAGGGCTTCCAGCGCCTTTTCAGTAATCAATCGGCCGAGCGCCTCGCGCACCGGCATGGTGCTGGTCATCAACGCATCGGCCAAGCCACGGATGGTCAGCACCTGGCTCGGTTCGAAAAGGCCACCGATCAGCGCGCGTCGAAGCTCGGAATAGACGCGGTCCTGCACCGTCTCACGGCCAACGGGCGCAAGCTGCGCGGCAATCGGATCGCTCTTGTCGGCGGTGGCCTTTTGCATTCGAAATCCCTTTTTTCGGCTTGCAGAGTGGATTAAAGCTGATTAGCGTGATCAATGCAAGTGTGATCACAAATCAAATAATCAGGGAGCGGCTGCGACCGCCTTCCGACCAGAGGGATCTCATGAGTACGATAAGTGAACGGCATGGGGAGGAAGCCCGGCCCGTTCTGAGCGCAAAGAACGTTGTGCGCCGTTTTGGTGGCATCATTGCCGTCGGCGATGTTTCGTTCGACGTGCGGCAAGGCGAAATTCTCGGCCTGATCGGCCCGAACGGCGCCGGCAAGACGACGATGTTCGATCTGCTGGCCGGCAGCGTCGCGCCGAGCAGCGGCGAGATCACGTTGAACGGGATACCTGTCGCGGGCGAGGCTGCTCATCGCCGGATCGGTCGCGGGCTCGGACGGACCTTCCAGATTCCGCGTCCGTTCCCCAATCTGTCGCTTCTCGACAATGTCATGCTGGCCGCCCAGGATCAGTCGGGCGAACGTCTGCTCACGAATTTCCTGCGTCCGTGGAAGGTGGCTGCCGAAGAAAGGGCCGCTCAAGCCAAGGCAATGGAGCTGCTCGAGCTCGTCCATCTAACGCGCCTGACGCACGAGCCGGCAAGAGTTTTGTCCGGCGGGCAGCGCAAGCTTCTGGAGCTTGCCCGCGTCATGATGGCCGATCCGGCGCTCATTCTGCTCGATGAACCGGCAGCAGGCGTCAATGCCACTCTGCTTGAGACGATCATCGATCGTATCCGCGATATCAATCAGCGCGGCGTCACCTTTCTCCTGATCGAGCACAATATCGATATGGTGACGCGCCTGTGTCACCGCGTGCTCGTCATGGCGAGCGGCCAGCTTCTTTGCGAGGGCACGCCGGAAGAGGTGGCGCGCGATCCGCGCGTCATCGAAGCCTATCTGGGAGGCGCGGCATGAGCGAACCCGTTCTCATCGTTCGCGATCTCGTCGCCGGGTACGAACCGGGCGTACCGATCGTCCGCGGTGCCTCGATTACCGTCGCGGAAAAGGAGATCGTTGTCGTCCTCGGGCCTAACGGTGCCGGGAAGTCTAGCTTTATCAAGGCGATTGCCGGCCTCGTGCCGGTCGAAGGCGGCAAGGTGGAACTGGCGGGCAGAGATATCACCCGCGCGCCTGCGCATAACATGGTGCGGCTCGGCCTCGCCTTTGTGCCGCAGACGGAAAATGTCTTCCCGCTGATGTCCGTCGAAGACAATCTGAAGGTTGCCGGCGGCATTCTGAGGCCAAAGGACGTGCCTACGCGCATCGAAGAAATGTATGCAACCTTTCCGGATCTTGCCCGTCATCGCCGCATCGCGGCAGGCAATCTCTCGGGCGGGCAGCGGCAGATGCTGGCCGTTGCGCGTGCCCTCATCGTGCATCCAAAGCTTCTCGTCCTTGATGAACCCTCTGCAGGTCTCTCACCGAAGTTCGTCTCCATGGTCTTCGACATGCTGACCGATATCCGCAAGTCGGGCGTCACCATTCTTCTTGTCGAGCAGAATGCCAAGGCGGCGCTCGCCATCGGCGACCGCGCCTATGTCCTCGTCGAGGGCAAGGACAGGCACGAAGGGATTGCCTCGGAGCTTTGGAACGACCCTGTCGTGGCCGAACTCTATCTTGGACAGCGCCCGACTGCGCCGGCAACAGGAGGTACGGCATGAACCTGCAATTCATCGTCGACGGATTGCTGACAGGTTCGATGATCGGCCTTGGCGCCATCGGTGTCACGCTGACCTACTCGATCCTGCGCTTTTCGAATTTCGCCCATGGCGATTTCATGGCCTGGGGCACCTATGCGACCCTTGCCGTCGTCAGCGCCATCGGCGCAATCTTCGGCAAGGTCGCGCCGATCGGCCCGCTCTCTTTTGGCTGGCCGCTGATCGTGGCGGTCATCGCCGCCATGGGCTTTACCGGCGTTCTGGCTCTTGCGCTCGACAAGGTGCTGTTTGCCAGGCTGCGGGCCAAGGGCCAGTCGATCATCGTCGTCATGGCGAGCTTCGGCGCATCCATGGCGCTGCGCAGCCTGCTCGAGTTTCTTTTCACCTCGCGCCCGACCTATTTCAGCCGCGCCATCCAGATCGCCATGCCCGTCGGCTTCGGCATCCGCATCACGCCCGATCAGATTGCCCTTTTGATCGTTACGGCACTTCTGGTCTTCGGTGTGCATATGCTGATGACGAGGACACAGACGGGCCGTTCCATGCAGGCGCTCAGCCAGAACCCGGCGCTTGCGCGTGTCGTCGGCATCGATGTCGCCAAGGTCGTGCGCGTGACATGGCTGATCGGCGGGGGCCTGGCCTGCGTCGCCGGCGTCATGATCGGCATTCTCGTGCAGATCCGTCCGCTGATGGGCTTCGACATGCTGCTGCCGATGTTTGCCGCGGCCATTCTCGGCGGTATCGGCAGCGTGCCGGGCGCGGTTCTCGGCGGCCTCATCATCGGTCTTGCCGAGGCGGCCGCTGTTCAACTGATCGGTGCAGAATGGCGCGCCGCCATCTCCTTCCTCATCCTGATGGCAGTGCTGTTCATCCGGCCGATCGGCCTTTTCGGAGTGAGAGAGCGATGATGGACATTATCGGCTACGGCGCCTTCTTCCTGACCACGGCGCTGATCTTTTCCTTCATCACGCTCGGCCTGAATCTGCAATGGGGCCTGACCGGCCTGTTCAACGTCGGTCTCGCAGGCTTCGTTGCCATCGGCGCCTATACGTCGGCCCTGTTGACGACGCCGGATACGGCCGGGCGGTTTGGCGGATTCGATCTACCGATCCTCGTCGGCTGGCTGGGTGCGATGGTCGTGGCCGGTCTTGCCGCCGCCATCATTGGCGTGGCGACGTTGCGGTTGAAATCGGATTACCTGGCGATCACCACCTTCGGCGTCGCTGTCGTCGTTCAGCTCGTCGCGCTGAATGCGCAAAAGCTGACCGGCGGACCCTTCGGCATCGGCTTCATTCCTCGCCCATTCTCCAGCCTTGCCGAAACGCCGCTACTCTTCAATCTCGCCAATCTCGGCGTCGTCGTCGTCGTGATGTTGGTCGTCTATTTCGCGCTCGAGCATCTGGCGAAAAGCCCCTGGGGACGAGTGTTGAAGGCGCTGCGCGAGGATGAGCGTGCCGCCGTTTCGCTTGGCAAGAGCGCTCGCTTCTATCGCGTGCAGGCATTTGCCGTCGGCGGCGCCATCATGGGGCTTGCCGGCGCCATACAGGCGCATTTCATCGGCTTCATCGCACCGGACAACTATGTTCCGATCCTGACTTTCCAGGTGTGGGTCATGCTGATCGTCGGTGGCTCGGGAAGCAACAAGGGCGCCATTGTCGGCAGCGTTCTGGTCTGGGCGATCTGGGCGGGTTCCGGCGCGCTGACGAGCGCACTTGTGTCGCCGGAACAGCAGGCGCGCGCCGCCTCGCTGCAGATCGTCGCGATCGGTGTCATGCTCTGCGTCATCCTGCTCGTGCGCCCCGGCGGCCTCTTTGGCGACATGCCGAAGCGTCGAGCCGCGGTCACGCCGCAACCGAAGCCGGTCGCGGATGAGAGTAACGCCGCCTCGTAGGGCGGCGTCAGGAGGGGTTTGAATGTTGCCTATGCCTTCGGGGCGCATGGGGTTGGATCATGTCTCGGATTGCAGCTCCCGCGGACGCTAGCCTTTGACTGCGCCCGCCGTCATCGAGCCCGAAAGCTGCCGATACATTACGAGGCCAAGGAGAGCCGGCGGCAAGGCGCCGAGGATCATGACGGCGGATGCCAGGCCCCATTGCACGCCGCCGCCGCTGGCGGCGAAGAAGAAGGAAGCGCCGACCGTCATCGGCACGGCTCGGTTGGTCGTCAGCATCAGCCCAAAGAGGAATTCGTTCCACGCGGTGATGAAGCCGAAGATGAAGGTGGTGACAAGCGCGGGTCGGACCACCGGACGAATGACCCTGACCATGATCTGGAAAACGCTGGCGCCGTCGACCGTCGCGGCCTCATCGAGTTCCACCGGAATGTCGGATATGGCATTGACCAGCATCACCAGCGCCAGCGGGATGTTGACGATCGTCAGGATCAACCCCAGGCCGATCCTCGTATCGAGCAGGCCGAGCCATTGATACATCATGTAAAGCGGGATCGCGAAGACAACCAGCGGCACGGCGCGAAGGTTGACGACGAGCGGCAGCAGGATCTTCTGCCCGGTCTCGCCGCGGGCTATCACGTAAGCCGCGGGGAAGGAGAGCAGGATCGCCAGCAACGTGCCGGTGAGCGCCACCGCCGCGCTGTTTGCGAGATAGAGGAAGATATTGAAGCGCTCGGTGTCCGTCAGTACCTTCAGATAGTTGTCGAAGGTCGGCTGCTCGATCCAAAGGCCGGGATTGCCGGAGATCTCGCGCGTCGTCTTGAACGAGGTGATGAGAGTGACGAGGATCGGGAAGTTCATGGCCAGGACCACGATGCCGTAGACGATCCAGCGCAGAGGCTTCAGCATCTCATTTCTTCCTTCGCGCGCCCAGCCAGTTCAGACCGGAGAGAACCAGCAGCGATGTGATGAACAGTACGACGGAGGCTGCGACCGCCTTGCCGATGGCGCCTTCCTTGAAAAAGGCCTGATAGATGTAAATCGACAGTGACGTCGTCGATCCGCCAGCGCCGCTGCCTGTCAGGGCGTAGACGTTGTCGAACACGCGAAAGCCGTCGATGAAGCGGATGAAGAAGGCGACGATCAGCGTCGGCATCATCAGCGGCAATTCGATGCGCCATAGCCGTTGTAGGCCGGTCGCGCCGTCCAGTGCCGCCGCTTCGCGCACATCCTCGGGAATGGCGATATAGGCGACGTAGAAGAGCAGAAAGGCGAAGGGCGTCCACTGCAGCACTTCGACGACGATGAGCGTGCGAAAGGCGTTCGTGTAGTCGAGGAAGGCCGGGCTGTCGCCGAACCACTCGAACAGATAGTAGGGCACGGGTCCGGCGAATTCGTGCAGCACGAGGCGATACATGAGGCCGACCATGGCGGGCGCGACCATCAAAGGCAGCATCATCGGCGCCATCAGCACGGGCCGCGCCGACAGAAGCGGCTTGAGGAAAATCGCCAGGAAAAGGCCGAGCAGACACTCCGAGACAGCCGTGATGATGCCGAAGCGCAAGGAGAACCAGACCGATTGCCAGAACGACGCGTCCGTGAGCGCCGAGACATAATTGCCAAAGCCGCTGATCCGGGGACTGCGCAGGGTCTCGAACGAAACTGTCGAGATGGAATAGACGAGATTGAGGAGGGCCGGGAAGCCGAGGAACAGCAGCAGAAACCCGACAAGGGGTGCCAGGTAGAGCCTGCCTTCAGAGCGTTTTACAAGAGCCATGGGTGTCAGCCGTTTTGGCCGGATGCCGCTAGAGCCTTTCCGCTTTTCTTCGAATCGCGGAAAGGCTCTATTCTTTTGTTTTTACGCAATTCCGGACGGAAAACCGCAATACACTTTTCCTGGAATTGGTCCAAAGCAGGCACCCGGCCTTGTCCTTATTTCTTCAGGAGATCCTGCATGCCCGCTTTGGTATGGGCAAGCGCATCGTCGAGGCTCTGCTGGCCGGACCAGTAGCCGGTGAATTCCTTGGCCTGCAGCTCATAGACGGAAAGGGCCTTGGCCGAGGTGGCACCCGTCATGACGTAGCCGTACTTGCTGGCAAATTCGCCGAGCTTCACGAGATCGGGACGCTCCTTTGCCACCTTGGCGACGACATCCGGCGTCAATGCGGGGGAGCCGCCGGCGCGCGCATAGGCAAGGGCGGCATCCTCGGAGGACAGCCACTTGAGGAACTTGACCGCGCCCTCCTTGTTCTGCGCATTCTTGTTCAGCCCGAGGCCGAGACCGTGAATATGGTCGGCGCGTCCGTTCGGCCCCGCCGGTGGCGCAACGATGCCGGTGACGTCGGCGACAGCGGGCGATTTCTTCGCATCGGTGAGCTCGGCCGCCGCTGCATTCCATTGCAGGGCGGTCGCGGCCTGTCTCGAGCTGAAGGCGGCGTTGGTTTCCGCATATTCGTAGCTCAGCGAATCCTTCGGCGAGGCGCCGGCGTCGTAAAGCGTCTTGTAGAGCTTCAGCGCAGTCTTATAGGCATCCGAGTCGATCGTGACGTTGCCGCTCGCGTCCATCCAGTCGCCGCCATAGGAGCGCGGCAGGGACTGGAACACCATCATGTTGAACAGCAGGTTCTTCATCTGCAGCACGGTGCCATAGCGGACCGGGCTTTGACGGTTCACCTGCTTGCTAAAATAGAGTGACGTGGCTGCCCAATCATCCCAGGTCCAATCATCGGGCTGCTTGGGGGCAAGCTCCTTGCCGAGATACTTCTTGGAGATCTCGGCATACTTCGCCTTGGCATCGGGATCGGCGATGAGGGCATCGACGAGATCCTTGCGGTAATACATGAAATGCAGCGACAGATCAGTCGGCACGCCATATTGCTTGCCGTCGAACTGCATGGTCTTCAGCACGGTATCGCCGAACACCTTGGAGGCGTCGGCATTGAGCTCGATCGGCTCCATATAGGGCGCATAGCGGCCGATCGAATAGGTCGCGACCAGATTGACGTCGAAGGCATTGGAGCCGGCCGCCATATCGGCCTGCAGCTTGTCGAAGAAGCCGTCGCGGTTGAAGAACAGAAGCTCGACCTTGTCGGCATCCGATGCCGTCTTGTTGTAGAGATCGGCGGTGGCGCGCAGCGCCGTTTCCTCGGAACCTCCCGGCCAGCCGAGGACGACGACCTTGGCGTTTGCCAGTCCCGGCAACGCCGTCGCCGACAGCATCAGGGCAAGCAGTGCGGATGATATGTGTTTGAATTTCATTCTTGTTCCCTTTCTTTATCGTTGTTGGTCGAACTAGGCAGGTTTGTTCATCGATGACGCCCAGCAAGGTCCGCCACGCCGATGATGCCGGCATGGGAACCAAGGCTTGCGGCAACCAGGTGAGGTGCGAGATGCTGAGGCAAACCAGCGAGTTGCGCGCCTATGACCTTGAGATAGCCGGAGGCCAGACCGATGCCACCGCCGATGACGATACGCTTTGGTGCGAACATCATCTGAATGTCGCGGCATAGAAGGGCCGCGCGCGACGCGGACTGTGCGACGATTGCCTCCGCCCAGCCGGCACCCTCGCGCGCTTTGCGGAAGATCTCCGGCGCCTCGGCCGGATGCCCGGCGCGGGCGGCTTCGGCTGCCATCCATCGGCCTGAGGCGACATCTTCCAATGGGGACTGGTCGTTTGTGGGGCTGCGGATGAGGCCGAAGTGACCGGCAAGCCCAAGCAGCAGCCGCCCGTTGACCACGACGCCGCCGCCGATGCCGGTGGAGATCGTCAGGAAGACGGTATCCTCGTTATTGCCGGCGCCGAACCTGTGTTCGCCCCAGGCCGCGGCCTGGGCGTCGTTGACGGTAAAGGCCGGCTTGCCGAAAAGCTTGCTGGCTTGTGCCGCCAGCGGATAACCGTCCGGAATTGACAGCGTGGCGGGATTGAGGGCCGACCAACGTCCGTCGTTTATCAAGCCGGTCGCGGCGACGCCAACGCGTTCATATCGACCGGCCCAGGATTTTGACTGTTCTGCGATGGCCGCCAGCCAGGCGTCCGGGCCTGCTTCTCTGCTGGTTGCGATCGTCGTTTCCGCAAGCACCTGCGAACCTCGGACAAGCGCTGCCAGGCTTTTCGTACCTCCGATATCGATCGCCAGTGTTGCGCCATCGCGCTCCAAGAAGGCAGCGGAGACTGCGTCATCAAACCAGGATGTCACATGCTCGGTTCGCGTGATCGCCGAGCCGACGACGACGGCGCAAGCGCCGGCTCGCACGGCGTCGGCCGCCTGTTCGGGCGTGCGAATACGGCCTTCCGCGATTACATAGGGTGTCAGCTGCCGCATGGCGGCTATCAGGGCGATATCCGGCTCGACCGGTTCGGCGCTGCCGACATAGCCCGACATGGTCGTGCCGACGAAGTCGACGCCGGCGTCGAGGGCGCGTTTTGCATCCTCCACGCAGGAGCAATCCGCCATAGACAGCAGCCCCCGCGCCTTGATGGCGGCCAGCAGCGCCTCGATCGTTTCAGGACGCGGCCGGTCGGTGGCATCGAAGGCGATGATATTTGCGCCGGCGTCGGCCAGCGCCTCGACATCGGCGATAAAGGGAGTGATGCGCACCGGGCTGTCATCGAGGTCACGCTTGACAATGCCGATGATCGGCGCCTCGACGGCGGCCCGGACGGCCGCGACATAGGCAGCCGATTCGATGCGCAGCGCGCGGGCGCCAGCGGCCAGCGCCGCACGCGCGAAACCGCTGACGAAAATGGCCTCGTCCATCGCCCCGCCCGGTACGGGCTGGCATGAGACGATGAGGCTCAGATTGAGATCTTCCTTGCGCATTCGGCACCCCTTTTCGGAGTGCAACGATAGAGAATGGTCACCAGAAAGCAACCGGTTTTAAACTGGTATTATCTTTGCAGTTCGAAGACAAAGTCGTAGACCTCTCCCTTGTAACGGGTCTCGCAATATTCGACGATCTCTCCGTCGGCGAGAAAACATCGCCGTTCGGTCGTCAGGATCGGCGCGCCTGGCTCGCAACGCAAATGCTGCGCATCCTCCTGCGTGGCGGCGCGCGCGCGCATGCGCTGCACGGCGCGCTTCGGGAGGAAGCCGTGCTCGGCGAGTGCTTCGTACAGGGAGTCGCCGACGAGCGAAGGCGAGGGGAGGAAGCGAACCGGCACGGCGGCATGTTCGACTGCGATCGGGGCGCCGTCTGCGGTCCGCACGCGGCGCATACGCAGGACCTGCGCATTGGCAGAGATGCCGAGCGCCATCATTTCGGCCGGCGAGGGTCGGGTTAACTGCTTGGAAATCCACACACAGCCTGGTTCCATTCCACGGGCGCGCAGATCTTCGGAGAAGCTGGTGAGGGTGGAAAGGGATTTTTCGACGCGCGAGCCGATCTCGCTGCGCGCGCCCTGTCGCCGGCTCAGCATGCCTTCCTCTTCCAGCATGGCAAGCGCCTTACGAACGGTGACGCGCGATAGGGAGAGGGTTTCCGCAAGCGATCGTTCGCCCGGCAGCACCGAGCCGGATTTGAAGGCATGGCTGCGAATGGCCGCTTCGATCGCGCTTTTCAACTGCTTGTAGAGCGGCATCCCTTGAGCGCCGGAAGCAAGCTCACTTCTGACCAGTTCGATAATATCAGTTGCCAAGGCAAACCTTCCCTTCGATGGTACGGCGGCGAAAATTTCGCCCTGCTCGATACTGGTATTATACTGTAGAGGTTTTTGTGATCTGTCGAGACTGGTAAAGGGCATACCGGTCCACAAGGGCGGACCGGTATGAAGTTCGTTTTAGGAGGCCAAGGCGCGGCGTTCGGGCTGTGCCGGCATAGGCTTGCCGGAGACCCGCAGAGGCGCCTTCGCGCGGGCGGCAGGTGAAATGCGGGTCGTGGAGACGGAAGGCGAAATGCGCGCCGTATTGGTTTTCGTTGCCCTCAGCCAGCGAAGGATAGCGTCGAAGCCGGGCTGGGCAGCCCGCTTGAATTCCGGGCTCACTTCTTCGTTCATGCCACAGAGGGCGGCGATTTCCTGGAAGTCCACACGTCCTGCCCGAAGAGGGGGACGCGACTGGAACACGATCAGACCGATCATGAAGCCTTTGATATTCTCGAAGCTACGCGGCTGAAGCAGCGGCTTGAGCCGCATATCGCAAAAATCCGAAATCTTGCGCTGGAAAACGTCAGAGGCAGAGCTTTTTTTTATGGGCATTATTCATTCCTTGCAGGCGACATCATCCAAAGGTCGGGGTGTGGCCCGCTAAAGCACGGAAGTTAAGGAAGCGCAAACAACCGACCGTTTGGCCGCTTTCAATTCTACGATGAGCCGACTTTTGGCAAGTGGCAGATCGGTCACGCTCCGATTAACTTCGCGTCAGGTGCGGAAGCGGTGACGGCAAGCCGGAAGTCTTCCGGCGGTGCCGCTAAAATCATGAAAAAACTGTAACTTGCCTCCCACGTCATTGAGAGCGACATTTTCCTTGCGCCGGAATTATGAGGTGAAAGACATGTCAGTCTTGGAAATGTTAGTCAGACGCCGGATGCAGGAAGAGTATGCAAAGGGTACATCGCCAGAGCGCATAACCCGGCTCCTGCAGGAATTCTTCAACGGGACAGAGGCCTCCCAAGCCGATCCTGCCCCACACCGGTCTGCTGGTAACTCGTAAAATGACGTTGGCCGGCCTCTTCAGCTTTTGCGAGGGCCGGCCGTTTGTTGAGGCGGACTAAATCTTCACATCCAGTTTCTACTGCGCCTCGTTCGATCCCGGCAGGTTTTCGACAGCGGCCAGGATCTTGTAGGCGGCTGAAACGCGCGCGGGGATCGGAAAATTCCTATTCGCCAGCAGGACGATGCCGACCTGCCGGGCGGGAATGAAGGCCGCATAGGCGCCGAAGCCATTCGTCGAACCCGTTTTATTCAGCAGGACGTCCTTACGCGGCTGTTGCGGTGGGTCGAGGCGGTCGATCTTATGCGGATCTAGCGCCATGTCGGACGAGTTGCCGGCCAGGAGCCGGGCAAGCGTCGTCGGATAGGCATAGATCTCCCAACCGAGCGCCTGCGTCATGTTGCCGACGCCGTAATAGCCGACATGCGTCGCATCGATAGCGCGCTGCAGTGTACCGTCGATCTTCACGCCGCCCATATTGGCTTCGAGAAAGGCAAGCATGTCGGATGCGGTGGTCTTGATGCCATAGGCCTGCGTGTCGAGAACGCCGGGATTGACGCGGATCGGCTTGCCCTGCTTCGAATAGCCATAGGCATAGTTGCCCATCTCGGCCGGTGGAACGCGAACGTAGGTGTGGCTGAGGCCAAGACCCACAAGAATCTTGTCCTGCATCAACGTATCGAAGGGTTTGCCCATGGCCTGCGCCGCCAGATAGCCGAACAGGCCGATGCTGGGGTTGGAATATTGCCGGTATGTGCCGGGCGCAAAGGAAGGGTGCCAGTTGCGATAATAGGCAACCATCTTGTCCTGATCGGTCACGCCATCCGGAAACTGCAGCGGCAGACCGCCCGCCGTGAATGTTCCGAGATCGAGGAGGGTAATCTTGTCGAAGCTGCTGCCCGCAAGCTCCGGCATGTATTTCGCCGCGTTGTCGGAGAAGGACAGCTTCCCGCTGATCTGGGCGTAGGAGCCAAGGGCGGCGGTAAAGGTCTTGCTGATGGAGCCGAGCTCGAAGATCGTTTCGTTCGTCACCGTCTGGCCGCTCTCCTTCGAGGCGACGCCGTAGTTGAAGACATAGCGCTTGCCCTTCACGGTAATCGCGATTGCCATGCCTGGTACGTCGTTTTCCTTCATGAGCGGGCGGATGGTTTCGTTGACCACCCTCTCCAGCTGCTTTTGGTCTGTGTCCTCCGCGGCATGGGCGCCGATGCCGTAAAAAAGGCAACTCGCGACAATGCCGAGCTTTGGCAGCGATTTGAAACGTATGTTCAAGATGATATCCTCATTATGATGATCGGCCGCGCAAGATCGTGCGGTCGGAAAAGGGGTAATTGGCGGCGCCTATTACCCGATGCTTGTGATCTCAGATCGTTGCGGCGATACGGCCGATCTCGGCAATGATGGCATTACGCTCATCGGCTGCGATTGCCGGGATTTGGCAATAGGCTGTTACGATGATGGGCGCGCGGCTCGACGGCCAGATTACCGCGATGTCGTTGGCATTACCGGCTTTGTCACCGTTCGTTCCGGTTTTGTCACCCACCAGCCAATCCTTCGGAAGGCCGGCGCGCAGGCGGGCATCGCCCGTCTTGTTCACGATCAGCCAGGTCGCAAGCTGCGATCGTGATGACGGTGAAAGTACATCAGTGAACAAGAGCCGCCGCAGGTTTTCCAACATGGCGGCCGCTGTCGTCGTATCGCGCAGATCGTCCGGCGTATCGTGGTAGTTCAGTTCCGGCTCGATGCGGTCGAGGTGGGTGATCTCGTCGCCAAGGCTGCGGCAGAAGGTTGTCAGCGCCTTCGGGCCGCCAAAGCTTGCAAGCAATAGATTGGCGGCTGTGCTGTCGCTGAGCGTCATCGCCGCAGTGCAAAGATCCGCGACGGTCATGCCGTGACTATCGCCCACATGCGCTCCGGTCGCAGGCGAGCCGTCGACAAGATCGCTTTTCGAGTAGCGAATGCGCCGGTCGAGCTTTTCCTCGCCTTTGTCGACGCGAGCGAGCACCAGAGCCACCGCCAGGGCCTTGAAGGTGCTGCACATCAGGATGCGCTCGTCGCCACGGTGTTCAATGCGCCTGCCGCTGGCCATGTCGAGAATGCTGACGCAGATGCGGCCCGGATGCTTGCTTTCGAGCGCGGCAATCTGCGCCTCACCCGACGTGTCGTCTGCAGCACGTCCAACCGCGCTTAGCCCTGCGAGAACAGGCAGCGCAAGCAGGCCACCGGCAAGGCTTTGCCGGCGCGACAATAAGATCGTCATCTTGTTTCCACTTCGATTTATGTTGGGCAAAAGGTGCGCCTATCGGAACCCGTGGACGTCATTGGGACCCGGCAAATCACCTTGCGAGCCAGACTATGGCGTTGCTTCGTGGCCTAGACAAACGATCAATTATGGGCTTAGACATGAGAAAAACTTGGCCTTAGGACACAATGGACATCTCACAGCTGCCGCTGAACGCCCTGCGCGTTTTCGAAGCCTCGGCACGGCATTGCAGTTTTACGCGCGCGGGCCTCGAGCTTCGGGTTACGCAGACGGCGATCAGTCATCAGGTCAAGGCGCTCGAGGATGTGCTGGGAGTGACCCTCTTCAAGCGCCTGCCGCGCGGTCTTGCCCTGACCGATGAAGGCCACGCGCTGTTGCCGGTGCTGACCGACGCCTTTCGCCGCATGAGCGCGACACTCAGCCAATTGGAGGAAGGAAATTTTGCCGAGATCCTGACCGTGGGCGTCGTCGGCACCTTTGCCATTGGTTGGCTGCTGCCGCGTCTCGGTGGCTTCAAGGCGCAGCATCCGCATGTCGATCTGCGCCTGAAGACCAACAACAACCGCGCCGACATGGTGCTCGACGGGCTGGATTTCTTCCTGCGCTTCGGTGACGGCGCATGGCATGGAACCGAGGCGATCCATCTGATGGATGCGCCGCTCTCCCCGGTCTGTAGGCCCGATATCGGCGCGCGATTGCGCACGCCTGCCGATCTTGCCGAGGTCGAGCTGCTGCGATCCTATCGGATCGATGAATGGTCGCTCTGGTTCAGGGCGGCGGATCTGCCGCCGCCGCATCTTCGCGGCTGGATGTTTGATTCGTCGCTGACGCTGGTGGAGGCTGCGGCGCGCGGCGTCGGTGCCGCGCTCGTGCCCGTCGCGATGTTTTCTCATGACATCGAGGCCGGCAGGATCATGCAGCCGTTCCAGATTACCGCGATGACCGGAAGCTATTGGCTAACCAGATTGAAATCGCGGGCGGAGACGGCGTCGATGAAGGTGTTTCGCCGATGGCTGCTTGCGGAGATCGAGGAGATGCCGGGATAGGCTGGGCAGCAAGAAATGGCCCCAAATCTGTGTGGGGCCATTTTGAATGATACGACTACAACGCCGGTAATGATGGCAAGCGGCGGCGGCCTCAGCTTGCGAGCTTCAGCCGCACAGCCCCGGTTCGCGTGCCCGAGCGCACCGTCTTGAACCGGCCGACCAGACCGGCGAGCTCGTTGCTGATATCGGCGAGGTGCCGGGTCGAGGCGTTCGTCTCCTCCATCAGCGCCACGTTCTGCTGGGTCATCTGGTCCATGTTGCGCACCGCAGAGTTGATCTCGCTAATGCCGACGGCCTGTTCCTGCGTCGAGCGGGCGATGGCGCCGACATTCCTGTCGATGGAGGCGACCTGATTGCCGATCAGGGACAGTGCCTCGCCCGTGCGGTTGACCAGTTCGACGCCACGGCGCACGTCGTTCGACGACCTGTCGATCAGGTCCTTGATTTGCTTTGCGGCGGTGGCTGAACGCTGTGCCAGCTCGCGGACTTCCTGGGCGACGACCGCGAAGCCCTTGCCCTGTTCGCCGGCTCGTGCCGCCTCGACGCCGGCATTCAGCGCGAGGAGGTTGGTCTGGAAGGCGATATCGTCGATGACGGAGATGATGTCGGTCATCTTGCGCGAGGAGGTCTCGATATCATCCATGGCGGACACGGCCTGCTGAACGACCTCGCGCGAGCGCTCCGCCTCAGAGGCGGATTCCCTGACGATCGCCTGTACCTCGCGTGTCCGCTCGGCCGTCTGTTCGGAGATCGTGGTGATCTGGTCGATGGCAGCGGCACTTTCCTCAAGCGCGGACGCCTGCTGTTCCGTGCGCCGTGCCATGTTGTCGGCGGCAGATGAGATCGAACCGGCCTCATCGCGAACGCGGGTCACCGAATCCTCGATGTGCTGCATCGCCGTGCCGAGGGATGCGAGCGATTCGTTGTAATTGCTCTTCAGAGCTTCGAACTCGGTCGAAAGGGCCTCGGTGATATCGGCCGTCAGGTCGCCGTTCGCAAGGCCGTTCAGGGCGAGGCCGAGTGCGTTGAGGGCGCGCTCCTGCTCGCGCTGTGCGGCGGCCCGCTCGGCTTCTGCCCGATGCCGCTCATCGCCGAGCACCTGCAGATAGACCGAAATGCCGTAATCCATGTCGACGAGCGCGGCCTTGACGATCGCCGACAGCCGCCGCGACAAGGCCTGCTCATGCTTGCGCTGCATGAAGCCGTTGAGCTGCTGCGCGACGATCGATCGCACCATGCCCTCGAGGATCAGAGCGTAGCCGCCGATGTACCAGCGCGGCTCGAGACCCAGGCGGGCATGGGTCCTGCCGACAGCCGATACCGCTTCGACATAGTCGGGGCCGTATTTGCCCGAAGCGATCGTCTTCCAATGGTCCTGTTGCTTGGACTTGGCATGCGCCACATGCTGCTGCGACGAGAACAGCTTCGACATTGCCGGATGTTTGGTGATCTTCTCGTAGAAGGCATCCAGGGAGCCTTTGACGGCGGTTTCGATGGTCGGCTGTAGCTCCGAGAGAGCCTGCCGGGCATCCTGTCCCAGTCCAACAAAGTCGAGCCGATCGTTCAACTCGTCCATTTTCGATGCGCGCACCATAATCTGCTCCAAGAAAGAAATTACAAGCAGTTAGGGCATGGTCATGGTTAACAATTCATTAGATTCACACCTCATTTTCGAGAGTGCGACCAACTGTTTCACAGGTAGCGGTTGTGGCTGTCTGCGGATTGCAACATCATTGCCGGACCTGGCGGCATCTGTTAAAGGCTAGCCACCATCAAGTATCTCGCCACGGAGCAATTGGTATGGGGAACTCCAAGTCAGCAGATAGATAAGCCGCAACAGCTTCTTGTTGTTGCGGCGTGCTGTCGAACTCATCCTGATTGAAATCCGAGGCAGACGCCGCCCGAACTCTCTTTCGAGCGGAATTTTAACATGTCCAATACACGCCCGTCGTCATGGGCCCACACGCTGCCGGCGGCGCTGCTGCTGATGGCGCCTTTTGATATCCTCGCCTCGCTGGCCATGGATATCTATCTTCCCGTCGTGCCGTCGATGCCCGGCATTTTAAACACGACGCCCTCGGTGATTCAGCTGACGCTGAGCCTCTATATGATCATGCTCGGTCTCGGGCAGGTCGCGTTCGGCCCGCTTTCGGATCGTATCGGTCGTCGCCCCGTCCTGCTTGCAGGGGCGGTTCTCTTTGCCGCCGCTTCCCTCGGAGCGGCCCTGTCGTCGACCGCGGCAGCCTTCGTGCTCTGCCGCCTGCTGCAGGCGATAGGCGCTTCCGCAGTCTTGGTCGCGACCTTCGCGACCGTGCGGGATGTCTACGGCAATCGTCCGGAACAGGCCATTATCTACGCCACATTCGGCGCGATACTGTCCTTCGTGCCGGCACTCGGCCCGATAGCAGGTGCAATGATCGCCGATCGGTTCGGATGGCGCGCCATCTTCATATTGCTCGCGATTCTGGCTCTGGCTGCCACCCTCCATGCGATGGTGAAGTGGCATGAAACGCGGCCTCAGGGCTCAACCAAGCCACGACGCTCCATATGGCCGATTTTCACAAGCCGCCCATTCTGGACCTACACGCTGGCCTTCAGTGCGGGCATGGGCAACCTTCTTCGTGTTCTTCTCGACCGCGCCGCGCGTGCTGATCGGCCGGGCCGGCTATTCGGAACTCGGTTTCAGCGTCGCATTCGCAACGGTGGCCGTCGTGATGATCGTAACGACACGCTTTGCCGGCTCGTTCGTCGAGAAATGGGGCGTCGCTGGCTGTGTGGCACGGGGCATGACGCTGCTGCTTGCCGGCGCGGCTGCCCTTGCGGTTGGTCAGCTCTACGGCTCGCCGTCCTTCGCAAGCTTTGTGCTTCCGATGTGGATCATGGCCGTCGGCATCGTCTTCGCCGGATCAGTAACGGCGAATGGAGCGCTTGCGGAATTCGGCGACATCGCCGGATCGGCCGTGGCGTTCTATTTCTGCATTCAGAGCTTGATCGTGAGCCTGGCGGGGACGCTGGCAGTCACCGTCCTGGATGGCGATAGCGCATGGCCGCTGGTGGCTTTCTCCGCCGTCATGGCATTATTGGTGCTGGCAGCACTTCATATGTTGGGACGTCGCAATGCCTTGGCTTGAATTTGCTAGGCGTGCGACCTCCATGGGATGCATCTGAAATGGCTGCCCGCGAAATTCAGGTTTCGCGGGCAGCTTGACGTTATTTCCTGCCAATGCGGGCGCCTATCGCCAGACTGGTATCAACGCCAGCCCAATGCCGGCGCGACATGAGTCAGGATGCTTTCGATGACATGGGCGTTGTAGTCGACCCCGAGCTGGTTCGGCACGGTCAGGAGCAGCGTGTCCGCTGCCGCGATGGCTTCGTCCCTTGCCAGCTCTTCGATCAAAACGTCCGGCTCGGCGGCGTAGCTGCGGCCGAAAATGGCGCGGGTGTTCTCATCGATGAAACCGACCTTGTCCGCATCCTGGCCGCTACGGCCGAAATAGGCGCGGTCGAGATCATTCACCAGCGCGAAAATGCTGCGGCTGACCGACACCCTCGGCTCGCGCTTGTGTCCGGCCTCTTTCCAAGCCTCGCGATAGACCTTGATCTGATCGGCTTGCTGGACGTGGAAGGGCAGGCCGCTTTCATCGTCCTTAAGCGTCGAGCTTTGCAGGTTCATGCCGAGCTTTGCCGCCCAAACCGCCGTGGCGTTGGAGCCGGCGCCCCACCAGATGCGCTCGCGCAGGCCCTCGGAATGGGGTTCCAGGCGCAGCAGACCGGGTGGATTGGGGAACATCGGCCGGGGATTGGGTTGGGCAAATCCTTCGCCGCGCAGGAGGTCGAGCAGCACTTCCGTGTGCCGACGCCCCATGTCGGCATCGCTTTCGCCTTCCATCGGGGCATAGCCGAAGTGGCGCCAGCCATCGATCACCTGTTCGGGTGAACCGCGGCTGATGCCGAGCTGGAGACGTCCGCCGGCGATAAGATCGGCAGCGCCCGCATCCTCGGCCATGTAGAACGGGTTCTCATAGCGCATGTCGATGACGGCCGTGCCGGTTTCGATGCGGCTGGTCTTGGCGCCGACGGCTGCCAGCAGCGGGAAGGGTGAAGCAAGCTGACGCGCGAAATGGTGCACGCGAAAATAGGCGCCGTCCGCGCCCAATTGTTCCGCAGCCACGGCAAGATCGATCGATTGCAGCAGCGTGTCGGACGCCGAGCGTGTCTGCGATTGGGGTGAAGGCGTCCAGTGGCCGAATGAAAGGAAACCGATCTTCTTCATGATATCATCCTACTGTATCCGGTTGGCACGGCTCGATTTTGCGCCACGCACGTCCAGGCAGATGCGGCGAGACATATTCGATACATCTCTTGCATGCCTCTTCATGCCATGGCTCGCAAAGGCCGCGAGTTCATGCGCGTATATGTGCATGGATGCGGTTGCATGGAACAGCGCAATCTGTGAACTGATCGTCAACGCCGATAGAGGCGGTGAAAATGGATGAAGCCTTGACAGTTCAGTGGGTTCGGCTTGCTCGTTCTGAGTGCGAATGTCTCGGGCTTGGCGCTGACGATCAAAAGACCTTGCGATAGAAGAAACGCGTCATGCCTCTCGGATAGTTTTCGAGCGCGCCGAAGCGTTCATAGCCTTGCCGTTCATAGAAGCCCGGCGCCTGAAAGCTGAATGTATCGAGCCATATGCCGACAGCACCTTTCGCCCTGATGATTTCCTCCACCTCGTGGATCAGCTTCGATCCGAAATCCCCGCCGCGCAGGCTTTCGGGGACGAAAAGAAGTTCGATAAAGGCCCAGTCGAAGTAAAGCTGCGCCCAGATGCCGCCGACGATACCGCCTGTTTCGTTGCGGAGCACGACGGCGATCGGCTCGTAGTTCTCGTTGCCGGCCTTGGCCGTATTGAAGGCGTCCAGAGGCGCGAGAATTGAACGGCGATCGGCGTCCGACGGACTGTCCAGCACCGAAATGGTAACGCTCGACATGGTTGCACTCTCCTCCGGTATGGTTCTCTGCGTGTCTTCTAACATGAACAAATTTTAAGGAACACGTTAACAATCGGATAACGCACCGCACCGAAACTGCCGCCCGTGTGTGAGTACATCTCTCGCTTTCAATGTCCTTGAAACAAGAAATGGCAGGAAATTATGTTTGCAAGAAATTTCGCCCCCGCTCTGGTCTTTGTCGCATTCGGTGCTGGTATCGCCCATGCGGAAGTGCCCGTTCGTATCGACCAATTCGATCATTGGGGCGCATATTCTTATAAATCCGGCGACAGCGTCAGCTGCTATGTTCTATCGCGGCCGGTTGCGCAGCAGCCCGCCAGTGTCGACCATGGCGACAACTTCTTCATCGTCTCGCGCCTGTCCCCCGGCGGCAAATTGGTTCCGGAAGCGGCCATGGGCTATGACCTGAAAGACGGCGCGCAGATGACGGCGACGGTCGGCGACAAGAGCTTCCCGATGTTTACGAAAGACCGGCACGGCTGGGTGAGGAACGAGGGGCAGGAACCGACCTTGGTGAGCGCCATGAAAGGCGGCGCCCAGCTGCAGCTGCAGGCAAGCTCCAGGCGAGGCACAGAAACGAGCTATTCCTACTCGCTCTCCGGTATTACGGCTGCCTTGAAGCGGATAGAGACATGCAAATGAGGCCATCGGCTTTACACCGAGTTGTGTAGCGGCTGAGCGGAATGGCGCCTTCCTATTCCCCAGGGAAGGCGCCTGTCAGGGCGTTCGAGCCGATATCTCTTGTGAAATCAAAAATCCTGATATAAATGAAAGCTGTTGATGGGGTATTCGGGATTCGATGAAGCGCGGCTTTCTAACAATTTATGCGGGTGAGAACGCGGCGGTCTTCAGGGCGCTTTCGGCGCCGGCACGCGTCGACATGTTGAAGCTGCTCTGCGTCAAGGGCTCGTTGAACGTGAACGAGATCGCCCGGGAACTGGATCTGCCGCAATCGACGGTCGCAACGGGCATTATGATCCTGGAGGAGGCCGGTCTTGTCGAGACCAAGGCTGCGAAAGCGCGCAAGGGCTACCAGAAGATCTGCACTGCGCTTTACGACGAAATTCTGCTGAGCTTCGAGGATCAGGCCTTCAAGCACGATGAAGACGTGATCGAAGTCGCCATGCCGATCGGCCTCTATACGAGCTGCGAGACGCATGCGCCGTGCGGCCTATGTTCGACCGAGGGCGTGATCGGCCTGCTCGATGTTCCTGATTACTTTCTCGATCCGCAGCGCATGCAGGCCGGCCTTCTCTGGTTCGGCCGCGGCCATGTCGAATATAAATTCCCGAACAATGCCAAGATCTTGAACAGAAATGTCAACGCCATCGAATTCTCGATGGAGCTGTCCTCCGAGGTGCCCGGCACCAATCCGGACTGGCCGTCCGACATCACCGTCTGGATCAACGGTGTCGCCGTCGGCACGTGGACGTCACCCGGCGATTACGGCGACAAGCGCGGGGCCTTCACGCCAGGCTGGTGGAAGTTGGAAGGCTCTCAATACGGCAAGCTCAAGACCTGGCGAATCTCGAAGAAGGGCACGTTCATTGACGGCGTTGCCGCTTCCGACGTGACCGTCGATGATCTCGCTATCGGCCAGCATTCCTCGATCCGTCTGCGGGTGGGGATTGCCGAAGATGCCCGCAACACGGGCGGCGTCAATATTTTCGGTCGTGGTTTCGGCAATTACGGCCGCGATATCCTGATGCGCATTGATCTGGCGCAATAATATCAAAAAATGTGATATATAACACGTGACCGGAGTAAAATTCCGATAAGTCATATTTTTTATAAACTATTGTTTTTGCTATTTATATTGTCGATGTACAGGTACTGGCCTTGCTGCCTTTGTGCTGTTTTTCGTTTCAGCTGCGTTGACGGCCCTCCAAAAGTATATCAAGATCAAGGTATAAGAACGAGATATTTGATATATAAGGGAGGAAGGCCGTGAAGGCGCATGTGATCGTCCACCGTGATTTCCGAATTGCCGATATTGACGATCGGCTCTACAGCTCCTTTCTCGAGCATCTCGGCAGGGCGATCTATGGCGGCATCTACGAGCCAGGCCATCCAACTGCCGATGAGCATGGTTTTCGCAAGGACGTTATCGAGCTCGTGCGCGAGCTGAACTCGCCTTATTGCCGCTATCCCGGCGGCAATTTCGTTTCCGCCTATAACTGGGAGGACGGCGTCGGGCCACGATCAGAGCGCCCCGTGCGCCTCGATCTTGCCTGGCGAACCCGCGAGAGCAATCAGATCGGCGTCAACGAATTCGTCGATTGGTGCAGGAAGGCCAACACCAAGCCGATGCTTGCCGTCAACCTCGGCTCACGCGGTCTCGACGACGCCCGCAACTTCCTCGAATATTGCAACCATCCCGGCGGCACCTATTGGTCGGACCTGCGGCGCAAGCACGGCTGGGCTGATCCCCACGGCGTGAAGCTGTGGTGCCTCGGCAACGAGATGGATGGCCCCTGGCAGGTCGGTCACAAGTCGGCCTTCGAATATGGCCGTCTCGCCGATGAAACCGCAAAAGCCATGCGCGGTTTCGACAAATCGCTGGAACTAGTCGTCTGCGGTTCTTCCAATTCCGACATGAAGACCTATCCGGATTGGGAAGCGCAGGTTCTCGACCAGTGCTACGACAGCGCCGATCACATCTCGCTGCACATGTATTTCGCTAATCGCGAGAGGAATACGCTCAACTATTTGGCCAAGGCGGAAAAGCTCGATCGCTACATCGTCACCATCGGCGGCGTCATCGACTATATCAAGGCGAAGAAGCGCTCGAAGAAGACGATCGGCATCTCCTTCGACGAATGGAACGTCTGGTACCATTCCAACCAGCAGGACAAGGATATTCTGGCGCGGGACGAATGGCCGGATGCGCCGCATCTGCTTGAGGATGTCTATAATTTCGAGGATGTGCTGCAAGTCGGCGGCATCCTCAATACCTTCATTCGCCGCGCCGATCGCGTCCGCATTGCGTGCATCGCGCAGCTCGTCAACGTCATTGCGCCGATCATGACGGAAGATGGCGGCCCGGCATGGCGGCAGACCATCTATTATCCGCTTTATTTCGCCTCGAAATACGGTCGCGGTTATGCGCTGCGTCTCATCACCGATGGTCCGACCTATGACAGCGACGAGGCCGACGACGTGCCTTATCTCGATGTATCGGCGGTTCACGACGAGGTGGGCAAGATGGTGACGCTATTCGCCGTCAATCGCCATCCCAACAGTTCGCTCGATCTCGATACCCGACTGGAGGGCTTTGCCGGCGCCCGCGTCATCGAGCAGCACGAGATGGTTCATGAGGACTTGCGTGCGGTCAACACGGCATCCCATCCGAATGCTGTGGTTCCCACAAACACGGGCGACGCGAAAGTGGAGGACGGTCGGCTTCGCGCCACGCTGAAACCGCTGTCCTACACGGTGATCCGACTGTCGGTGTGACAGACGGCGGCTGCTGGATCGCGAGGAGGCGGTCCCGCTTGGCTTGGGAAGCATAAGGGGAAGAAAGTCGCGGTCCGCCCGACCCTGTTCGGCACTGCGCTCAATCGACAACAAAGGGAGGAGAGATCATGCAGCAATGGAAAAAGCTCGCTTTCGGCGTCGCGCTGGCCACATTCGGCCTCGTCGCGACAGCCAAGGCTCAGGATTTTGCGTCCTTGCCTCGCAAGGAGACCTTGATCGTCGAGAACCCGGAGGGAACGATCAAGAATCCCGGCTGGTTCAACATCTGGGTCAATGGCGGCGGCGGTGTTTCGACCGGTCTCCAGCAATTGACCATGGATACGCTCTGGTACATCGATCCGGAAAAGGGATTGGGCGGCTCGGCCTGGGACAATTCGCTCGCCGCCGACAAGCCGCAATATAATGATGATTTCACCCAGATGACGGTGAAGTTGCGCAAAGGTCTCTACTGGAGCGACGGCGTCGAATTCACCGCAGACGATGTCGTCTACACCGTCAAGACGCAGATGGACCATCCGGGCATGGTCTGGAGCGCGGCTTTCTCGGTGCAGGTTGCAAGCGTCGAGGCGCCCGACCCTTACACTGTTGTCTTTAAGCTGAAAAAGCCGAATTCGCGCTTCCATGCGATCTTTACCGTCCGCTGGAACGGGGCGTGGATCATGCCGAAGCATGTCTTCGAGAAGGTCGCCGATCCCGTCCGCTATGATAACGCCAATCCCATTTCGCTCGGCGCCTACAAGCTGAAGGCCTTTGACCCGCAGGGCAAATGGTACACCTGGGAGAAGCGCGACGACTGGCAGCGTACCTCGCTTGGCCGCTTCGGCGAGCCGGCGCCGAAATATGTGAGCTATGTCGATCCCGGTCCGCCGGATAAGCGCACCATCGCCCAGCTGGAACATAACCTCGATATCATTCACGACAACACGCCGGAGGGCATGTTCACGCTGAAGGAAAAGTCGAAGACGGTCGAAAGCTGGTTCCCCGGCTTCCCCTTCGCCCATCCCGATCCGACGTTGCCGGCGGTGATCTTCAACAATCAGGACCCGTTGTTCCAAAATGCCGACGTACGCTGGGCCTTGGCGCTGCTGATCGATATCAAGGCCGTCGATATGGCGAGCTATCGCGGCGCGGCGACGCTTTCCGCGCTCGGTGTTCCGCCGACCGCGATTGCCATGACCGACTATCAGGCGCCGCTGCAGGATTGGCTGAAGAATTTCGAGGTCGACACCGGCAAGCGCAAGATCAAACCCTATGATCCAACGATCGGCCAGCAGATTGCCGATATCCTGCGCAAGCAGCCGAAGTTTAAGGATCAGATCCCGACCGATCCGGCCGCGATCAGCGCCGCCTTCGGCTATGGTTGGTGGAAGCCCGATCCGCAGGCGGCCGCCGAGCTTCTGGAAAAGGCTGGCTTCAAGAAGGTGGGCGGCAAATGGATGACGCCGGATGGCCAACCCTTCAAGATCCGGTTGACGGTCGAGGGCGACACCCGCTCCGTCTTCACTCGGGCCGGCACGCTGATCGCCCAGCAATGGGCGGCCTTCGGGATCGACTCCAAGGCGGCGCCGACGACAAATCTCTGGCAGGTGGGGCTGCAGCCCGGCAGCTACCAAGTCGCCATCGCCTGGAGCGTCGAGACATGGGGCGGCGATCCCGACCTGTCCTTCTTCCTCGACAGTTGGCATTCGGAATTCGTCGCCAAGAAGGGTGAGAACCAGGCGCCACGTAACTGGCAACGCTGGTCCAATCCTGAGCTCGACAAGATCATCGAGAACATTCGTCGCATCAGCGCCGATGATCCGAAAGGTATCGAGCTTGGCAAGGACTATCTGAAGCTGGTGGCCCGCGAAATGCCGACCATTCCGCTGATGTCCTATAACGTCTTCACGTCTATGGATACGACCTACTGGAAGGGTTACCCGACGATCGCAGATCCCTATACCGACCCCGTTCCCAATTGGGCAAACTCGCGGTTGATGATGGTGAAGCTCAAGCCGGCACAGCCGTAAATCTCCCTACCCTGATGCGGCAGATATGCCGCATCAGGCACCTATCGCCGGGCGCGAGAAGCGGACCGGCGATCTTTTCGATCAGCGGTGAGCTGCGAGCAGCAAGGAAGACGACGGCATGACGTCCTATCCAGTTTTTGTAATGAAACGATTTGGCCAGTTTCTGCTCGTTGTCTTCCTCGGCATCTCCGCGACGTTCTTCATCACGCATATGACGCCGATCGACCCCGTCGAGGAAAGCATCGGCGCCATCCAGCAGATGGGCCAATCCGATCCCCGCGCCGTCGAACTGATGCGTCAGTCCCTTCGCGAACTCTACGGGCTCGAAGGTTCGATCTGGCAGCAATATCTGCATTTCTGGGGACGCCTTGCGACCGGCGATCTCGGGCCATCGCTCTCGGCATTTCCGACGCCCGTTTCTGCCATTATTGCCAGGGCGCTGCCCTGGACGATCGGGCTGATGACCGTTTCTGTCATCATCACATTCCTGCTTGGCAACATGATCGGCGCGCTGGCGGGCTATTATCGCAAGAGCATGTTGCTGAAGGCGATCAGTCTCGTCTTCATCGCCATGCAGCCGATACCCTATTACATCCTTGCCTTCGTTCTCATCATCCTGTTCGGCTACATCTGGCCGATCCTGCCGATCAATGGCGGCTATGAGATGAACACCAATCTGGATCTCTCCTTGACGCTGGTACTCGACATCCTGCGCCACTCCATCCTGCCGGCGCTGTCGCTGATCCTCGTTGGGACCGGTAGCTGGCTCATCGGTATGCGGGCGCTCGTCTCCAATATCATCACCGAGGACTATGTTGTCTTCGCCGAGCTCGGCGGCGTGCCGAAGCGCAAGATTCTGCGCTCCTATATCGCCCGCAATGCCATGGTGCCGCAGTTCACCGGCCTTGCCATGTCGCTCGGTGCTGTCTTCAACGGCACCGTGATCACCGAGATCGTCTTTGGCTATCCCGGCATCGGCAATCTCCTGATTTCGGCCGTGCATGCCGGCGACTACAGCCTTGTTTTGGGGCTAAGCGCGCTGTCGATCGTCGGCGTTGCCGCCGCCGTCTTCATCATCGACATACTGGGTCCGCTGATCGACCCGCGCATCAAGGTGGAATAGGCCCATGCTGACGATCGTTCGTGATCTTGCTCGACAGAATGGCGAATTCCTCTGCGGCCTGCTTTTGTTTGCCGTGATCGTCGGCATGGTGATCCTGTCTTATTTCTCGCCCTATGGTCCTTCCGACCTCTATTTGCTGCCACCCGACATGCCGCCGGATGGGGACTATTGGCTGGGCACGACGTCGCGTGGGCAGGACGTCTTCTGGCAGCTTGCCGTCGCGCTGCGCAACACGCTGTATTTCGGCATCGGCGTCGCTTTTCTGTCCCGTATCATCTCTTTGGTGGTCGGGCTGGTGGCGGGCTATGCCGGCGGTGCCGTCGATCGCGTGCTGATGGCGATCAATGACAGCATCATGGTCATTCCGCAGTTTCCGCTGCTGATTCTGTTTTATTTCGTGCTGAAGGACGGCATGACCTGGACGGTGCTGATCGTCGTCATGGCGGCGCTCGGCTGGTCCTACGACGCGCGCCTGATCCGCTCCGTGGCGATCAGCCTGAAAACGCGGCCCTTCACCACCCAGAGCGTCTATTCCGGCATGAGCATGTCCAAGATCCTCGTCCAGGAGCATCTGCCCTATGTGCTGCCGATCGTCTTCGCCACGACCATGAACAATATGATCTGGTCGATCGGCATGGAGATCACGCTGTCGGTGCTCGGCTTCACCGACATCGAGACACCGACGATGGGCATGATGATCTATTGGGCCAATGCGCATTCGGCGCTGATCGCCGGCACATGGTGGTGGGTCGCAGCACCCGTCGCCGCCATCGTCGTGCTGTTCATGGCGCTCTTCCTGTTGTCGATGTCGATGAATGAATACAACGACCCTCGCAGTCGTTTGAACCGGATGGGGGGCTAGGCATGGAGGCTGTCGTCGAGGTCAACAACCTCAAGGCATATTACCGGGCTTTCCTCTACGGCATCGACCGAGAGGTGCGGGCGGTTGATGATGTCAGCCTGTCGATCGGTCGCGGCGAGATCTATGGCGTTGCGGGTGAATCGAGCAGCGGCAAGACGACGCTGATCAAGACGATCGCGGGTGCCATCCGGCCGCCGCTTCGCGTTGTATCGGGTGCAGTCAATTTTCACTTCAACGGCGGAACGCAGGATATATACGCGATGACGCCGGAGCAGCGGGCGTCGCTTCGCTGGCGGCATCTCTCCTACATCATGCAGGGTTCGATGAACGTGCTCAATCCTGTGCGGCGTATCCGGCATTCGTTCACCGATTTCGCCTTCCGCCACATGAAGGCCGATCGCGCCACCTTCTTCGACCGCGTAGGCGCTCATCTCCAGCGATTGAAGCTCGACGCCCATCTCCTCGACGCCTATCCGCATGAATTGTCCGGTGGCATGCGGCAGCGCATGACGATCGCGCTCGCCACCATCCTGACGCCGGAATTCATCATCGCCGACGAACCGACGACGGCGCTCGATGTCATCGTCCAGCGCGACGTGCTGTCGATGATCCGCGAGATCCAGCGCGAGATGGGCTCGTCCTTCCTGTTCGTCACCCATGACATGGGCGTTCACGCCGCGGTTTCCGACCGAATCGGCATCGTCTATGCCGGCCGGCTGGTGGAAGAGGCGCCGACGCGCAAGCTCTTCCAGCTGCCGCTGCATCCCTATACGCAGCATCTGGTCGCAAGCCTGCCGCGGATCGGCGACGCCTCCGAGCGCCCGTCGCTTGAGGGCCGACCGCCCAATCTTGCCATGCCGCCGGAGGGGTGTCGTTTTCATCCGCGCTGTCCGAAGCGCATGGATATCTGCAGCCGCGAAGCGCCGCCGATGGTGGCCGTCGAGCCGGATCGGCGCGTTGCCTGCTTCGCAGTGACGGGAGGACACGTTTGAGCGATCTTCTTTCACTCCAGCATGTCAGCAAGATCTATCGTCAGGGCGGCATGCTCAGCCATCGTCAGATAGTGGCGGTGCATGATGTCAGTTTGACCTTGGGAGAGGAGCCGGAAATCCTCTCCATCGTCGGTGAATCCGGCTCGGGAAAGTCGACGATTGCGGCGATGATCCTCGGTCAGACGGCGCCGACCGAGGGAAGCCTGAATTTTCGCGGGCGTCCCGTTGCCGTTCACGGCAAGAGTGAGCGGCGGGCCTTCATGCGCGAAGTTCAACCAGTCCTTCAAAACCCGTTCGAGGCGTTCAATCCGCTTAAGAGGATCGACCGATATCTATTTGAAACAGCGCAGAATTTTTCGCCCGATAGATCTCGTCCGAGTCGTGCCGAAATCGAGCATATGGCCGATACGGCGCTCGCCCATATCGGCCTGACGCTTGCCGAGGTGAAGGGGCGATTTCCGCATGAGCTGTCGGGCGGGCAGTTGCAGCGAACCGCGATCGCCCGAGCACTCATTCCGCAGCCGCGGCTATTGGTGGCCGACGAGCCGGTCTCGATGGTCGATGCGTCGCTTAGAATGGCGATCGTCAATCTCTTCGGTCAGCTGAAGAAGGAGCTCGGTCTCTCGATCATCTACATCACCCATGATCTGGCGACTGCCTACTATATCAGCGACCGCATCATCATCATGAAGAAGGGCGAGATCGTCGAGCAGGGTGGCGCTCGCGCCGTTCTCGACAACCCGCAGCATCCCTATTCGCGGGCTTTGAAGGAGGCAGTCCTTTCCACCACCCCTGAGATGGAGCCGGCGACGCTTGGCTGATATGCCGGTGCTAGCGTGAGATCCGCGTCGAAAGAATGATGGATGACAGGGTGCGCTCGACGCCGTCGATCGTGCCGATGCCGTCGATCAGCTGGTCCAGCTCAGAGATCGACGGCGCCGCGATAATGGCGATCAGATCGAAGGTGCCACTGACAGAATGAAGCGTCGTCACCTCGGGGATTGCGTCCAGCGACGCCGTCACGGCCGACAGCGCCTTCGGCGCGATGGTGATCAGCACATGCGCGCGGATAAGGCTGGAAAGATAGGTCTCCGACAGCCGCACACCATAGCCCGCAATCACACCTTCTCGCTCCAATCGCTCGAGCCTCGCCTGGACGGTGGTGCGCGACAACGACAGCCTTTTGGCGAGCGTTGCCACCGGCATGCGGGCATTTTGGCCCAGCAAGGCGATCAGTTCGCGGTCCTTATCTGTAACTTGCATGACGTTTCCTGCATTCTGCGAAATATCTTCGTCGTTTTGTATAGAATTATACAACGAAATGCGTTTTATGTCGCTATGAATCGTTCAACTCCTGCCTACACTTATAAAAATCTTATCAATGAAATGCAGGGGATTTATATGAAGGACATAGTGGTCATCGGTGCAGGCAAGATCGGCGGGGCGATCGCTCTCATTCTGGCCGATACAGGCGATTACAGGGTTGTCGTCGCTGACCGCAGCCAGGAGCAGCTGGTCAAGATCGATCGCCACCCTGCGATTTCCACCGCCGCCGTCGATATCGCAGACCGCGCCGGGCTTGTTGCGGTCCTGAAGGGCAAGTTCGCCGTATTATCGGCAGCGCCGTTCCATCTCACAGGCTTCGTCGCGGAAGCGGCGCTTGAAGCTGGCGTTCATTATCTCGATCTCACCGAAGATGTCGCCACGACGAAGAAGGTTGAAGAGCTGGCGCAAGGGGCAAACACCGCGTTCATCCCGCAGTGCGGCCTGGCACCGGGCTTCATCTCGATCGTCGCCAATGATCTTGCCAAGCGTTTTGACAGCCTCGACAGTGTCCGCATGCGCGTTGGCGCACTGCCGCAATATCCGTCCAACGCCCTGAACTACAATCTGACCTGGAGCACGGACGGCCTCATCAACGAATATATCGAGCCGTGCGAAGCGATCGTCGAAGGCAAGCTGGTCACCGTGCCAGCCATGGAAGAGCGGGAGGAATTCTCCCTCGATGGCGTTACCTATGAGGCTTTCAATACGTCCGGCGGCCTCGGCACGCTCGCCAAGACGCTCGCTGGCCGCGTGCGCACCATGAACTACCGCACCATCCGCTATCCCGGCCACCAGGCCATCATCAAGGCGCTGCTCAACGACCTGAACCTCAAGAACCGTCGCGATGTGCTGAAGGATCTGTTCGAAAACGCGCTGCCCGCCACCATGCAGGACGTGGTCGTCGTCTTCGTCACTGTTTGTGGCTGGCGCGATGGCCGCTACATGCAGGAGACCTATGCCAACAAGGTTTATGCGGGCGTCGTCGCCGGCAAGAAGATGAGCGCCATCCAGATCACCACGGCCGCCGGCATCACGACGGTTCTCGATCTGCTTTCGCATGGCAAGCTTCCCGCCAAGGGCTTCGTCTGCCAGGAGGAAATCGACCTCGGTGACTTCCTTAACAATCGCTTCGGGCAGGTTTACAGCCTGGAGAAATTCAGGATGAGAGAAGCAGTCTAAGCGGCTATTTCCACTTACTATTTTCGAGATGTGGCGCCTTCGGGCGCCACATGTGTTTTGGCCGCTGGCAGCGGCTCTGAAGCGGCTAGGCAATCAGCCGATCGAGAATCTCAACGGGATGCTGGATGGTCTGACGATCAATCTTGGCAACCTGCGAACGACAGGAGAAGCCGGTTGCCATGACCACGGTTTGATTGCCGTGCTCGGCGATCTTGTCCTGCCAGCTCATCGCGTAGAGCTTTTCCGAGATGGCGCGATTGCGCAGCTCATGGCCGAAGGTGCCGGCCATGCCACAGCAGCCGACATCGGCCATATCGAGCTTGATACCCAATTTCCCGAAGAGAGCGGACCATTGCTTGAGGGCGGCCGGAGCATTCGTCCGTTCCGTGCAATGGGCAAGCAGCGTGAAGCGCTCTTGCGGCAACGCCCGTGGCGGCGGCAATCGGTCGAGATTAGCCGCGAGCCATTCCTGAAGCAGCAGCACCGGCGCCTGTAGCCGGGCAGAGGGCAGGGCGGCATATTCGCTGCGATAGGTGAGCGTCATAGACGGATCGATGCCGACAAGCGGGATGCCCGTCTGCGAGATGCGATCGAGATAGGCACGGGATTTCCCTGCCGCCCTTTCGAAGCGGCCGAGATAGCCATGCACATGCAGGGCCTTGCCGTTGCTCTGCGACATGGCGAGCCACGGCTTGAAGCCCATTCTCAGGACGAGTTTGAGCGCAGCCAGTACGACCGCCGGGTCGAAATGAGCCGAGAACACATCGGCAATGATGACGACCGCACGGGCGCGCTCTTCCGACGAGAGTTTCTGTAGATGTTCCGGCGTGGCGATCCGCACGCCGAGACGACCGGCTTCCCGTTCGAGCGATATGGCAGGCATGGTCGGAAGCGCGGTGAGGCCGGCAAGCCGTAGCAAGGTCTGGCCGGTGCGGGAACCAGTCATAAGATTATAGGCTGGCCTGAAGCGCGCCATCTGCGGCAATGTCGTTTCGATGGCGGCGACGATTGGGTCCTTCAGCGGCCTAAGGTATCGACCATAATAGAGCTCAAGGAATTTCGATCTGAAGGCCGGGACGCTGACCTTGACGGGACATTGGCCGGCGCAGGCCTTGCAGGCGAGGCAGGTGTCCATCGCCGCCCGCACCTCGTGGGAAAAGTCATCTCGGTTGGTGGGATTGAGCGAGTTGACCGCCCGCCGCAGGAGATTGCCGAGAGGGTTGGTGCGACGTAGCACTTCCGCCTCGTGCCGCGGATCGACCCTCCGCTCGGCGAGCAGGTGCAGCCATTCCCGCATCAGCGCTGCGCGCCCCTTTGGAGAGTAGCGACGATCGCCTGTCGCCTTGAAGGAAGGGCACATCGGGCTTGTGGCATCGAAATCGAAACAGGCGCCGTTGCCGTTGCAATAGGCGGCATTATCGAAGGCGGCGCGGATATCGTTGCCGATAACGCGATCGAAGTCACCGCGCAGTGACACTTCGTCAATCTTGAGCAACGAGCGCGATGAGCCGGAAGCGATCTTGCCGGGATTGAGCCGATCTCCCGGGTCGAAGGCGCGCTTGATCTCCTGCAGGCTGGGGTAGAGATCACCGAAGTAGGCGGGTACATATTCCGAGCGCACGCCCTTGCCATGCTCGCCCCAAAGCACGCCGCCATATTTGCGGGTGAGGGCAACGACGCCGTCGCTGATCTTGCGGACGAGCGGCTGATGGTCGGCGCGGGTGAGATCAAGGGCAGGGCGGACATGCAGCACGCCCGCATCGACATGGCCGAACATGCCGTAATCCAGCCCCTCGGCATCGAGAAGCGCGCGAAACTCGCTGATGTAAGCGGCCAGATGCTCCGGGGGAACGGCGGTGTCCTCGACAAACGGGACGGGCCGCACCGGCCCTTCGACATTGCCAAGCAAGCCGACAGCGCGCTTGCGCATCGACCAGATCGCCTCGATCTCGGCCCTTTCGCGGGCGACCGTATAGCCCTTGTGGCGCGCGGAAGAGCTGTTATCGAGGGCGGTGGTCACATCCGCCAGCTTGCGCTCCAGTTCGTGGCCGTCATCAGCCAGTACTTCGACGATATTGATGCCATTGGCCGCGCCGGAGGCATCCTCGGGGAAGAAGTGGGCGATGCCGGTCCAGACGATATCGCCCTTGGCGAGACCCAGCACCTTCTCGTCGACCGTCTCGACCGAAGCAACCTTCAGCGCCACCAGCCGCCGTGCATCCTCAAGCGCCGCGTTGAAATTGTCATAGCGAATGTTGATGAGAGCCGATTGCGCCGGGATGGGCAGCACGTTGAGTTCGGCCTCGGCGATCATGGCAAGCGTGCCTTCCGAGCCGCACAGTACCGCGTTGAGATCGAAGCGGCCGTCGTCGTGTCTGATATGGGCGAGATCGTAGCCGGTTATGTAGCGATTGAGCTTGGGGAAGGTCGCCGCGATCAGTTCGCTTTTGTCCCTGGCGATTGCATCGACGACCCTGTGGATCTCTCCAATGCGATCCTTGCGAGTCTTGATCTCTTCCAGCTCGGTCTCGGCGAGCGGGCGCGACCACCAATCGCTGCCATCGGAAAGCACCACGCGAAGGCCGAGAACATGGTTGCTGGTCTTGCCGTAGAGACACGAGCCCTGACCGCAGGCATCGGTGGAAATCATGCCGCCAATGGTAGCGCGGTTGGAGGTGGAAAGTTCGGGTGCGAAGAACAGCCCGTATGGCTTGAGCGCCTTGTTGAGCTGATCCTTGACGACGCCAGCCTCGACACGCGCGATCCTTCGTACTGGATCGATCTCCAGAATGCGGTCCATATGCCTGGAGCAGTCGATGACGATGCCTGATGTCAGGGATTGACCGTTCGTCCCGGTTCCGCCGCCCCGCGGTGTGATGGCAAGGTCGGAGAAGGCAGGCTCGGATATGGTGGCTGCGATGACCTTCAGGTCGTTGGCGCCGCGAGGATAGAGAATTGCGGCCGGCTTGATCTGATAGATGGAATTGTCGGTCGAGGCGACCGTCCGCGCGCCGTCATCCGTCTCGACATGGCCTTGAAAGTTGAGTGCAGTCAGTCGGCGCGTAAGGGCGCCGATCTGCTGTCTGAGGCTGTCTTTCGCCGAAACGAGGCGTGGTATCATGATGTGAAGGCTTCCGGCGCTTTACGCGATGACTAGGGCATCCCCGTTTCTAAACAGAATTACGGAGATGCTCTATCTCTTTGTTTTCACGCAGTTCGACTTCGCGCTTCCACGAGAATTGCTTTAGCGCCGGAGAGCCGCGCAGGCCCTTTCGATGCGATCGAGGGCCTCGACAAGATCGGCTTCCGACGTCGCGTAGGAAATGCGGAAATAGGGCGACAGTCCGAAGGCCGAGCCGGGTACGACGGCAACATGGGCTTCATCGAGCAGATAGGCGCAGAAGTCCGCATCCGTTTCGATGGACTTTCCGGATGGCGTTGTCGTTCCGAGCACGCCGGCGCAGCCTGAAAATGTGTAGAAGGCACCTTCCGGTACAAGGCAATCCAGACCCTCGATAGCGTTCAGCCTTCCGACCACCAGATCGCGCCGACGCTGGAAGCTTGCCTTGCGACCTAAAAGAAAGCCCTGCGGGCCATTGAGTGCGGCAACCGCCGCCGCTTGGCTGACGGAGGAGGGGCAGGACGTCGCCTGGCTCTGAATGACCGCCATCGCCTTGATCAGCGCCTTGGGGCCGCCGGCATAGCCGATACGCCAGCCGGTCATGGCATAGGCCTTGGAGACGCCGTTGACCGTCAGCGTGCGGCTCTTGAGGCTAGGCTCGATCGCAACGGGCGTGACGAACTCGAATCCGTCATAGACGATGTGCTCATACATGTCGTCGACCATCAGCCAGACATGCGGATGACGCAGCAGCACCTCGATCAGCGGCAGATAGTCGGCCTTGGAATAGGCCGCACCCGATGGGTTCGACGGCGAGTTGAGCAGCAGCCAGCGCGTCTTCGGCGTGATTGCCCCTTCCAGCTGATCAGCCTTGAGGCGAAAGCCGGCTTCGGCATCGCAAGGGATCAGAACGGGCACGCCACCGCAGATTTCGACGATATCGGAATAGGAGGTCCAGTAGGGTGTCGGGATGATGACCTCGTCGCCCGGATTGATCGACGCCATGAAGGCGTTGAACAGGATCTGCTTGGCACCCGTCGCCACGGTTATTTCGTCGAGCGCGTAGTCGATGCCGTTTTCGCGCTGAAATTTTCCGGCGATCGCCTTCTTCAGCTCTGGCGTGCCGTCGAGCGCGGTGTACTTCGTTTCGCCACGATCGATGGCGGCTTTCGCCGCTTCCTTCACATTATCAGGCGTATCGAAATCCGGCTCGCCGGCGCCGAGGATAATGACTGGCAGGCCTTTCCGCTTCATCGCACTGGCGCGCGCGCCAATCTGAAGAATGGTGGAAACGCCGATAGAGGCGATCCGCGAGGCGGGCTTAAATGCCGCCTCATCGATTCTCGTGGCGATCGTCATGGAGCTTACTCGATGTCGAAGGAGACACCCTGCGCCAGCGGCAGGGCCTTGGAGTAGTTCACCGTGTTGGTCGCCCGGCGCATATAGGCTCTCCAGGCGTCCGAGCCGGATTCACGGCCGCCGCCGGTTTCCTTCTCACCACCGAATGCGCCGCCGATTTCGGCGCCAGACGTGCCGATGTTGACGTTGGCGATGCCGCAATCGGAGCCATCGGCTGCGAGGAAGCGCTCGGATTCCTGCATGTCGCGCGTGAAGATTGACGACGAAAGGCCGGCGGCAACGGCATTGTGCTCGTCGATGACGGTATCGAAATCGTCATAGGGCATGACGTAAAGGATAGGCGCGAAGGTCTCTTCGAAAACAGGGCCTGCCTGCTTCGGCATTTCCACCAGTGCTGGCTTTACGTAATAGCCGTCGGCGTGGCCGACATCGATGCGCTCGCCGCCGGTGATGGAGCCACCATGAGCCTTGGCCTCGGCAACGGCCTTCTGCATGCCGTCGAACGCGGTCTTGTCGATCAGCGGGCCGACGAGAGCCTGGGAATGCAGGGGGTCGCCGACCGAGACACTCTGATAAGCCTTCTTCAGACGCGGTACGAGCTGATCGTAGACGCTTCTGTGGACGAAGAGGCGGCGCAGCGTCGTGCAGCGCTGGCCGGCCGTGCCCATGGCGCCGAAGGCGATAGCGCGCAGCGCCATGTCGAGATCGGCAGACGGGCAAACGATACCGGCATTGTTGCCGCCGAGTTCGAGAATGGCACGGGCAAAGCGCTTGGCAAGCCGCGGTCCGACTTCACGGCCCATGCGCGTCGAGCCGGTGGCCGAAACGAGCGGCACTTTCGGATGGTCAACGAGGATCTCGCCGATCGCACGATCGCCGATCAGGACCTGCGACAAGCCTTCAGGCGCATCGCCAAAGCGGGCAAGCGCGCGATCGAGGATCGCCTGCGAGGCAAGCGCAGTCAGCGGCGTTTTTTCCGAGGGCTTCCAGACGACGGCATCGCCGCAGATCAGCGCCAGCGCCGCATTCCATGACCAGACCGCGACAGGGAAATTGAAGGCCGAGATGATGCCGACGACGCCGAGCGGATGCCAGGTTTCCATCATGCGATGGCCCGGACGCTCCGTCGCGATCGTCAGGCCGTAGAGCTGGCGGGAAAGACCAACGGCGAAATCGCAGATGTCGATCATTTCCTGCACTTCGCCAAGGCCTTCGGAGCGGATCTTGCCGGCTTCGATCGAAACGAGGCGACCGAGATCGTCCTTGGCGGCGCGCAACTCTTCTCCGAGCAGGCGTACCAGTTCGCCGCGCTTCGGAGCCGGCACCAGGCGCCAGGCGCGGAATGCGGCATGGGCTTTCTCGATCTTGCTTGCCGCCTCATCGGCCGAAACTGTCTTGAGGCTGCCGATCTTCTCGCCGGTAACCGGGGAGTAAGAGGGCATGTTGCCCTGTGTATAGAGCGCCTTGTCAACGCCGAGCTTTTCGAGAATTGCGGCCGCTTCGGCGGCAACGGAAGGGGTCTTGGCTGCGATATTCATGTCATGAAACTCCAATTGTCTTTGATCTCGGCGGCGGCGATTGGCGCCGCTGCGCCTCACTCGGCGGCGTCTTGTTTGGATAATGCCCGCAGGCAGGCGTCGATCGATGCCTGTTCGATGCCGGCGTAATGGTCGAACTCGTTCAGCACCTTCATGCCGAGATCGACTTCGAAGCGCTGTTGGTTCGGGCTGGCGACAAAATCCTGCTGCGCGCCATCGCCGAGATTGGACTGGAAAATGCCGGCAGCGCTGACGGGGAGGAAATCCTCGTAGACGATCGGATCGAACTGGACGAGGCCCTGGTCGATCAGCGCATCGATATCGCCATGGCTCGCAACGGCGGTCTGGCCCTTGGCCGTCAGCGAATAGGTGAAGTAGCCAAGGCCCTCGGCGCGGATCGCCACCCAGTCATCCGGGAATTCGGCGAAGCTCTCAGCGAGCGCGGCCTCATAACCGCGCGCGTTCGATCCGTCGGCTGCCGGGCGCACGCGCTTGCGGGACTGATCGAGCAGCCTGTCATAAAGCGCGCGTCCCTTTGGCGTCAGCGCAATGCCGCGTTGCTCGATCTCGCCGAAGCGGGCCGTGTGCGAGCCGGCTTCCCAGATGCCATCGGCATTGTGGAAGGAGACTGCTTCCTCAAGCGCCTTGAACGAGGTCTGGCGCAGCAGGATCGGGCAGTTGCGCGTCGGCGGCCCCTCGACGACAGCCTTCGGTGCGATGTCGTAATCGGGCATCAGCGCCTGGACGCGATCGATATCCAGCGTGCGCGGCGTCAGATGGTTGATGTGCGGTCCCTTGAACGACACGACATCTGCAATCAGCCGATGGGCATCGTGGAGGCGACGATACATGCCGGTATCGACATTGGCTTCGTCGTGCCAGCGGAAGGTCTCCAGCACCTCGTCGACGAACCGGCTGGCATCGGCCATGGTCAGGCCGCCATCGCGTTCGGCCTTCTCGGTGAGCGCAACGGCGCCCTCGGTGAAAATCCGGCGCTTGGCGAGAATGTCTGCAGCGGCCTTGCGAAGGTCTTCGTCGGCGATGAGGTCCAAACGCAGCAGCGAGGTGAAGACGCGGAAGGGATTGCACTTCAATTGCGCATCACCGACGGGGCGGAACGCGGTCGAATGAACCGGCACGCCAGCGGTCGAGAGATCATAATAGCCGACCGGATACATGCCCATGACGGCAAAGACGCGCGCCATCATCGCAAGCTCTGCGGCCGTGCCGAGCCGGATGGCGCCGTGCCGCTCCTCGGAGATACGATCGAGATAATCGGTCGCTTCCAGCCGCTCTTTAAGCCTTGGCTGTGCCGCCAGCGTTTCGTCGTTGACGCGGGCAACAAGCTCCATGAGCGTGCCGTAAGCGGGAACTTCTTCGCGATACATCGCCGACATGGCGGCGGAAAAAGCGCTGCGAATATCGCTGGTCGAGATGTGATCAGGCTTCATGTTCGATTTCTTCCTGAAAGGCTATATCATTCCTGTTTTGCAGAATATCTCTTGTTTGATGCCCGGTGTTGTGAGAGAGAATTCTAACTTGATGCGAAAATGGAATGACCATGCGCAGACGCCTCATCCCTGACATCGTCAATCTGCAGGCATTCGAATGCGCTGCGCGCCATCAGAATTTTTCGCGCGCGGCCGAAGAGCTGAACCTCACGCAAAGCGCTGTCAGTCGCCAGATCAGCGATCTCGAGCAGCAGACGGGCCTGAAATTGTTCGAACGCGTTCGCCAGCGCGTCGTCCTCTCCGAGGCCGGACTTCGGTTGTTGCCGGAGGTGAAAGATCTGCTCCTGCGTTCGGAGCGGCTGATGATCGGCGCCGTCGCTGCCGGCCAGATGAAACTGTCGCTCAAGGTCGCGACTTTGCCTACCTTCGGCACGCGCTGGCTGGTGCCTCGCCTCGGCCGCTTTCTGGATGAACATCGCGATGTCGCCGTCACGGTGGAATCGCGCTCCAAGCCGTTCAGCTTCGACGAGGATAATTTTGATCTCGCCATTCACTACGGCCTGCCGGCCTGGGCGGGTGCTGTCGCGACCTTTCTTTGCAACGAGACAGTGCTGCCGGTCGCCAGCCGGGAGCTTGCCGGGCGGCTGGGACTTGTCTCGCCGGAAGAACTATCGACAGCGCCGCTGCTGCATCTGACGACCCGCCCGAAGCTCTGGGCGCAATGGTTCGACTTGCAGGATTTGCCGACCGAGAACGCCTATCCGGGCGCGCGCTTCGATCAGTTTTCCATGATCATTGCCGCGGCCATTGCGGGGCTCGGCGTTGCGCTTCTGCCCATCTATCTGATCGAGGAGGAGTTGAAGGCCGGCACGCTTCTGCCGTTGTTCGACCGACCGATGCCGACCGAGAACAGCTACTATGTCGTCATGCCGGAAAAGAAACAGACCAACGAGACCGCGACATTGTTTCAGGATTGGCTGTTGAGCGAGGTCACTCCCCAAGAACAGACTTGATGAAACTGCGTTGACTTGTATCTAGTCGCGTCAGGCACTCAGCAAGGCTCAACTTGGAGTGCCGTGACAAGATGGCGTTTGGTCTGAGCGAGAGGTTTGACATGTATCGGAAATTTGGGATCGCCGCGTTGGTTTTGCTCATGACGGCTGCGCAAAGCTATGCCTCTAGCGAAGGCGCGTGGGACGCACTTTTCGCCAAGGTAAACGGCACCTGCATCGGAATGTCCCGCATGAATACGCCAGAGGTTTCCGCTCCCATCGTTTTTGACGATTCAATTGGCAAGGTCGGACTTTTATTGCGTGGCTCAATCGGCAAATCGAAAACCGCTGTTCATAACGTCAATCTGCTGTGCCTCTACGATAAGAAGACAGGCAAGGCCTCGATTGCCGAATACAAGTGGATGGGAAAATAGCGCCCGAGCTATTAGTCGGCCGGGTACATACCTTCTCAGTGAATTTGTCTAAAGCCAATGCTTCGGTGCGCTCATCGAGGCGATATCCGCGGCATCGATTTCGTGACTCCTGAGCTTGGTGCGGATTGATAAATTTTAAGCTTGAAATTCCCTCTCGCGAGCGGCACACATTCTCGCATCGTGTCGCTGCATATCTCGAGCAGCGTAGGCGTGCGGTGAACTCGGGGAGGAGCAAGCCACCATGAAGACGCATCCGCTGAAGGGGCCGAACCGGTTGAAGCTCGGCGTGTTTTCCGCCAATGCGGATGGCGGCCTGGCAATTACCGACGTGCCCGAACGCTGGACGGCCGGCTGGCAGGACAATCTGACTGCCGCACAGATCGCAGACCGCGCCGGGCTCGAATTCTTTCTGCCGATTGCCCGCTGGCGCGGTTTCGGCGGCAAGAACCGGGTGCGCGAGTGGTCATTCGAGACCTTCACCTGGGCGGCGGCACTTTCCGCTGCGACGGACCGCATCGGCCTGTTCATGACGGTGCATGTGCCGCTCGTCCATCCGCTCTATGCGGCGAAGTCACTTGCCACCGTCGATCAAGTCAGCCAGGGGCGGGCGGGGCTCAACATCGTCTGCGGCTGGAACCCGAAAGAATTCGGCATGTTCGGCGTGCCGCTCGTCGAGAAAGGTTACGATCAGGCGGCGGAATGGCTTGAGATCGTCGAAAAGCTCTATGCCTCCGATGATCCGCTCGACTATGCCGGAACCTACTACAATCTGAAGGAAGCCGTCAGCCGACCGGCAAGCCTGCAGGCGCCGCGGCCGGTAACGATGAATGCGGCTTTCGGCGGCCCCGGTCGCGACTTCGCTGCGGCACATTGCGATTATCTCTTCACGACCTTTACCGAGATCGCCGACGCCGGAAAGCATGTGACTGACATCAGCGAGCGGGCGGAGAGGAACGGCAGGCAGGTCGGTGTCTATACCGTCTGCCACGTCGTCTGCCGCGAAACGCAGGCGGAGGCGGATGACTATTATAGGCGCTATGCCGTCACCATGGCCGATCACGCCGCCGTCGACCAGCACATGGCCGGCAAGAAGGAGTTCTCGCAATCGCATGATCGCGACGCCTACGATCGTTACCGGCAGCGTTTTGCCGGCGGAGCGGGCAGCTACCCCTTGATCGGAACGCCCCAGCGGATCGCTGACGAGATGATTGCGATCGCCGAACAAGGCTATGCCGGCATCGCCTTGTCCTTCGTCAACTATACGCAGGAACTTCCCTATTTCTGCGATCGCGTACTTCCGCTTCTGAAGAAAGCCGGGCTTCGGGTGGAATGAATGTTTGCCGCTTCGACGCCTCGCAGGCTCTCGATAGCGGCAATGTGATTGCTCCTCAATGAACACATAGTTGTCGATGGAAGCCGGTTCCCTCAGGCCATTGACGCTGTTGCCGCTTCGATGCGGCCGCGTCCTGGCTGCGACATGTGTGCAACGCAGCAAAAAACTTGAGCCCAAGGGGTTTACAAGCGCGGCAGCGGATGGGAGTCTTTAGGGGAAGGCTGCCGCTTGATTTGCAGCGGCGCTATTCCCTTCAACCGGATGCCGCCAAGCGTGGCTCCGATGCGCTGCGACTTGCTGGCGCTTAACCGAACAAATCGATCCGAGGCCAGAACGCGGCGCTGTTCCTTGCCTGGCTGTTGTCTTAGTGCGCCCTGGACGTCGTTGGGTCCGGGCATAGAGAATGCGGGCTTTAGCATGGGCTTCAAGTCAAAACGCGTCCTTCGCGGCGCTCTTGGTCTTCTTGCGAGTGTCAGCTTGCCTCAAGTGTCCAAGGCCAGCGACCTGATGATCTGGTCGCCGGTCAAATTGGCGCCGCGAACATACAAGACGACACTCGGTTTCCGGCTGCCGATGGCTTGGGATGTCAGTGCCGGTATGGATCTCGGGCTTGGTGGTGCGGCGAGCGGCACGATCCTGCGAAGCAGTAGCCTGGCGACGCTCTGGGGTACGGCGATCGACGATCAAAGGCACTTTTCGACCGTATGGCGCCGCGAAGTCGCGTTGAGGGTCGACACCCTCAACAGCACCGGAACGCTTTGCCTTGAGCGTTCGCGCAGCTGGACGGTGTCGGAAAACCTGGACATGAGCACATCCCGGTCGCTGAACGTAAATTATGCGGGGTCGCGGAATGCGGCAAACTCCATCACCGCGACGCAGGCCGTGACCGTCGCCGTCCCCTGGACTGGAAGCTCGATATCCGCGATCGGCAATCTGAGGGATGCGGCCAGCGTCTTTTCCAGTACGGTTTCGTTTCATCAGCCCTTGGCGCCGAACCTCAATTTTTCCGCTTCCTTCGCCGATCCGCAGACCTTGATGCCGGCTGGCAATGTGCGCCTGGACTACCGCATCAAATGGTAGGTTCGCAAGATTGCTCGGCTTGGCCGGCGAGGATCGAAGCGGGGAACAAACGGCTTTCGCGGAAGTTTAGAACAAGCAAGAGATCGATCTTGCTTGAGGTGCAATCGCCTCGCGAAGCCTGCCGCTGGTTCAACTCCCTGCCGGCGGCGGGCTTGGCGGTTGCCTGACGTCAATCGTTAGCGCCCGCCGCATCAACCGCTGTTTTGATCGTGATGTCGGGCTCGGCAAGCCGGGCCTTCAGTTTGGAAACGGCATCGTGCCGGACATCTGCCCAGGACGACGTGACGGTCCAATACTCGATGTTGAACACGACCTGGTCGGCGGCCAGATCGTCGAGATAGACTTTCGGCCCAGGCGTGTTCTTGATGCGCTGATCCGCTTTCAGGATGTCGAGGATCGTCTTGCGAACGAGATCGATGTCGACGTTGTCGCCCAAGGCGGCGGATAATTGCTGGCGACGCTCCGGCTCGCGGCTATAGTTGATGATGGGCGTGTTCCAGAGAGTGGAATTCGGTGCCATGAGGTAGAGGCCGTCAGCCGTCTTCATCTCCGTGGCAAAGAGCCCGATCTCCTTGATGTAGCCTTTGACGTTCGTCGTCTCGATATATTCGCCGACCCGGAACGGCCGCAGGATCAGCAGCATGATGCCGGCCGCGATGTTTTGCAGCGTGCCCTGCAGCGCCAGGCCGATCGCCAGGCCAGCAGCGCCGAGAGCGGCGATGATGGAGGCGGTCTGCACGCCGAATTGCCCAAGGACGGTGATGAAAACGAGGATGAGCAAACTGTAGTGCAGGACGTTCTGGAAGAAGCTCGCAAGCGTTTCGTCTATACCGCGGATGCGCGAGATGACGCGATAGGCCGAGCGGCTGATGATGCCGGCAAGAAGCCAGCCGCCGATCAGGAGAATGATCGCGCCGAGAAGCGAAAAGCCATATTGAACCGCGAGCGCCGAGGCCTGGTCGAGTGCTGTTCGCGTGGCGACGACGATATTGGCCGTTTGATCTTCCATGTCAAAACTCCATCTTTCCCAGAAAGCCAAATGAAAAGTCGCAGCTTTTGTTCCCGGCTACCGGGCACATGAAAGCCAGCTGATTCAATGGATTGGGCGGGTTGGCGTCTATGCCGAGACGTCAGGCGCCGTGCTTTGCCTGATGTGAGCGCATAGTGGCGGCCGCGGCGTAATGGGCCTTCTTCTGCTCGTACATGCCGAGGTCGGCGCGCTTGATCATCGCTTCCATGGTCTCGCCGGGCTGGCTCGTTGCAACGCCGACGGAGATGCCGAGCGGCGCACTGGAATAGAACTGATTGTTGATCTTCAGCAGCTCGTTGATCGTCTCGACCATCGCGGCTGCCGTAACGTCGTCGGCGCCCGGCATGAGAACGGCGAATTCATCGCCGCCGATGCGAGCTGCGTGGTTCGGCAGGGAGACGACGCTGTTCAGCACTTCGCCCATGCGGCGCAGCAACGCGTCGCCGGCATCGTGGCCGCTCTCGTCGTTGGCCTCCTTGAGGCCGTTGAGGTCGATGATGATGGCCGATACCGGCCGAAGCGATTTGCGCTCCAGCCTGTTGATTTCCTCCATATAGAAGGCGCGGTTGTAAAGTCTGGTGAGCACATCGTGCTTGCCGAGATATTCGAGGTAGGCTTCCGCCTTCTTACGCGCCGTAATATCGGTCAGAGCCACCTGCACCAGCGACCAGTCGTTCTCATAGCCGGGAAAGACGGAGAATTGCAGCAGAACATGGCGTTCCGATCCGTCGAGGGCATAGTTCAGCACCTCGCGCTGATGGAAGAGGCGGCCGTTCCACAATTCCACCAATTGCCCGCGAAAATGCTTCTCCATATCGTCGCGGAACACTTCGCCGATCCGGTGGTGCAGGGTCTGGCGATCCGGCGCGCAGAAGAGGTCGAGCGTTGCCTGATTGACATCGAGCACGCTGATTTCACTCATGCATTGCTGGACGAATTCCGGATGCACATCGAGAAACACTTGGAAGTCGACGATGCCGCGGTTGCGGATCTCGTCAAGCAGGATCTTGATGCGGCTGAAATCCTCGACCCAGAGGGAGACGGGCGAATGCTCGAACATTCCCTCGGCATAGCGGCGTTGCCGTTCTTCCTGCCGTCTTGCCTCCTCGCGCGCCGTCACGTCTTCCGTGGTCAGCAGCAATCTGCTCCAGGAGGTCTCATGACCCGGCAGGATGACGCCGCGAAGCTGGATATCGAGCCTTCTGCCGCCGAGAGAATAGTTGACCGCCGTACCGGAAAATTCGGCCTTGCCCTCCCAAAGCGCGGCAAGTTCATTCACATGGCTTTGCAGCATCTCGTCACGGAAGACCCGCGAAAGGCTTCCGACAAGCGTCTCCAAGGACGGCGCTTCGAAGAGTTCCAGCGTTCTGGCATTGACGGCAAGAAGCTTGATCTTTTGCGAGCAGGCCGCAACGCGCTGCACGTCGGCCAGCAGATATGAGCGCAGGTCCGTCACGCCTTCGGCGCGCCACAGTTCGAACTGCTCCTTGACGCCGCTGAAATCCTCCAGCCACATGGCGACGGGGGCAAGGTCGAAGATGGTGCTGCTAAAGTCTTGGGCGTTCATCATGATTCCCTGCGCCGGCAATAAAAGTCAGTATGCGAAAGGCTAAGGCCGGCAGTTCGCTAAGTTGTGCTTAACGAGCATTGGTAAAGCTTGCGTTGATATCAGGTAGCGGGTCAAGCCAGACAGTCAATGTCAGCCTGTTTTCAACTCATTCTTGTTGAAACTGTGCCACAAATGGCTCTCTGGCTCGATCATCATCCAATTTGCCCGATGTATAAGTAGTCATGTCTTCAAGAAGCGCTCGAAGGCTTCGAGGGTCTTCTCGCTGACATGGTGTTCGATGCCCTCGGCATCATTCCTTGCGGTGTCGGGATCGACGCCGAGACGGCAAAGAACGGCTTCCACGATTTCGTGGCGCCTGCGGGTTGCGATCGCCAGCCGTTGGCCTTCCTCGGTCAGAAAGACGCCGCGATAGGGGCGCTGCTTAATGAGATTTTCCTCGGCCAGCCGCTTGAGCATTTTGGCAACCGTCGGCTGTGTAACTCCCAGTCTTTGTGCAATATCGGTCTGGCGCGCCTCGCCGGCATGTTCTATCAGGTCGGCGATGAGCTCGACGTAGTCTTCCATCAATTCCGTGCGTCGGTCGTCGCGGCTTTTCTGAAAGGCCTCGGCGTGCGTCTCGATCTCGGTCGAAGAAAGACGGCTTTCCGGGGCGGCAGGCAATTTCGTCAAGGCGGCTCATCTCCCTGAGATTAAGAGTCGTGTAATGATGTTTAGCCTCGACTATAAATAATTCAACGACGTTATGAAACCCCGGCGTCCGATCACGGCCGACCGTCAAATCAAAATTCCCGAGCTTCGGTTGGTTTGCCGCATCAAGCCTTCAGACGCGCAGAAGCGGTAGCAGCTGTTCGCCCTGTCGCTTGATCTCCGGCAGATAAGGCGTGTCGGAGAGGACGAAATGCGTGATGCCGAGATCGCGGTACTTGCGCAGCGAGCGAGCGACATCCTCCGCCGAGCCGACCAGCCAGGTGGTGCCGGCGCCGCCGCCGCCGAACTTGCCTGGGGCGGTATAGAGATTGTCGTCGAGCACGTCGCCGCGCGCGGCGAGATCGAATAGCCGTTTCTGGCCCACCGCTATCGATTGCCGGTGATCGTTCCAGCCGATGCCCTTGTTCTTCGCCATCTCGGCAACCTTTGCTTCTGCATCGGTCCAGGCCTGCTCCGTCGTGTCGCGAACCAGTGTCGTAATGCGCAGCCCGAATTCCAATGGCGGAAGATCGCGATCGAGGTCTCTGCTAAGTGTCCTGAGCCGGCTGATCCTCTCGCGGATATCGGCGAGCGGTTCGCCCCAGAAAAGCTGAACATCGGCTTCCGTGGCGGAAACGCGTTGTGCTGCGTCCGAAGCGCCGCCAAAATAGAGCTTGGGATGCAGACGTTCGCCACGGTGCTGAAGGCGCGGCGCGGCGGTGGATTCCGCAACGTGGAAATGCTCGCCCTCATAGGTGACATTTTCCTCGGTCCAGAGCCTGCGGACGAGCCGCATGAATTCCTTGGTGCGGCCGTAGCGATCGGCTTGATCGCCCTCGCTGTCGCCATAGGCGGCAAGATTGTCCTTGCCGGAGACGATGTTGACGCGCACGCGGCCACCGCTCAGTTGATCCAGCGTGGCGGCGGCGGAGGCGAAATGCGCCGGCCGCCAGTAACCGGGGCGAATTGCGATCAGCGGCTCGAACGAGGTAGTGCGCGCGGTAAGCGCCGCCGCGACGGTGAATGTGTCGGGCCGACCCCAGCCGGTGCCGATCAGCGCGCCCTTCCAGCCATGATCCTCCAGCGCCTTGGCATGGCTGGCCAGGGTCTCCAGGCTGTTGTGGTTCTCGACGGCGGAATCGCCGCGATGACCGGGTTTGACGTCGTTGGGGATGTACCAGAGAAATTCGCTATTGCTGCTCATGCCTGCGCCTGTGGATCTGTCGGGAGCGAATGAAAGATTGGGTGGTTTGGAGGACCGTCAATGGCTGCTCACGGTCCGCAGTCGCTAGAGCTTGCCTTTCCACGGAACGAGGACGGCCTCGAGGATGCGGATGGCGGCCGAAAACGCGAATGCGCAGACCGCGATGATGCCGATGCCGACGAAGACGACATCGGTGGCGAGAAATTGCGATGCCGACATGATCATGAAGCCGATGCCGCGGGTCGAGGCTATCAGTTCTGCCGCCACGAGCGTTCCCCAGCCGATGCCGAAGGATATCCGGATGCCGGTCAGGATTTCCGGCAGCGCCGAGGGCAGGACGACGGTGAAGAAAAGCTGCAGCCGGTTCGCGCCGAGCGACCGCGCGGCGTTGACACGCTCCAGCGGCAGCGAGCGCACGCCGGCCTGAGCGGACAAACAGATCGGCGCGAACATGGCAAGCACGAGAAGCGTGATCTTCGAGGTCTCGCCGATACCGAGCCAGATGATCATCAGCGGCAGATAGGCAAGCGGAGGCAGGGGCCAGTAGAATTCGATCGGCGTATCCAGAATTCCCTTTGCCCAGCGGTTGAGGCCCATCAGCAGGCCGACGGGAATGCCCGCACCAATTGCAATGGCCGCGGCGACGACGATGCGGAACAAACTTGCCAGAATATGCTCGGAAAGCGAGGCACCGGCATAGCCATCGCGATAGACGACGCCGATCTGTGTCAGTACCTCGTCGGGGCGGGGAAGGAACAGGTGCGACACCAGCCCAAGTTTGGCGACCAGCCACCACAGCGCAAGACAGGCGATTGCCGTGGCGATGCTGATGGCGATGGTGGGCTTCTCGCCAACGCCGAAGCCGGGAACGCGAACCAGCTTCGGCTGCGCTTCGTCTTGAGGAGCGGCGATCGGGCGCGTTTCGATGATGTCGCTCATGCAGCGCTCCTGATGTTATCGGCGCTATGGAGGATGGCGCGAATTTCTTCCCGCAGACCGCTGAATTCCGGTGAAGAGACGATGGCTCTCGTATCGCCGCCGGCGGCAAAGCGATGTACGAAATCGAGCTCGAAGCGGGCAACCACGCGGCCTGGCCTCGGAGACATCACGAGCACCTCGGTGCCGAGAAACAACGCCTCCTCGATCGAATGGGTGATGAAGAAAATGCGCTTGTCGGTTCTGGCCCAGATCGAAACCAACAGTTCCTGCATCTGCTCGCGGGTCAGGCTGTCGAGCGCGCCGAAGGGCTCGTCCATCAGCAATATGTCCGGATCGGTGGCGAGCGCCCGGGCAATGCCGACACGCTGGCGCATGCCACCCGACAATTCATAGGGCAGGGCATTGGCAAAATCATTGAGGCCGACGAGCCGCAGCAGCTGCGACGCGCGCTCCCGTCTTTCTCGTCGCCCCAATCCGGCAAATTGCAGGCCGAGGGCCACGTTGTCGATGACGGATTTCCAAGGCAGCAGCGAATCCTTCTGGAACACGACACCGCGATCGGCGCCGGGGCCGGAGACCGGCCTGCCGTCGAGCGTTATCTTCCCCTCCGAAAGCGGCAGGAAGCCGGCGATCGCATTGAGCAAGGTGGATTTGCCGCAGCCGGATGCGCCGAGTGCAACGACGATACCGCGCTCCGGAATGTTGAAGGAAACGCGGTCGAGCGCGTGAACGGTTCTGCCGTCACGCGCCGCAAAGAAAACGCTGGCATGGTCGACTTGAAGCATAGGGCCTCTCAAAGTTTCGGCACCGGCGCAATTCGCGCGCCGGTGCCAGGGAGGATCAATGGAGGATCAGTTGCTCGCGCTCGTGAGCGCGTCAGCAGTGACGAATGCGCCGTAATTCGACAGGACTTCGGAGACTTTCCCTTGGCTCTTCAGGAACGTTGCGGTGTCCTTCAGGATCTTGGCGGCGCCGGATTGGTCGCCGCCGCCGAGCCATGCCGCCGATGCCTGCACGTCGGGCGTCAGAAGCGACAGGTTCTTGAGTGCCGCGGCCTGCTGATCCGCCGTGCCGCCGAGCAGTTTGGCGAGCGCCTTCGCATTGTCGCTATCCGGTCCCCAAGCGGCCTTGTCGGCTGCGAAGGAGGCGTAGTACTTGTTGATTACCGAGGCATAGGCTTTCAGGAACTGCGGATTGTCGGCCGCGAATTTCGACGTTGCGACCCAGGCGGAAAACGTCGGGGCGCCCTTGTCGGCAACATCCTTGGATGTCACCAGCACCTTGCCGTTCTTCTTGAGTTCGGTCAGTGCCGGGTCCCAGACGAAGCCGCCGTCGATATCGCCGCGATTGTAGCTAGCGACGATTTCCGGCTGCGTGATGGCGAAGACCTGCACGTCCTTTTCGCTCAGACCAAGGGACTTGATGAGAGCAAGCAATTGATAATGGTCGGTGGAGACGGGCGCAGCCGCGAGCTTCTTGCCCTTCAGATCGGCGAGCGTGTTGATGCCGGAACCGTTGCGCACAACAAGCGCTTCATCGACGCCCGAGATGGAGGACAGGTAGAACGCCTTCACCTCCAGCCCGCGCGATGCGGCAGCGGCAAACGGGCTTGAGCCGACATAGCCGATCTGGACATCGCCGGAGGCGATGGCCGCAAAGATCTCCGCCCCGGAATTGAACTTGCGGAAGTCGATGTCATAGCCCGTCTCCTTGGCGAATTCGCCATTGGCGATTGCGACGGAGGAAGGCAGGGCGTCCGTCTGATAGGCGACAACGACCTTCTTGTCGGCTGCAGCCGCGGCGGCAGCCATCGAAATGCTGGCAAGGCCCATGGCGGCGGCAGCGATCAGTGTGTTGAGTTTCATGCTTGTCCCCTTGGCCGGATCATGTTTTCCAGCGGTTCCCTGAATGCGATGAACAAAGCCTAGCGAAATCGGGGAGAGGATCGATAGAAATAGCAAACTATTTTTATAGACTATAATAGGAATTGTTTGTCCGAATTCGCGGAGACGACAGCGCTGGCATCTTTCCGTGGAGCGAAACGGACACGAGTATAGCCATTCGGGACCTCATCCGTGTCCTGAATATTGGTGGGTATCGCCCCATCGTCGCCTGCCTTAACGAGACGCTGTGGACGATGATTGCGCTCTGCGCCATTCCGCTCGCCTTGATCCCCAGCAATGCCGAACTCAAGAAAAGCGTCACATATTGAGCGGCTGCAACGACCGATCCCCAGCAGGTGGATGGCAGGCAGGCTAGGTCATCCGCCGCAGCATCGCGATCAGTGTGTCCGTGTTGTCATTGGCATCAAGCGAGCGCAAGTGCTTGTCCGCAAGGTCGCCAATCGCCAGCACGACCTCACGCTCCGACCATCCCGCCAGGGTCGCAGCACTCACCAACTCTCGCAAAGCGGCTTGCAGTGCATCCTGGCAGCGGATGTGCCGGTCCGGATCATCATCGGTCACGAATGGTCGTGCGATATTGGGCATGATTGAAAGGTGAACTGATTTGCGGTTTTTGGCAATCTATTGCATTCAAATGCCGCCGATCCTGGCTTTCGTCGCTTTGCCCGATGCGCCGCGGCTCGCGCGAATAGTGGGGCTGGGCGGACGGCTTGGGGAGGTTCCGTCCGTCAGTTTGGGGTCGTCCATGATCGGGCTGGGACCAACATGGTCTTCATCAAGTCATTGATGGTCCAATCGAGGCTCGCGCAGGCCTTCGGCTGTATCGCTCCGCCTTTCCCCTTGGCCACTGCTGATTTTTTCCGCATCCGGCGGAAGAAAAAGAAAGCTGTTTCTTAAATAACTTAAAATCTATGTTTTTTATAGACTATGCGATCAATGGTCGGCATTGGGCGCAAACACGGATGAAACGGCATGTCTTATCTCCTTAGCCTTCTCGACAAGAGCCCGATCGAACAGGGGCTCAGCGCCACCGATGCGCTCAGTGCTACGACGCGCTTGGCCATCAGGGCCGAAGAGCTTGGTTATCATCGCTTCTGGGTCGCCGAGCACCACAATATGACGAGCCTGGCGAGTTCGGCGCCTGAAGTTCTGATCGCCTATCTTGTTGCCAGAACCTCGAAGATCCGTCTCGGGTCCGGCGGCGTCATGCTGCAACACTACAGCGCCTACAAGGTTGCGGAGGCCTTCAACCTTTTGGCTTCGCTGGCGCCCGGCCGCATCGACCTCGGCGTCGGCAAGGCGCCGGGCGGATTTCCGCTCTCGACCCGCGCATTGCAGCGTGCCTTCGACCCTGAAAAGAAGCCGGACTTTGCGGAGCAGCTGTCCGATATCAATGCTTACCTCGCCGCCGATCCTCATTTCGATGGCGCGCTGGCGACGCCTTTTCCGCCGCGCTCACCGGAGCGCTTCCTGCTTGGCGCCAGTGTTGAAAGCGCGAAACTCGCTGCAGAGAAGGGCTGGAGGCTGGTGTTTGCCGGCCATCTGAACGGCGATCCGGAAAATCTGCAGAAGACCTTCGAGGCTTATGACCGTGCCAGCGGCGGCAAGGTTCCGATCCTGGCGCTCGCCGCCTTCGCCGCCGAAAGCGAGGCCCATGCTCGCGAGCGCGTCGGCCGGCTGCGTATCGTCAAGCTCTTCCTGCCCAATGGCCAGACCGTCAACGTTGGCACCCAGGAGCAGGCGGCGGAATTTGCCCGTCAGGCGGGCTTCTCGGATTTCCGGACCGAGGAGAAGGTGCCAAGCGTGCTGCATGGCACGGCAGCGCAGATCCGCGACGAACTCGACGCGCTGCACCGTCGCTACGGCGTCGACGAATTCGTGCTCGATACGCCGGCGCTGTCCGCGGCCGAACGGCTCAATTCCATAGAATTGCTGGCTAAAGAACGTCTTTCCCTCGTTGCCTGAGCAGCCTGTCCCAGGAGGATTATCATGGCTCAAAAACACGTCACCTTCGGTATCATGCTGCAAGGCCCGGGCGGCCACATGAATGCCTGGAAGCACCCGAGCGTGCCAGCCGACGCCAGCACGAATCTCAACTTCTTCGTCAAGACGGCCCGCAAGGCGGAAGAGGCCGGCATCGCCTTCGCCTTCGTCGCGGATGGGCTTTACATCAACGAGCAGTCGATCCCGCATTTCCTCAACCGGTTCGAGCCGCTGACCATCCTTTCCGCGCTCGCCGCCTTTACGACAAAGCTCGGTCTCGTCGGGACGGTCTCGACCTCCTACAGCGACCCTTTCACCATCGCCCGGCAGTTTGCCTCGCTTGACGCCATCAGCGGCGGCCGCGCCGGCTGGAACGCCGTGACGTCGCCGCTCGAAGGCTCCGGCCGCAATTATAGCCGCGAACATCCAGAGCATGAGCTTCGTTACGAGATCGCCGACGAATATCTCGACGCCATCAAGGGCCTATGGGATTCCTGGGATGACGATGCCTTCGTGCGTGACCGTGAGACCGGCGTCTATGCCGATAAATCCAAGCTGCATCGCCTGAACCACAAAGGCCGGTTCTTCCGCATCGAAGGCCCTCTGAACATCGGTCGCTCGAAGCAGGGTCAGCCGGTGGTATTCCAGGCCGGCGCCTCCGATTCCGGCGTTCGGCTCGCCGGCAGGCACGCCGATGCCGTTTTTACCAACGGCGGGCCGCTCGATGACGCCAAGAGCTTCTACAAGCAGGTGAAGCAGAGCGCGATCGCGCATGGCCGCAGTGCCGCCGATGTCGGCATTTTCCCCGGCATCGGCCCGATCGTTGGCGCGACGCAGGACGAGGCGGACGCCAAATATCAGGCGATCCGCAATCTCGTTACCATCGAGGAGGCGCTCGCCTATCTCGGCCGATTCTTCGATCACCACGATTTCAGCGCCTATCCGCTGGATGAACAATTCCCCGATCTCGGCGACATCGGCCGCAACAATTTCCGCGCCACCACCGACCGCATCAAGAAGACTGCGCGAGAGAAGGGGCTTACCTTGCGCGAGGTGGCGCTCGATGCGGCAACGCCGCGGACCTCCTTTATCGGGACCGCCCAGCACATTGCCGATGAGATCATCCGCTGGGTGGATGAGGAAGGCGCAGACGGCTTCATTCTCGGTTTCCCTGTCATCGGCGAAGGCTTCGACGATTTCTCCAGGCACGTTCTGCCGATCCTGACGCAGCGTGGCTACTTCGACCCGACATTGAAGGGCGAGACGCTGCGCGATCACCTCGGCCTGCCATTCCGCGAAAGCCGTTACGCGGCGGAAGCCGACGGCATCGAACCCGCAAAGGCCGTAGGCGCCTGAGCCCGGACGATTGCCATGAACGCCATCATCAAGACCCCTTCGGTCGCCGATCAAGTCGAGACAGGGATTGCTGCCTATCTCGATGAGATCATCGCGCTGAGGCACGACCTGCATCAATATCCCGAGCTCGCCTTTCAGGAGCATCGCACCGCCAAGAAGGTGGCGTCACTGCTCGCCGACTGGGGCTACGAGGTTGCGACAGGCATCGCTGGAACCGGCGTCGTTGCAACCCTCAAGCGGGGCGATGGGCAGCGCAGCCTCGGCATCCGTGCCGATATGGATGCGCTGCCCATTGAGGAGGCGACCGGTCTCGACTATGCCAGCGCCAATCCCGGCGTCATGCACGCCTGCGGTCACGATGGGCACACGTCGATCCTGTTGGCGGCTGCCCGCTATCTTGCCGAAAGCGGCAGTTTCAACGGCACGCTTCGGCTGATCTTCCAGCCGGCCGAGGAGATCGGCGCCGGCGCCCGCAAGATGCTGTCGGAAGGGCTTTTCGATCGCTTTCCGGTCGATGCCGTCTTCGGACTGCACAATTGGCCCGGCGTGCCGACCGGGCAGTTCGGCTTCGTTGCCGGCCCGGCGATGGCCTCCGTCGATCAGGCAGTCATCAAGATCGTCGGAAAGGGCGGCCACGGCGCCGAGCCGCATCGGGCCATCGATCCCGTGCTGGCGTCGGCCTCCTTCATCACGGCTCTTCAAAGCGTGGTTTCCCGCAACATCGATCCGCAGGATATGGCGGTCGCGACGGTCGGCTCCATTCATGCGGGCTCCGCTTCCAACGTCATTCCCGAAAGCGTCGAGTTGAAGCTGACCATGCGCGCTTATAGCGAGCTGGTGCGAGCAAGGCTGCAGGAGCGGATTCCCGCGCTCGCGCGGGCGCAGGCGGAAAGCTTCGGCGCTGTGGCCGAGGTCAACTACCGCCTCGGCTTTCCCGCGCTCGTCAACCATGCCGACGAGACCGCCTTCGCCCGCAATGTCGCCTTGCAGACGCTTGGGGTTGCTGCCGTGGAAGCGAATTTCCGGCCGCGGACGGCAAGCGAGGATTTTGCCTTCATGCTGGAGGCGAAGCCGGGAAGCTATCTCTTCGTCGGTAACGGCGACAGCGCGCCCCTGCACAGCGCCCAATACAATTTCAACGACGCAATCATCGCGCCCGCAGCCCGTTACTGGGTGCGGCTCGCCGAAACCTTCCTTGCGGATGATAACAGGTGACGACCGACATGAGCGACACGTTTCTCTATACGACCCCGCTTGATCCACGCGCCAAGCCGCTGATCGACGAATTGATCCATGAGTATGACAGCCGCTACGGCACCTATTTCAATGCGGAAGGGGCAGCTGCCGAACTCAATCGCTATCCGCCGGAGGCCTTCGCGCCGCCGCATGGAAATTTTCTGCTCCTGTTGCGAGATGGAGAAACGATCGGCGGCGGGGCCTTCAAGCATTACGACGACCGGACTGCGGAATTCAAACGCATCTGGACACGGCATGATCTCCGTCGCCAGGGGTTGGCGCGCACATTGCTGGTGGAGCTGGAGGCTCAGGCAGCGCGGCAGGGCTATCACCGGATCTATCTGACGACCGGCTTTCGTCAGCCCGAGGCTGTCGGCCTCTATCTCACCAACGGCTACACCGCGCTCTTCGATACGTCCGTAGATCCGGAAATTCACAAGAGCCTGCCTTTCGAGAAGGATATCAGCCGTCTGGCTTTGTCCTATGTCGCCGAAGCCTCGGGCCCGCAGCAACGTCTGGCTGCTGCCGGCAGATAATGGCGACATGGATCAATCATAATCATAAGGGATAAGCATCATGGCGCTGACGACGGATTTTGCGAGTGTCGATCCTGGCACGGGAACGGCCGAGACGAAGACTGATTATGCCCGCTACCGTATCGTTCCGGCGCGGCATCCGGGCCGAACCGTGGGGACGCTCTTTGCTGCGTTCGTTCTTGTCGCCATCCTCTATTCTACCTTCACCAACCCGCGCTGGGGCTGGGACGTCTTTGCCCAATGGTTCTTCGCCGAGCCGGTGCTGGTGGGGCTTGGCAGAACGCTGCTTCTGACCGCACTTGCGGCGGTTTCCGGTTCCATTTTGGGAACGGCGCTGGCACTGGCGCGCGTTTCGAAGTCGCCACTGCTTGCAAGCCTCTCCTGGGGCTATATCTGGCTGCTGCGTTCGATCCCGATGATCGTGCTGCTTCTGGTGCTCAACAATCTCGGTTACCTCTACGAGACGATCACCATCGGCGTTCCCTTCACCGACAAGGTGTTGTTCAACTATCCGACAACCCAGCTCCTGACGCCGTTTGCCGCGGCCTTCCTCGGGCTGACGCTGAACCAGTCGGCCTTCTTTGCCGAAATCGTGCGCGGCGGCATTCTCTCGGTTGATCAGGGACAGTTGGAGGCGGCTGCCGCACTTGGCCTGTCGCGGCGGCGCCAGGCATTTCGCATCGTGCTTCCGCAAGCCATGCGCTCCATCCTCCCCACGGGCTTCAACGAGATCATCGGCCTCGCCAAGAGCACATCGATGGTCTACGTGCTCGCCCTGCCGGAGCTCTTCTACACCGTACAGGTCATCTATCGCCGCAATCTGGAAGTCATTCCGCTGCTGATGGTCGCGACGGTCTGGTATCTCGTCATCATGACGGTTCTGTCGATCGCGCAGCACTATATCGAGCGTTATTTCTCCAAGGGCGCCGTGCGCAATCCGACGCCTTTGCCCTTCCAGGCCTTCTTCCAGCGCTTCCGGCGGCCACTGCCCGTGCCTGCAGCCAGAGCAGGGTCGGACACGGCAACGGTTGCCGCCTTTCGGAGCGTTACGGGCCTTCGGGCCAAGGGCGGTGCAGTGCGCATTCACGGCATCTCGAAAAGCTTTGGCACGTTGAAGGTTCTCGATAATATCGAGCTGAGCCTGCCGGCTGGCAGCGTGACGGCCATCATCGGTCCGTCGGGTTCGGGGAAATCGACCCTGCTGCGCGCCATCAATCATCTGGAGCGCGTCGATAGTGGCTTCATCTCGGTCGACGGCGAACTGGTCGGCTATACGCAGAAAGGCGAAGTGCTTTACGAGCTGAAGGAGAAGGACATTCTGAGGCGCCGTACCGATATCGGCATGGTCTTCCAGAACTTCAACCTGTTCCCGCATCTCACTGTTTTGGAAAATCTTATCGAGGCACCGATACAAGTGCGGGGGCTGGATCGGGACGAAGCAATCGCGTTTGCGCAGGAGTTGCTCGCGCGGGTCGGCCTCAGCGAGAAGATCGACGCCTATCCACGCCAGCTCTCCGGCGGCCAGCAGCAGCGTGTCGCCATCGCCCGCGCACTGGCGCTCAGGCCGAAGGTGCTGCTGTTCGACGAGCCAACCTCGGCACTCGATCCGGAACTTGTCGGCGAAGTGCTCGATGTCATCAAGGAGCTTGCCCGCACCGGGACGACCCTCGTCATCGTCACCCACGAGATCGGTTTTGCGCGTGAGGTCGCCGACACCGTGGTCTTCATGGAAGGCGGCCACATTATCGAGGCGGGATCGCCGACGCAGATCCTCAACGATGCGAGACATCCGCGCACGCGCGCATTCCTCGCCAAGGTTCTCTAGCGGACACAAGCTGGTGAAAAATGCCGGGCCGTGACGGGCACTCGGACAACAACGACAAAAGAAGCAACCTTAAGATGAAATGGAGTAGGGACATGACATTCTTTGATAGAGCGAAATACGTGCTGGCGGGAGTTGCCACCGCCGTAGTGATGAGTTGCGCGGTCGCCAATGCAGCCGAGAAATTCAACCTGAGCCCGGATACCTCCAATCGCGTCAGAGCGGAAAAGGACGAGGCGGCGATCAAGGCGATCGCGCCCGGCTTCAAATTCGTCAATCCTGGTAAGTTCACGATCGCCATCAACCCGTGGGACCCGCCGATCGCCACCTATGCCACGGATGCCCAGACTGTCGTCGGCGCGGACCCGGACATCGCGCAGCTGATTGCCGATTCACTCGGCCTGCAGCTTGAAGTGGTGCCGGTTGCCTGGGAAGATTGGCCGCTCGGTGTTTCCTCCGGCAAATATGATGCGGTCATCTCAAACGTGACCGTTACCGAGGAGCGCAAGCTGAAATTCGATTTCTCCACCTATCGTAGGGACGTCCTTGGCTTCTACGTGAAGGCGGACAGCAAGATCACCGAGATCAAGGAGCCCAAGGATGTCGCCGGTCTGAAGGTCATCACGGGAGCCGGCACCAATCAGGAAAAGATCATTCTCGAATGGGATCGGCAGAACGTGGCGGCCGGCTTGAAGCCGATCGACGTGCAGTATTACGACGACCGTGCCGCCGCCGACCTTGCCCTGCAATCGGGTCGTGCCGATGTCGAGTTCAATCCGAATGCGACACAGGCCTATAAGGCCGCCATCAACGGCACAAGGAAGCTTGTCGGCACCGTTTCGGGTGGCTGGCCGCTTACGGCCGAAATCGCCGTTACGACTAAGAAGGGTGCCGGTCTGGCCGATGCGGTCACGCTCGCCCTCAACGATCTGATCAAAAACGGCAAGTATGGCGAAGTGCTGAAGCATTGGAGCCTGAGCGCCGAAGCGATCGATCAATCCAAGACCAACCCTGCGGGCCTGCCGAAAAGCGGTTCGTAAAGTTGGCCGAGCGGACCGGCGCCGGTGGGGCCCGCGCCGGTCCGCTCCCTGTCTTATTCATGGAGCTACTTGTTCGTGTTCATCCTTCCTACTCTTAGAACCATATTTGCTGCCGCGACGGTGATTTCCCTGATCGGACTTGGCGCCGCAAGGGCGGCCGAAGAATTCGATCTCAGCCCGGAGCAGCCGGGACGTGTTCATGCGGCGAAAGATAACGCAGCCATCGCTGCTATTTCGAAGGATTTCAAATTTGTCACGCCGGGCAAATTCACGGTAGCCGTTGCTCCCGGCGGGCCGCCGCTTGCGACCTATGCAACGGATGCGAAGACCGTGGTCGGCGCTGATCCGGACTATGCCTATGCCGTTGCCGAAGCGCTTGGCCTGAAGCTCGAACTTGTTCCAGTCGCCTGGATCGACTGGCCGCTCGGGCTGACCTCGGGCAAATACGATGCCGTCATCTCCAATGTCGGCGTCACCGAGCAGCGCAAGGAGAAGTTCGATTTCTCGACTTACCGGCAGGGATTGCACGGCTTCTTTGTCAAGAGCGACAGCAAGATCACCGAGATCAAGGAACCGAAGGATGCCGCCGGTTTGCGCATCATCGTCGGTGCCGGCACCAACCAGGAGCGCATCCTGCTGAAGTGGAGCGACGAGGATGTCAAAGCCGGCCTGAAGCCGATCGAATTGCAATATTACGATGACGATGCGGCAAGTCTCTTGGCCCTCCAGTCCAATCGCGCCGACGTCATCGTGCAGCCACACGCCCAGCTGGTCTACATCGCGGCCCGCGACAAGAATATCAGGCGCGTGGGCACGCTGAGCGCCGGCTGGCCGGATCGCTCCGATGTCGCGATCACGACGCGCAAGGGCAGCGGACTGGCTGCTGCACTGACCGTCGCGACGAACGGGCTGATCAAGGACGGCACCTACGCCAAGATCCTTAATCATTGGCACCTTGCCGAAGAAGCTTTGCCGAAGTCGGAAACCAATCCGCCGGGTTTGCCGAAATACTGAGGAGATTGCCACATGAGCCGCCCAGCCCCGTCGATCAGCCACATCGGCTTTCTCACGCCAGGAAACTATCCGGACGAAGATCCGCTTGCCGGTCTGGAGCAGACTTTGCAGCTTCTCGAACATGGCGAGCAGAAGGGGTTCGATAGCGCCTGGGTCCGCCAGCGGCATCTCGAGCCCGGCATCTCCTCGGCGAGCGCCTTTCTCGCGGCGGCAACGCAGCGCACGCGCCATATCGAGCTTGGCACCGCCGTCATACCTATCGGCTATGAAAGCCCCTATCGGCTTGCCGAGGATCTTGCGACCGTGGACGTCCTGTCGAGGGGACGACTGAACATCGGCCTCAGCGCCGGCCGGCCGCTGCATGCGGATCTGATCGGGCCGCTTGTTTTCGATGGCAATTGGGAGAGCCACGATTTCTCGCATCAGAGGGTGTTGCGCTTCGCCGACAATCTGCGCGGGACCTATATCGGCGATCAGCGGTCGGTCATCAAGACGCCGTTCGGTCCGCAGCGTCCTCGCCTTCAACCCTACGCGAAGGGCCTGATCGACCGCATCTGGTATGGCGGCGGATCGTTGCGCTCGGCCGAATGGGCAGGGCGTAACGGCTTTAACCTGCTGATCGGCAATGTTACCACGGGAGAGCAGACCGACGATTTCTTCGTTGCCCAATCCCGGCAACTGGAAACCTATCGCGCTTCCGGCGGCGATACGAGGCGGGTGGCGCTCGGCCGTGTGATCGTGCCGTTTGACAGCGCGGATGCGATCACGCGCAAACGCTATACGGACTATGCCGCCGGCCGCTACGAACGTACGCTTTCGCCCCAGGGCGAGCGCCGCACGCTTTTTACGCGCGATCTCGTCGGTTCGTCCGACGAGATTCTCGAGCGTCTGCGCAACGATCCGATCCTGCCCCATGTCAGCGAATTCCGGCTGGAGCTGCCCTATGAGTTTCATGATGAGGAGTATCGGCAGATCATCCACGACTTCGTGACATCGATCGCCCCGGAGCTCGGCTGGAAAGAGGCCACGCTCCTTCGCCGCCCCGCATCCTGACGGTTGCGGCAGCCGGATATCCGCAAGGCCGGATCGGCGCGACCTGTGCCGATCCGGTTTGGATTTCACCTGTCCTGATGGCGGTCTGTGCTCTCGGGTTGGTTAGCCGGCGCGAGAACTTGCCGCGTCCCTTCCCTTGAGAATCCGCTCTGCAAGCTGCAGCGCTTCCTCCGGGGAGGCGACGATTTCCATTCTCATCCCGAATGCCTTCGTCGCAAGACTCATCTGCAGCTGCAGGGCAGCGCGCTTGATCGCACTGGCCTCGATGCCGATCACGGCCTTGCAGATTGCAGCAAGTGCCGTCTTGTTCTTCTTCAACCAGATGCCGCGCGTCTTGCGATCCTCATGCTCTTCGGCGTGTTCATCGCCTTCCATGATGACGACGAAGGGCATCGAGAGGGTGAGCAGTGCATCCATCTCCCGCTCCCATTGTTTTGAATAGCCCGGCTGCACGGAGCCTGCAGATTGGCGCACGATCGGCCACAGGGAAACATCGTGAAGGGCGAAAGTGGTTGCGTCGATTGTCATGATATTCTCCTCAGGCGATCTTGTCGGTCATGGCAGCAAACAGCATCGCGGCACCGCGTTCCGAGGTGTCGATGGCCCGGGTCGCCCGTTCGCGCATGTCGGCCTCGTAGTCGAGCAGCGACGTGCAGGTCGTCCTCGTCTCCTTGCCGGCATCTGCCAGGATCTGTGCGAGCATGCGCGCGTCTTCGAGCGCGGTGTTGGCGCCAAGTCCGCCGGCGGGGCTCATCGCATGGATGGCATCACCCATGAGCGTGACGGCGCCGAAGGGCCAAAGCGCATCCGGACGGCCGGTTCTGACGTGGAGTGCCGCCACCGCCGCAGACTTGCTTCGGCTGATGATCTGCCTCAGTTCCGGATGCCAGCCGCGCATTGCGGTCCTGAGCAATATGGGCAGGTCCTGCGTGTGATCGTATGTCTCCAGCCCCAGCCCCAGCCTTTGCCGGGGGCCGATCACTGCCCAATAGAGATAGTCACTGATCGTCGTCAGCCTGCAATCGGGAGCCAGATCAGCGGCAAGATTGGGAACATCGTCGCCGAACCGCATGAGATCGAAGATCGCCGTGCAGCCATCGGCGAAGATCACCGTCGTTCCGTCTTCAAGCAGGCTGGCGCCACCGGTCAGCGGCAGCTCGCTCTTGCCGTAGACGCATATCGAACCGGTATCCGTGGGCTCGGCATAGGGAGCCAACTGGCGGCGCACCTGCGAATTCACGCCATCGGCGCCGATAAGCAGGTTGCAGGAAATCGGGGAGGTGCCTTCGAGCTGTACCTCGACGCGGCCGTCATCCAAGCAGCTATAGCGCATGAATGCGTGCCCGAAATGAACGTGGTCCTCGATTCCCGACAGCAGAATTTCGCGAAGTGTGAGGCGATTGACGCTCAGATCGCCGTCGTCCTCATCTTCGCCAGTATCCCAGCTTGTCGGTGTGCGCCCGGCGATGGGCAGAAGTTGCGGGGTCAGGAAGCGCCCCGCTTTTGGGCTGATGGAGGCCGTTGCCTCAAACAGCTCAAATAGCCTCTGCGGCAGGCATGCCTGCAATGCGCGTTGTCCGTTTGCATCGATGCGGATGCGATAGCCCTGCAAGCGGCTATCGGCTGCCGGATCGCGCTCGTAGACGTCGAAACGAATGCCGGCGCGCTTCAATCCCTGTGCTAGGCACAGGCCCCCGAGGCCCGCGCCGATGATGACGACATGAAAGTCCTGCATGGCTTCTTCTGTTCCATTCCCTATTCGACTTCGATCTTGCAAGGAAAGAATAGCGCGCCGTCACGGAAGCATGGTAACGACATTCGGTCTATAAATGTTGCAAAGCGGCCAAACGAAACATGGACATCGAAAATATCGGCGACCGTCTCGATGGGCCGCCGCTCATCGCCTTCTGGGGGTCGGATGAACCCGGCAGCGCCTTCCGCCTGGGCACCCAGGAATATGATTGGCATGCACATGCACGCGGGCAGCTCTTTTGTATCGAAAGCGGGCTGGTGCGCGTCGACACGCCGGATGGTTCGTGGCTGCTGCCGCCGCAGCGCGCAGGCTGGATTCCGCCTGGGACAATGCACAAGGCCGGCATCAATGGTGTGCTGAGTGGCTGGGGTATCCTGCTAACACCGGACGCCAGCGCCGGATTACCGACAACGCCATGCGTTCTCAGCGTCAGCGAGGTATTGCGCGCATTAGTGCGCCGCGCGACGACGTGGCATTGGGAGGAAAAGCTGTCACCGCAGCAGCGTCGCCTGGCAGCGGTTTTGCTCGATGAAGCTCGGGCAGCACCGCGCGAAAGCCTACATCTGCCGATGCCGGCGGATCGGCGTGTCCTTCGCATCGCGGAAGCCGTGCTGCAGGACCCTGCCACCGAGGAGACCTTTCAGGCGCTGGCGGAGCGGGCAGGCATATCCGAGCGATCGGCCAGGCGGCTGTTCAATGCCGAGACGGGCATGTCCTTCGCAAATTGGCGGCAGCAGGCGCGGTTGCTATTGGCGCTGGAATATCTGAGCGCTGGCAACCCGATCGCGGAGGTGGCCGACAGCCTGGGGTATGCGAGCGCCAGCAGCTTCATCGCCATGTTCAGGAAGGCCTTCGGCCTGTCGCCGCGCCGCTATCTCTCCGTCCGGAAAGCTTGACGCGGCATGTTGCAGCAAATTCCAATGGCAGCGAAGAGGGGCGCTGATCTATCGGTCAGCGCCCCGCAGATTGTTTAGGCCGCCACCCGGCGAGGTCGGAGAGCGAGCAGGCGCAGGGCGTTCATGGTCACCAGCACCGTGGCGCCGGTATCGGCGAGGATCGCCGGCCAGAGCCCGGTGATGCCGACGATCGTGGTGACGAGGAACACGCCCTTCAGGCCGAGCGCGATGGTGATGTTCTGGCCGATGTTGGTCATCGTCCGCTTGGAAAGGTCGATCATTTCGATGACGTCTCCGACGCGGCCATGCAGCACGGCGGCATCCGCGGTCTCCAGCGCAACATCGGTGCCGCCGCCCATGGCAATCCCGACATCGGCGGCTGCGAGGGCGGGGGCATCGTTGATGCCGTCGCCGACCTTGGCGACGCGGAAGCCCTGGCTCTTCAGATCACCGACGATGCGCTGCTTGTCCTCGGGCAGCAATTGCGCCCTGACCTCGATGCCGAGCGTCTTGCCGATCGCCTGCGCCGTGCGCTGGTTGTCGCCCGTCAGCATGATCGTCTTGATCCCCGCGTCGGCAAGCGCCTTTAGTCCGGCGGCCGTATCGGCACGCGGTTCGTCGCGCATGGCGAGCAGGCCGGCGGCGGCGCCCCTGGCAACGAGAATGGAAACGGTCTTTCCTTCGTCATTGAGCGCGGCGATATGGGTCGATTGCTCCGCAGTCAGCGAAACCCTTTCGACTGCCGCCTGCGGCGATCCGAGGAATACGTCGACGCCGTCGACCGTGCCGCTCACGCCCTTGCCGCCGATCGCCTTCGCATCGATGACCTGCGGAATATCCATTCCGGCAGCAGCCGCGCGGTCAAGGATGGCGCGGGCGAGCGGATGGCTGGAGCCGGTTTCGAGCGCTGCCGCCAGCCGCAACACCTCCGCATCGCTCATGCCGAGGCTGACGATGTCGGTGACCTTGGGTTTGCCCTCGGTCAGGGTGCCGGTCTTGTCGAAAGCGACGGCGGTGACCTTGCCGATATTTTCGAGCACGGCGCCGCCCTTCAGCAGCAGACCGCGCCGGGCGCCGGAAGACAGCGAGGCCGCGATCGCAGCCGGCGTCGAGATGACGAGGGCACAAGGGCAGCCGATCAGCAGGATGGCGAGACCTTTGTAGACCCACTCGCCCCACGCACCGCCCATGAGCAGCGGGGGAACGATCGCGACGAGCGCGCCGACAACGACGACGCCGGGCGTGTAATAGCGGGAGAAGCGATCGATGAAACGCTCGGTCGGAGCCTTCGATTCCTGCGCTTCCTCGACCAGTTTGACGACACGGGCGATGGTGTTGTCGGATGCCGCTGCGCTCACGCGGACCCGCAATGCCGCATCGCCGTTGACCGTGCCGGCAAAGACGGATGCATCCGCACCCTTGCGTACCGGCGTGCTTTCACCTGTCACCGGCGCCTCGTCGATGGCACTTTCGCCGGAGAGGATCACGCCATCGGCCGGAATGCGATCGCCCGGGCGAACCAGGATGATGGCCCCGACGGAAAGGCTTTCGGCCTGCACTTCGCGGGTCTTGCCATTCTCCTCAAGCAGAGCGGTCTTGGGGACCAGATCCGTCAGGGACTGAATGCTGGCGCGCGCCTTGCCGGCCGCGACGCCTTCCAGCAATTCGCCGATCAGGAAGAGGAAGACGACGGCTGCCGCCTCTTCGCTGGCGCCGATGATGACGGCGCCGATAGCCGCGATCGTCATCAGCATTTCGATTGAGAACGGCGTTCCCACCCTTGCGGCCATGAAGGCGCGCCGGGCGATCGGCAACAGGCCCACAAGCATCGCGGCGGTGAAGATCCACACGTCCAGTGCGGGAACCAGCTTGCCGATAGTCCAGGCGGCGGCAAGCGCAACGCCGCTGGCGATGGTCAGGCGGCCCTTGGCCGATTTCCACCAAGGCCCGGTGGTCGGTCCATGATCGTGACCGTGAAGGCCAGCAACCGCTCCGTCGCGTTCTTCGGAGGCGTGGCTATGACCGGCATGGTCATGCCGATGACTGGCGGCGCCATGACCATGGTCGTCGTGGTCATGCCCATGATCGTGATTGTGATCGTGCCCTGTGTGGTCATGGTCGCGGGCATCCGATTTGTGATCGTGATGATCATGTCCGCAGCCGCAAGCATGATCGTCCTTTTCGACTTTCGCCGCGGGCAAGCTGCTTTGCGGCAGCGGGAAAACCTTGTAGCCCAGTCCAGTGACCCGCTTGGCGATGCTCGGCAGCAGGTCCGGGTCGCGTTGATGCTTGACCGTCATCGTGCCTGCGGTGACCGAGACGGAAACATCTTCGACACCCTGGAGCCGACGAACGGCTGTGTCGATTTTCGCGGCGCAGGAAGCGCAGTCCATGCCCTCTACGCGATAGCGGCTCTGTTGTGTTGTCGACGTCATGTTTCGGTTCCAAATTTTCTCTTGGAACCATAGCTACATCCTCTAGTAACTAGAGGGACAAGGGCCATTTTGCAGTTTTTTTCGCGGCAGTTTGCAAGGACGGCAGGCGATCCGGCGGTGCTCTAGGCATCGCAAAGCGTCAAATTGAAGACGGCATGTCGAGGCAAGCCGATCACATGGAAGCCATCGGGCAATGGCTTCCATGTGCGTCGGCCGGCGAACGTATCGCGAGCGCGCCTAAAGCTTCAGCAAAACCTTGCCGGCCTTGCCGGGCGCCAGCGAGGATTTCACGGCTTCCGCGATCTCCGTGATGTCATAGGCCGCTTCCACCGGCAGCTTGACCTCGCCGGAAGCGACGCGTGTGATCAATTCGCTGATCAGCCGCCGCCGTTCGTCTGCGGACATGGCGGCGCTGACCTTGATGCCCCAGAAGCCCTTGATCGTCAGTTGTTTGAAGATGACGGCCCTTGAGGCGATCTGCATCGGCTTGCCGGCGGCCGTGCCGAAGGAAACCAGCAGGCCGCTTTCGCCCAGAAGATCGGCCAGGTCGTTACTCGCAACGCCGCCGACGGAGTCTACGGCGGCGCGGATCGGCGCGTCGCCAACCATGGCGCGTATCTTCGCCTTCCAATCGGGAGAAGCCGTCGATACGGCGTTGCCGATGCCGAATGCGGACAACTCGTCGATGCCGCCATCGCGCCGCACGACATTGATCATGTGGATGCCGCGGCTGCGTGCCAGCATGGCCAGCGTCTTGCCGACCGCGCCATTGGCTGCGTTCTGGATGATCCAGTCGCCGGGCTCGACGTTGAGGGATTCCAGAAGCGAAATGGCGCTGAACGGCATGGCGATCAGCTGCGCTGCGGCTTCGTCGGAAATCACGTCGGGCACGGGAACGAGACTGGCCGCCGGCGCCGTGAATTGCTCGGCCCAGGTGCCGTGGACGCCGGCCGCAACAACCCGCTTGCCGATCAGCGTCTTGTCGACATCAGGTCCCACGGCATCGACAAAGCCAACCGCCTCGCTGCCGCCGATGGCTGGCAAAATCGGCTTGTAGCCATAGGCGCCGCGCACTGTCCAAAGGTCGTGATTATGGATGGGGGAGAGAATGGTGCGAATGCGCACGTCTCCGGCGGCGGGCTCCGGCAGCGGCATGTCGGCCAGATAAAGGACCGCAGCCGGATCGCCGAAGACATCGTGGATGGCACTGCGCATTTTATTTTCCTTGCTTTTTGACATGCTGGTCCTGCTTTGGATCAAAGGCTGCCGGGTGCCGAAAGGGCTTGTTCGGTGGCGAGCATGGCCTGGTCGAGCGGTGTCTTGTCTTTTCCAAGCTTGGCCAGGATCGCTGCCCCGAGCCACAGGCTGTAGAGCGAACGAGCCGTCTTTTCAGGGATGCAGGACGGTGAAATCGAACCGTCGTCGCGCCCCTCGGTGATTGTCTTGGTGAGGCGGCGAATGAGATCCTCGACACCACCAAGCAGGATGACGCGCATGTTGTCCGAAAGATCGGAGATTTCCGCGGCAAGCTTTACGACCAGGCACCGGTCGGCAAGACTGGCCGTGTTGCCATCGGAAAGCCATGCATCCCAATAGTGCATCAGTCGTTGACGGCCATTGCCCTTCCAGCCGAAGAGCGCGTCCAGCCGTTCCGCATAATCAGAGCAATATTGCTTCAACAGGGCGCAGCCGAAGGCCTCTTTGGACGCGAAATAGTAATAGAATGAGCCTTTCGGCACGGCGCTCTGCTCAAGCAGCTCCTTCAGGCCGACGCCGCCGAAACCCTTGCGCAGCACCAATTCTCGCCCGATCGCGAGAATATGGCTGCGAGTCAGCTCGGATTTCTTCTTCATCATGAGCGGTGCGTAACAAATAATCGACCGGTCGTCTATAAACCCGATGTTGTTTGCCGTCAGATCAGCGCGAGGGTTAGAAGCGAGAGGATCAGCGCGGGGAACATCACGAGGGCGCCGATCCTCAGGAACGCCAAGGCTCCCATGTGGAGCCCTTCGCGCCGCAGAGCGGCAAGCCAGAGGATGGTGGCAAGCGAACCGGTGACCGACAGATTGGGACCGAGGTCGACGCCGATCAGCACCGCGCCGGCAATGGAATCAGGAACATGGGCAGCCTGTACCGCGCTGCCGGCGAAGAGACCGGCCGGCAGGTTGTTGACGAGGTTGGAAACGATCGCGACGGAAAGTCCGGCGGCGCCGACCGCCTGTGCCTGCGATTGGGCCGCCAGCAATGCAAGTCTGTCCGACAGGAGAGCGGTGAGGCCGGTATGATTGACCGCCTCGACGATCACGAAGAGGCCTGCAACCAGAGGTATTACACTCCAGCTTATGCCACGGACCGTCTCCAGTGGATTTTGTCGCGTGAGCGCAAGAACGATGATGGTCGTCACGAGGCCCGCGGCAAAAGTCGGGATGCCGAGGTCGAGGTTCATGGCCGACGCCCCGATTAGAATAAGGGCCGTCACCACAAGCCCCCATCCGGCAAGCCGAGCACTATGCGAGAGGAGAGGCTGCTCGACATCGCGGGCAATCGTATCCTCCGAAAGGGCTCGTCTCTGCGTCCAATAGAGGCAGGCGAAAGTGACGATGATCGAGACGACGGATGGCAGCAGGAACGTCTGCATCCAGCGCGACAGGGGCGGCATCTCGCCGCCGGCGAAGATGACCAGATTGGCCGGATTGGAAATCGGCAGCACGAAACTGGCGGCATTGGCGATGAAGGCGCAGACCAGCAGGTATGGCATAGGGTCCTTCACCCGGGCCGCCCGGCAGGCCGCGTAGACGGCCGGCGTGAGGACGACCGCAGTTGCATCATTCGACAGAAATACCGTCACGACCACGCCGACCGCATAGACGAGCAGAAAAAGCCGGCGAGGCGAGCCCTTTGCGTGGGAGGTGGCAATCGCCGCCACCCAGTCGAACAGGCCTTCGCGCCGGGCAAGCTCCGACAGGAGCATCATGCCGATCAGGAACAGATAGACATCGAAGCCCTTGGATATGCCAGCCCATACGTCGGCCGGGCCGATGAGCCGGAAGGCCAGCAGCAGTGCTGCGCCAAGAACCGCCCATATCGCTTCCGGCCACCGGAACGGGCGTGTGACGACACCGAGGGCGGTCAGGCCGGCAATGCTCCAGGTGATGGCGGATTCGGTCATTCGGCTCGTCTTGGATTGAGGTCGGAGCGGGTGTGTAGCATCACTCGGAGGCAGCGCAAACCGAGGTGACGCTATATCTCGACGGAATTCCGCAGGATGCGCCGATATGATGGAATATTAGGCTTTCTTCGTACCGTCCGCTTTCGTCGTCGTATGGTAGAGCGCTTTATCGGCCCGTTCTACCAGTACGGAACACTCCGCATGACGGATGACGTATTCGACCGTCGAACCGAATATGCGATCGAGAATATCCGACGTATGCGTCGCAAGAACGATCAGGTCGGCATTTCTCTCGTTAGCGACGGTCAGCAACGTCTTCGATGCCGTACCCAGGCGCACATCGATGGAAGCGGTAATGCCGAGACGCCTGCACAGCGCGTTGAGTTTTTCCTCGGCCTCGCTGATGACGGAAACCGCCCAATCGTCCGGATTTTCGTGTCCGGACGGGGAGCGCTCGACGATATGAGCAACCGTCAGTTCGCCGCCGGTGGATAGAAGGGAGCGAGACGTGAACAACAGGCGTTCGGCGCGCTCGCGTGAGCCCAAGCCTATCGCGCAGATGATTTTGTCATACATCACGTTCTCCCAAAACGCCTCGCCTCGACACAGTTCTTCGCCGTGAGCTGCAATCAATCCGGTCAAACTTGCCCAGATACGCAAACGAGTGTCCAACACATCGGTAATGGCGGCATTCGTCAAGTCTCGTTGCCAGCAAGATGCAGGCCGTGCACATCTGCGCGCCAGCTACTGATGCCTGTTCGCTTCGCAATCGATGCTGCGCGCGCGATCGGGTGATTCGGTCGCTTGAGGTGGAATTTATCTCGATCAAGGTCAAATGGTCGCGGTTTTCACCGTCGGTCGGACAGCGGGGGGTACGGAAAGCCTCTTCTCCGCTCGAGCGTGCGAATCGGCGGAATTTGCTGCAATGCAAACAACTTAGCCGCCGTACCATGTGCTACCGTTGTCGCAACAACATAAGAATATCATGAGCTTCTGCGTCAATCTGCCATCACCGTGACCGAGCCCTGCGACATCCTGCACGCTTTTGCGCAGTGCACAAACTGCCTTAGAACCATGTCGCGAACAACTTGCCGTGGGATCAACTCTTCGGCGAGACCGGTCCTGCTATTCTTGTCGCTGACAAGAGGCAGAAAGCCGGTCATATTGGGGCTCCGATATCGTCGATTGCGGCAAGTGCGTTCTGGGTTCGACGAAAGATTGATGGTCTGCGATGCAGCTCATTCGATCTTTATTGGTCGGCGGACCCTCCTTGATGACACTGACTTCGAAAGGACGGGCTCACGTGACAACTTCCTCCGCCACCGATGGAATGTTGGAAAGACACACGGTTGCGAACCCGCCTTCATCGGAGCGTGCGCCTGTCGGGAACGCGGCGATTGAACGGCCGGCCGGTAAGTGTCGCGGCCTCGGTCTTGCATCAATCTTGCTTTGTCTGTCCTCTCTCAGCTGGATCGGTCAGGCGGCGATGCTGGCCATCGGCGTCGGGGCGATCAGTCAAGGCGGCGGCGTGGATGATGTCGCTATTCCGGCCGGCATAGTCGCTGGTATCGGCGTCCTGCGGGCCTGTCTGGATGCGGCAGGCGGGCGGCTCGCATTTCGCGCGGCGCGCCAGGAGCTGAGCACGCAGCGCGCGGCCGCTGCTGCAGCTCTTGCCGTGCGCTCACCCCTCGACAGCAGCAGGCCGGCGTCCGGTTTGGCGGCAAGCGCACTGGGCGAGCAGGCCGAAGCGGTCGTTCCCTATCTCTCGCGCTTCCGCCCGACCCGCATGAGGGCAAGCCTTGTGCCGCTTGTCATGCTCGTCTGCATTCTGCCGATTTCCTGGCTGGCGGCATTGATCCTCGCGCTCTGTGCGCCACTCGTCCCAATTTTCATGGCATTGATCGGCTGGCGTGCCAAGGCCGCCAGCGAGCAGCAGCTTGCCGAAACCGGCGGCATCAATGCCTTTCTGCTCGATCGTCTTCGCGGTCTCGCGACCATTCGCGGGCTCGACGCCGTCGATGTCACCGCGCGGCGTTTGCGTGCGGACGCGGACTCGCTGCGGCTGCGCACCATGGCGGTGTTGAAGATCGCATTCTTGTCATCGGCGGTGCTCGAATTCTTTGCCGCGCTCGGCGTTGCCGCGACGGCCGTCTATGTCGGCTTCAGCCTTCTGGGGTCGATCGAAATCGGCACATGGGTCGGCCGTCTCACCTTGACGCAAGGTCTCTTCATTCTGCTGCTCGCGCCCGCCTTCTTCGAGCCGTTGCGGGAGCTGTCCGCCGTTTGGCATGATCGCGCCAATGGCGAAGCGGCGCTTTCGGCGCTCAAGGAACTCGCGTCATCGCGCCAGATCATCCTTGGCGGCATCGATGCGTCGTCGTCCGTGCCGGGATGCGAGGCCTCCGTCGAGATCGAAGCTCTGGTCTTCCGCCATGCGCCGGAACGGGAGGCCGTGATCGATCACTTCGATCTCTCCATCGCGGCCGGGGAGCATGTGGCGCTCTGGGGTACCAGCGGCTCGGGCAAGACCACGCTTCTGTCGCTGATATCAGGTCTTGCCCGGCACGATGCCGGCGTCATCCGGATCGGCGGCATTCCGCTGCGTGACGAGACTGCGGGCGCACTGCGCCGTCGCATGGCCTGGATCGGCCAATCGCCGCATATCTTTGCTGGCAGCGTCATGCGCAATATTGCCCTGGGACGTGGCGGTATCGATGCTCCCGCCGTCGCGGCAGCTCTCGAAAGCGTCGCGCTCGATCGTGTCTTTGCTCCGGAGCGGGTGGCGGCGGTCGGCGAGGGAGGGCTCGGCCTTTCCGGCGGCGAGGCGCTGAGACTGGCGCTGGCGCGGATGATGGTCGATGAACAGGCCGATATCATCCTCGCGGACGAACCAACTGCGCATCTCGATGCGCAAACGGCTGCCGCCGTGACGGACGCCTTGCTCGCGCTCGCCAAGGGCCGCGTCCTGATCGTCGCCACGCATGATCCCGTACTGGCCGCGCGGATGAACCGTATCGTCCGGCTCGGTGAGCGGATGCGGAGAGTAGCGGCATGAAGGCTTCCCTCAAGACCCTTCTCCCGCTCATCCGGCTGTTCTGGGCCGAGCGCGGCGCGAGCCTTGCCCTTGGCGCCGGCCTGTCCGTGCTGGCCATGCTTGCCGGTGGCGGATTGCTGGGGCTATCCGGCTGGTTCATCACAGCCTCGGCCTTCGCCGGTTTGACTGTCACAAGTGCGGTGGTTTTCGACGTCTTCATGCCGTCTGCGGGCATCCGCATGCTTGCGATCGGCCGGACGGCGGCTCGTTACGGCGAACGGCTTGTCACGCATGACGCGACGCTCAGGGTCCTCGCCGCCTTGCGCGAGAGGTTGTTTCGCGGCTGGGCGGAGCCCTCCGCCGCCGCGGCCATGATCCGCCGGCCGGCAAAGCTGCTGTTCCGTCTGACGAATGACGTCGATGCGCTCGATTCACTCTATCTGCGCGTGCTCGTGCCGGCCGCGGTCGCAGTTCTTGCCGCTATCGCGGTGACGATCGCGCTCTGTTTCATCGACCCTCTGTTCGGCATTATGGCAGGGGCGTGGCTTGTCGCGCTCTGTCTTGGTCTTTCCCTCGTTGCGGCGCGTCTGGCACTGAAGCCGGATCGTCGCCGCGCCCATGCGATGGAGGCCTTGCGTGCCCGTGCCGTCGATCTTGTTGCCGGCCAGACAGATCTTGCGATGGCTGGACAGCTGCGGGCGCAACGGACGGCGATTGCCGAGGCGGATCGGCGGCTGGCTGAGGCCGACGATACGCTGAACCGGATCGACAGCGGCGTTGCGGCCGGCTTTTCGCTCGGGTCGACATTGCTGTTGACGGTGACGTTGCTTGTTGTCGCCATGCTTGCCAAGCAAGGAACGATCGGCGCGCCTGGCGCCGCCTTTGCGCTGCTCGTGGCCTTCGCCGCCACGGAACCGTTTGCGGCTCTGCGACGGGGAGCTCTCGAACTCGGACGAACCCTGCTTGCTGCGAGACGTATCGCGCCTCGGCTAAGCCCTGTTGCCGCTCCAATGAAGCGCGTTGAGCCGGTGGCCGACCATGCTTTTCAGCTCAGCGCTGTCGTGGCCGGGCACGAGGGAGCAGTTCGACCGGTCTTGAAGGATCTGACTTTGTCGCTGCCGGTCGGCGAACGGCTGGCGATCGTCGGACAAAGCGGCGTCGGTAAATCGACATTGCTTGCCTTGCTTGCGGGTGAGATCGCTGCGACGAGCGGCTCCGTGGCCAGGCAGGCGGCCGCGACACTGACGCAGCGCAGCGAGCTGTTTCGGGACACGGTGCGCGGCAATCTGAAGCTGGCGGCTCCTGATGCCGACGACAGCCGGTTGCGCGATGTGCTCGCGACGGCCGGTCTGCTCGGCGATATCGAAGCGCTGCCGCTTGGCCTTTCGACGCGTCTCGGCGAAGGCGGCAGCGGCCTGTCCGGCGGTCAGCTGCGCCGGCTGGCGCTTGCAAGGCTTTTGCTGCGCGATACGCCGCTCTGGCTTCTCGATGAGCCGACGGAAGGTCTCGATGCCACGACAGCCGGCGCCGTGCTTGCGCGACTGGCTTCGGCGGCCGAGGGGCGCAGCCTCGTCATTGCAACACATATTCGTCGCGAAGCCGCGCTGGCGGATCGGATCGTCGCCTTGGACGACGGCCGCATCATTGCCATGGCAGCACGCGGCACACCGGAATTCGAAATGCGTCTCGATCGGCTCCGGCCGGATTGAGAGGCAGTCAACATACCCGCGGTGCGTCGAATGGCGCCGCATTCCTGTCAGACACACCGTAGGGGGTGGGAGAAAGACTATGGAACTCGATATCGTGGCGCTGTCGCGCCTGCAGTTTGCTATGACGGCGCTGTATCACTTCTTGTTCGTGCCGCTGACGCTTGGCCTTTCCGTGCTGCTCGCCATCATGGAAACGACCTATGTCATGACTGGCCGCCAGATCTGGCGCCAGATGACGAAGTTCTGGGGGACGCTGTTCGGCATCAACTTCGTGCTCGGCGTCGCCACCGGCATCGTGATGGAATTCCAGTTCGGCATGAACTGGAGCTATTACAGCTACTATGTCGGCGATATTTTCGGCGCGCCGCTGGCGATCGAAGGGCTGATGGCCTTCTTCCTCGAGGCGACCTTCGTCGGCCTGTTCTTCTTCGGCTGGGACAAGTTGTCGAAAGTCGGCCATCTGGTCGCGACCTGGGCCGTCGCGCTCGGCTCGAATTTCTCGGCGCTCTGGATATTGATTGCCAATGGCTGGATGCAGAACCCTGTGGGTTCGGCGCTCAATCCGCAGACCATGCGCATGGAGATCGTCAGCTTTTTCGATGTCCTCTTCAACCCGGTAGCGCAGGCGAAGTTCGTCCACACCGTTTCGGCCGGCTATGTCTGTGCCTCCGTCTTCGTGCTCGGTGTCTCGGCCTGGTATCTCCTGAGGGGCCGCAGCGTCGAACTGGCGAAGCGTTCGATGACGGTCGCGGCATCGTTCGGCCTTGCCTCGGCGCTTTCCGTGGTCGTGCTTGGCGACGAAAGCGGTTATCTCACGACCGAGCATCAGAAGATGAAGCTCGCCGCGATCGAAGGCATGTGGAAGACCGAACCGGCGCCGGCCGCGTTCACCGCCTTCGGTTTTCCGGATCAGGAGGCGCGCGAGACGCATTATGCCGTGCATATTCCCTGGGTCATGGGTCTGATCGGGACGCGGTCGCTGACAACGGAAATCCCTGGCATCGACAAGCTTGAAGCGGAAGCCAAGGACAATATCCGCCAGGGCATCAAGGCCTATGACGCGTTGCAGAAGATCCGCGCAGCAAAGCCGGCAACGTCGGGTGAGACATCGCAGGATGTCGCCACCACCGAGGCGCGTTCCTCCTTCGAAGACATCGGTCATCAGCTCGGCTATGCGCTGTTGCTCAAGCGCTATGTCAACGATCCGCGCCAGGCGACCGAGGAGCAGATCGCACAGGCGGCGCGCGACACCATTCCGCATGTCCCAACGCTGTTCTGGTCGTTCCGCATCATGGTCGGCCTCGGCATGTTCTTCATCCTCCTGACGACGGTGTTCTTCTGGCTCTCGGCGCGGCGACAGCTCGATCGCTATCCGCTGCTGTTGCGGGTCGCGGTCTTCGCCATCCCACTGCCATGGGTCGCCATCGAACTGGGCTGGGTGGTTGCGGAATTCGGCCGCCAGCCATGGATCATCGAAGGCGTGCTGCCGACGGCCGCTGCCGTCTCCAATCTCGGCGCCGGCACCGTACTTCTGACGATCCTCGGCTTTGCCGCGCTCTATACCGCCCTCATCGTCATCGAGATGACGCTGATGATCAAGGCGATCCGCAAAGGCCCCGATCCGGACGAAAAACCGGAGGCCAAGCTGATTTCCGAAAACCTCGTTCCGGCTGCGGAGTGACCTGTCATGATCCTGCATGAATTGATCGACTACGAGACCCTTCGCATCATCTGGTGGCTGCTTCTCGGCGTGTTGCTGATCGGCTTCGCCGTCACCGACGGTTTCGACCTCGGCGTCGGCACGCTCCTTCCCTTCGTCGCCAGGACGGATACGGAGCGGCGCATCGCCATCAACTCGATCGGGCCGACCTGGGAAGGTAACCAGGTCTGGCTGATCCTCGGTGGCGGCGCCATCTTTGCCGCCTGGCCACCGCTGTATGCTGTGTCCTTCTCCGGCTTCTATCTCGCCATGTTCGCCATCCTGTTCGCGCTGATCCTGCGGCCGGTCGCCTTCAAATATCGCTCCAAGCGCGAAAGCGCCGGCTGGAAGGCCGCCTGGGACTGGGCATTGTTTGTCGGCGGCTTCGTGCCATCGCTGATCTTCGGCGTCGCGGTCGGCAATGTGCTCCAGGGGGTTCCCTTCAGGTTCGATGACGATATGCGCATCTATTACGAGGGGTCATTCTTCGCGCTTCTGAACCCCTATGCTCTCCTTTGCGGCCTGCTGTCGGTCGCTATGCTGGTCATGCATGGTGCGGCCTGGCTTCGGGTGAAGACGGAGGGTGTCGTCGCGGAACGTGCCCGTCGCTACGGCAGTATCGCAGCCCTGGCCGTCATCGTGCTCTTTGCGCTGGGTGGCCTGTTCTTGTGGGTGGGGATCGACGGCTATCGTATCTCCAGCGCCATCGACGTGGACGGACCCTCCAATCCGCTGCTCAAGACCGTCGAGCACAGTCCTGGGGCATGGCTCGTGAACTATGCCGCGCATCCGTGGATGATCATCGCGCCGGTTCTTGGCTTCATCGGCGCGGCCGCCGCCTTGCTTGCCATGCTGGCTCGGCGTGAGGTCACTGTGTTGCTATTCAGTAAGCTTGCCATTTTCGGCATCATCTCGACCGTGGGATTGTCGATGTTCCCTTTCCTCTTGCCGTCATCGCTTGATCCACGCTCCAGCCTCACGGTTTGGGACGCGTCGTCCAGCCACCTGACACTGTTCATCATGCTCGTCGTCACCATCATCTTCTTGCCGATGATCCTGGCTTACACCGCTTGGGTCTATCGCGTGCTGTGGGGCAAGGTCGATGAAGAGACAGTGAACGACAAGAGCGGTCACGCCTACTGATCCTCACGGAGATTTCGCATGTGGTACTTTGCCTGGCTTCTCGGCTTCCCTCTGGCGGCAGCTTTCGCCGTCCTCAACGCCATGTGGTATGAACTTATGGACGATCAAGCGAAGGCGAAAGCCGCGCGCGGTCAAGAGAAATGACCGTCATGCCCCACCCTTGAAGGACGTTCGCCACACGATCGGCGCGCCGGTGCAAACCGGCGTGTCGAGCCTTGCGAGCGCGGCGCGCGACGCCGGGGCAGCCTCAACGCCTTGAGGTCGCCCAATCGGTCAAACCGGTTCGTCATGCCGTCAATCGCAGGCCAACAGCTGGCGCGAGGCATCCATCAATTGAAAATATTGTGGCATTTGGTCTTGCCACGGTGAAAAGTGGGGGCGATGGCTCCACATAATGTGAGTTGTATGCAACAATATGCGATCAATGCCGGTCTCAATCCCAGCTTGGGCCGGTCCCGGTGCGGAGCATGAAATGAAAGACTGGCATCCCGATCTGAGCCGCTCCTCCAGCCCCCGCTACATTGCCATAGCCGACCTGATTGAAATGGATTTGCGCAATGGCGTCCTGGTCACCGGGGACAGGCTGCCGCCGCAGCGTGCGCTTGCCAAGCGTCTCAATATCGATTTCACGACGGTGGCACGCGGTTACGTCGAGGCTCAGAAGCGCGGGTTGGTGGATTCCCATGTCGGACGCGGAACTTTCGTGACCGGCAGGCAGGAAAGGGAGCGCCGCAGTTTCGCCCTCGACGCTGCTCCCGATCCGCGTCGGGCTGCCGCGATCGATTTCTCGATGAATCTGCCGCCGGAGCCCAGCGATCCGGATCTTCTCGCCCGCATGCGGGAGGGCATGTCCGTCCTAGCGGCCGATCTCGTTTCCCTGCTGCGTTATCAGGGGTTCGGTGGCTTGGGCATGGACAAGGAAGCCGCCGCCGCCTGGCTCAGCCGCCGCGGCCTCATCCCGGCGCAGGAGCGCATCTTCGTCACCCCCGGCGCGCATCCGGCCCTCCTGGCGATCTTCGGCCTGTTGGCGAAGCCGGACGAGACCGTGCTTTCGGAAAACATCACCTATCCCGGCATGCGTTCGATCGCGGCGCAGCTCCGGCTCAATCTCGCTGGCCTTGCGATGGACGAGGACGGCATTCTGCCTGACGCCTTTGCCGAAAGCTGCGAACGCCTGCGTCCAAAGGCGCTTTATCTCAATCCGACACTGCAGAATCCGACGACGCTGACCGTGCCGCAGGCGCGGCGCGAAGCGATCGCCGCCATAGCCCGCAAATATCACGTGCCGATCATCGAGGATGACGCCTATGGCTTCATTCCGTTGAATGCCCCCCCGCCGATGGCTGCGGTGGCGCCGGACCTAACCTGGCATATCGGCGGATTGGCAAAGTGCATCGGGGCCGGGCTGCGTCTTGCCTTCGTCGTCGCGCCGGACACCAGGTCGATATGGCCCTTCGTGAGCGCAATGCGGAGCAACAACGTCATGGCGTCGCCGCTGAACATGGCGCTTGCGACGCGCTGGATCGAGGACGGTACCGCCGATAGCATTTTGCGCTTCATCCGCACCGAGGCTGCGGCTCGCCAGGACATGGTGGCGGAGATATTGCCATCCGGCAGCTATCGGGCCGATCCCATCAGTTTCAATATCTGGCTGCCGCTCCACAATGGCTGGACGCGTGCCACCTTCGGCAGCCATATGCGCAATGCGGGCATCGGCGTTGTCGCGAGCGATGTCTTTACCGTGGAGGGGGCTGCACCCGAAGCCGTGCGCGTTTGCCTTGGCGGTCCGATAGGCCGCGAGGCTTTGAAGGGCGCGCTGAATTTCATGGCGCATGCGCTGCAAGGGTCGCCGGAAATGGCCGCTTCCTTCTTCTAGAATCCAGGTCGTAATATCACTTTTGACTGGACGGAGCTCTGGCTCCGGAGCGGTGCCAATTTCCTGGTTTGCTGGATATCCTGCTGCGTCATTCTGCCAGATGGACTCGCTGTTTGCATTCATTGTAACTATATTGAATGCATGCAATCTCATTATTGATTGCATATCTTCGCAAGATTGATTCAGGAGTGATGTCACCATGGATACAGACTATCCGCCGCTGAGCCCGTTGCAGACCGGCCTTCGTTGCCGTTGCCCGCGTTGCGGGCAGGGGCGTTTGTTTGATGGATTCTTGACGCTTCGCAAGCAATGCGAGGCGTGCGGTCTGGACTATTCCTTTGCAGATCCGGCAGACGGGCCTGCGTTTTTCGTCATTTGCTTTGCCTGCATTCCGAGCGTGCTTCTTGGCGTCTGGCTGGAGGTTGCCTTCTCGGCGCCGGTCTGGGTTCAGTTCCTGGTGACCGGTCCATTTATGCTGGCGACCTGCATTCCACCCTTGCGACCGCTAAAGGGGTGGCTGGTGGCGAGCCAGTATTTCTACAAGGCCGAGGAAGGCAAGCTCGTCCGTTTGCCGGAGACCGATACGTCGCATGCAGCGAACTAAGGTCTGTGGGGGTTCATCTTGAGTTGATGACGGCTGCGGCGAGATGGATGATAGCGCCACTTATGCCGCGTGGATGGGAACGTTGTGATCGAAGTTGGATTCGATGATGGTTTGAACAAAAAATGAAGCTGCTGAAGCAGCAGTTTTGAGGCCGTGTTCCTCACGACAGATAGTGCCAAGTAACAGCCTGGAAATATTCAAAATGATGGATTGGTTCCCTGTAGTCTTCATTGCGTTCAAGGTTCTCGTGTTGGGTACGGGAATGTTCTTCGCCATCAAGTGGCACCACGATCAGGGGAAGAAGAAATAGCGGAACCAGCGGACCGTAAACGCCCGCCGAATGCACCCTTGACGCCTCAGGCTAAGGTCTGGGGAATTCATCTTGAATTGATGACGGCTGCGGCGAGGTGGATGATTGCGCAGAAGCTTTCGTCTGTCTTGTCGGCTCTCACTTTAGGCGGCGCGCCTGGCTGTCTTATGGCAACATTGTTCACTTTCGTTCGATCGGGTGGTGGTGTTCAAGCCAGCCATAGATCGTTCCTTCTCTTATCCTCTTGACGGATATCCTACAAGTTCATAGGATCATTATCGATCTCTTGGGGGGAGCCCGTTTCATGGTCGGTAAAGTGATTCAGCCATTGACGCGCGCGCCGCTGCTGCATGTCTCGGTGCAGGAAAGCTTGCGCAGCTATATCGCCGACAACGGACTTGAGGCAGGCACGATGCTGCCGGCCGAAGGCGAGCTCGCGACGCAATTGGGCGTCAGCCGCAATTCCCTGCGCGAAGGCATCAAGGCGCTGGAATCTCTAGGTGTACTCGAGACGCGCCGCGGCATCGGCATCTTCGTCAAGGCATTCTCCTTTGCGCCGCTGCTTGACAATCTCGCCTACGGGCTTGGCGATGCGCTGCGGCACATGGAGGAGGTGCTGGAGATCCGCCGCACGCTCGAAGTCGGCCTGATCGGCAAGACGCTTGAGATGATCGGGCCGGAGGATCTGGCCGAACTGCGCGCTACCACGGACCGCATGCGCGCTCATGCCGAGCGTGGCGAACCCTTTGCCGAAGACGATCAGCTCTTTCACCGGCTGCTGTTTCGTTGCCAGGGCAACGAGACTTTCGTGCGCCTGATCGATGTGTTCTGGCTCGCCTTCTACAAGGCCTCGCGTTTCTTTGATTTGGACGATGTCGATCCCATGGCCACCTGGCGTGACCACGAGGCCATCGTCGACGCGCTGGAATCCAAAAATCTCAAGGAGGTGCGCATGCGCCTCGACCGCCACTACGAGGGAATTTTGCAGGTGATCGCCAACAACAAGAAAAAATAGCGATCGCAAACACGGGAGGAGGATCTTCATGAGGAAAGCGTTTCATCTGCCGGCAATCGCGTTGGGCGCGTTGCTGTCGGCCGCGGCGATGCCTGATATGAGCGGTTTGGCCGCGCCAGCGGCCGCTGCAACCATGACGGGCGGCTTCGATGTCGGTCCCGGTGGCTTTCAGGGTAATTTCAACCCCTTGGCGGCAACGGCCGGCCTCACCTGGCTCAGCACCTATTTCGAGCCGCTCGTCAGCTATGACGCAAAGCTGCAGAAGATCGTCGGCGTGCTTGCTTCCTCCTATGAAGTAAGCCCGGATCAACTGACTTACACGTTCAAGCTTACCGACGCCAAGTGGCATGACGGCAAGGCATTTACGGCCAAGGATGCCAAGTTCACCATCGATCTTGCGGCCAATTCCAAGACCGGCTCGGTCTTCGCCGCCCGGTTTAAACTCCTGTCATCGGTGGAGACGCCTGACGATCATACGCTCGTCATCAAGCTTTCCGCGCCGTCGGCAAGCCTGCTCGATACCCTGGCCAAGATCATGGTCCTGCCCGAGCATGCGCTCGCCGCCGTGCCGGTCGATCAGCTCGCGAAGAGCAGCTGGTGGTCGACGCAGCCGGTCGGGACAGGGCCGTTCAAGTTCGTCAAATATCAGCAGGATCAATATGTTGAGCTTACCGCCAATGCTGACTATCGCGGCGGCAAGCCGGTGCTGGATCGGCTGATCAATCGCTATTTCGCCAATCCGGCGGCGGCGATCTCGGCGTTGCGGGCAGGCGAAATCCAGTTCACCTATGTCGATTCCAATGATGTGCCGACCTTCAAGGACGACAAGTCCTTCGAGGTCATCGAGGGCGATTCCTTTGTCGTCAATTATCTGGGCTTCAACCAGGATTCGCCGCTATGGAAAGATCTTCGCGTCCGTCAGGCCGTGATGCACGCCATCAATCGCGATGCGATCATCAAGAGCCTGTATGGCGGCGCGGCAAAGCCGGCCAATTGCGCCTATGTGGCAAGTCAGCTCGTTCCGGGCGGCATCGAAGCCTATCCTTATGACCCGGCCAAGGCCAAGCAGCTGCTCGATGACGCCGGCTGGGACAAGATCAATGGCGATAAGCCGATCACCCTGCTGACTTACTACAATACGCCGCTTGCGACGAATGTGCTGGCGGCCGTTCAGGCAATGCTGGCGCAGGTCGGCATCAATGTCGTGCCGCGCGCTGTCGATGCGCCGACTTACAACGGCATCGTGCTCAACCCCAAGGCGGACGCATCGCAGTTCCAGCTCGTCTATGCCGGCCTGCAGAACGGACCCGATCCAAGCAATATCAATACGGGCCTCAACGAAAAGCAGATCCCGCCGGCGGGCGCCAATGTGGTGCGGGCGCGCATGCCCGATCTGACAAGCGCGCTCGATGCTGCCATTGCCGAGACGGATGCCGGCAAGCGCGATCAGCGCTATCAGGATGTCTGTAAGGTCATGAACACGGACCTGCCCTGGGCGACCATGTGGGTGGCGAACCGCTACGGCGTCGTTTCGTCCAAGGTGAGGGATTTCGTCTGGACGCCGGCTCCCGGCGGCGGGCCCTACATCGCACATCCGGAAGCGTGGAAGCTTTCAAACTAGTTTTGGGCCAGCCGCAGCAGTGGCTGATACATTCCTCGAAACCCAGGTTCGATATGCTTCACTATGGTCTCAAGCGTCTTGTGATCGGCATCGGCATGCTCCTGGCCTTGAGTATGCTGGTGTTCGTGCTGTTGCGGCTGACGCCGGGCGATCCGATCGATGCCTATATCGATCCGAGCACGCCCCTGTCTGCCGCCGCCATGGCCGATTTGCGAGAGCGCCTCGGCCTGGATCGGCCGCTGCCGCTGCAATATATCGGCTGGCTCACACAGGCCCTGCAAGGCAATCTCGGCTATTCCGTCAAGCGAGCGGATCAGCCGGTCTTGACGCTTGTGCTGTCGCGCATCGGCCCGACCGTGCTGCTGATGGGCTCGGCCCTCATCATGGCCATCGTCGCCGGCATTGCCGCAGGCGTCGTCGGTGCCGTGAGACGCAATTCGGTGACCGACGTCTCGCTCTCCGTGCTGGCGTTGGCCGGCATATCGAGCCCGGCGTTCCTGAGCGCGCTGCTTGGCCTTTATATCTTTGCCGTGCGCCTCGGCTGGCTGCCTTCAGGTGGTATGCTGACGCCGGGTGAGGACTTTTCCGTTGGCGACCTGCTCCGGCATCTCATCCTGCCGGCTTCGCTTCTGGCGATCGCCCAGGCTGCGCTCATCATGCGCTATATGCGGGCGTCGCTGCTGGAAGTCCTCAATCAGGACTATGTGCGCACGGCGCGCGCCAAGGGGGTGTTCGAGTTCTGGGTGATCGTCAAGCACGCCCTGCGCAACGCGCTGCTGCCTGTGGTGACGGTCATCGGCTCGACCATCGGGCTTGCGATCGGCGGCGCGATCTTCGTCGAAAGCGTCTTCAACTGGCCGGGCATGGGCCTGCTGCTGGTCGACGCGGTCACGTCACGCGACTATCCCGTCATCATGGGGGCGACGCTCGTGATCGGCGCCTGCGTCATCGTCGTCAACCTGCTGACCGATATCGCCTATGCGATGATCGATCCGCGCATCAAGGTGGGTTGAGAGATGCTGGCGCGAACCGAACGACCAAGCCACGGCCCGCTCGTCCGGGCATTCGACCGCTTCAGGCTGAACGGGGCAGCCCTCTTCGGCGTTGGGATCGCCGTACCCATGCTGCTGCTGATCGCCACCTATCCGCTGTGGTGGCGGTTCCAGCCCAACGATATCGATCTTCTGGCAATGAATGCCGCACCCAATGCAACTCATTGGTTCGGAACGGACGGCGTCGGGCGCGATGTCTTTGCCAGAGTGCTCGAAGGCGGCCGCATATCGCTGATGGTCGCGGCGGGGTCTACCGTCATTTCAGCCGCTATCGGCTTCCTGTTCGGCTTCGTTTCGTCCTTTGCCGGGCGTTGGGCGGATGCGCTCAGCATGCGCTTCGTCGATCTAGTCATGACACTGCCGCCAGTGATCTTCCTTCTGGTGCTGGCCTCGATCACTGGGACCGGCATTCTCCCGACAATTCTTGTCATATCGCTTCTGTCCTGGCCACTGCTTGCCCGCATGGTGCGTTCCAGGCTGCTGGAACTGCGGGAGCGCGATTTCGTGACGGCGGCACGCGGCATGGGAGCAGGGCTGCCGCACCTCCTGCTGCGCCACGGCATGCCGAACTGCGTCGATATCCTGGTGGTTTATGCCACGACGCAGGTGGCGAACGCGATCCTTTTGGAGGCCGGGCTTTCCTTCCTCGGGCTTGGCATCGCACCACCCGCCGCAAGCTGGGGCAACATGCTGAATACGGCCCGCTCCACCGCCGTTCTCGAACAATATCCCTGGCAATGGCTGTTTCCCGGCGCTGCGCTGGTTCTTGCCGTCCTTGCCATCAATTTCATCGGTGACGGGCTGAGGGATGCCTTCGATCCGCGCGCCGAACTTCATTGAACCGAAGAAAGAAAGTGACAATGAGCAAATTCAAGGGCGTGGTGCCCCCCGTCGTAACGCCGCTGAACGACGATTTCACCGTCGATTACCAATCCTATACCCGCGTGCTGGAGCATCTGATCGATGGCGGTTGCCACGGCGTCTTCGTGCTTGGCTCCACCAGCGAAGTGGTCTTTCACGACGAAAAGACGCGGCGGGAGATCATCGAACATTCCGCCAAGGTCGTGAATGGTCGGGTGCCGCTGCTGGTCGGGGTCATCGACCCCACGACTGACCGCGTGATCGCTCATTCGAAAATCGCCAAGGCGGCCGGCGCCGATGCCGTTGTCGTCACCGCTCCCTTCTACACGGTGACCAGCCAGCCCGAAATAACGGACCATTTCCGCTATATTCGCGATGCCGTCGATGTGCCGCTGGTTGCCTATGACATTCCCGTCTGCGTGAATGTAAAACTCCAGCGCCAAACCGTGGTCACCCTCGCAAAGGAGGGGACCATCATCGGGTTGAAGGATTCAAGCGGCGACGATGGCAATTTCCGCTACGCGCTGCTCGATCTTGCCGATCACAAGGATATCTTCCTGATGACCGGCTCCGAGATCGTCGTCGACAATGCGCTCCAGATGGGCGCGCATGGCGTCGTGCCTGGCATCGCCAATGTCGATCCGCATGGCTATGTCCGCCTGTGGGATGCGGCACAACGCGGCGACTGGGCCACGGCCCGACGCGAGCAGGAAAGGCTTTGCCGCCTGTTCGAGATCGTCTGGATCGCGCAGGGACGTGTCAGCGGCGGCGCGGCCGGCATCGGCGCCTTCAAGGCTGCGATGAAGAGCCTCGGCATCATCGACACCGCTGTCATGCCCCGCCCGCGCGCCGCGCTGAACACCGAAGAAACGGCCAAGATCGATGCGATCCTGAAGAAAGCAGGGCTGCTCTGAGCATGATGACGCCGGCTGCCCAACCCGTTCTCGATATCCGGGGGCTCAGAACAGTCTTCCGCACCCGCGGTGGCGAGTTGACCGCCGTACGCGATATCGACCTGACCATCGATGCCGGCGAGACGCTGGCGCTGGTGGGGGAGTCCGGTTCGGGCAAGTCGGTGACGAGCCTTTCCGTCATGAGGCTTCTGACGCGTAATGTCGGCGCCATCGCCGCCGGCAGCATCAGGCTGCGGGACCGGCAGGGCGCCGTCAGTGATCTCGTCACGCTGGATGACCGGCAGATGCGCGAGATCCGCGGCGGCGATATCGGCATGGTGTTTCAGGAGCCGATGTCGAGCCTCAATCCGGTGCTGACCATCGGCGACCAGATCGCCGAGCCGATCCGCATTCACCGTGGGGCGGACCGCGCCACCGCGATGCGCGCGGCGGTCGCGTTGCTGGATAGCGTCGGAATTCCGGATGCCAAACGCCGCGTCAGGCAATATCCGCATGAATTGTCAGGCGGCATGCGCCAGCGCGCGACCATCGCCATGGCGCTTGCCTGCGATCCGGTGCTTTTGATCGCCGACGAGCCGACGACTGCACTTGACGTCACGATACAGGCGCAGATCCTCGATCTCATGCAACGGCTGCAGCGCGAGCGCAGCATGGCGATCCTGTTCGTCACGCATAATCTCGGCGTGGTGGCCGAGATCGCGCATCGGGTTGCCGTCATGTACGCGGGTCGGATCGTCGAGGAGGGGTCGACGGAAGCGGTATTCCGCAATCCGAAGCATCCCTATACACGCGGCCTGCTGGCCTCCATGCCGCGACTTGGCGAGGCAACGCGGATGCGACAGGCCGGCGAGCAGCTCTATGCCATCCCCGGCGTCGTGCCGGGACTGACGCGAATGCCTTCGGGATGCGCGTTCGCACCGCGTTGCGCGCATGCGATCCAGGCTTGCAGCGAGGCGGTGCCGTCGCTCGAGAGTGTCGAGGCGAGCCATGCGAGCCGCTGTATCCGCTGGCGGGAGATCTAGATGACCGAAGCGCTTGTCTCTATCCGCGATCTTGCCAAGGACTATGTTTCGCGCGGTGCGAAGCTTGCCATCCTTCGCGATATCTCCTTCGATATCGGGAAGGGGGAAGTGGTGGGGCTTGTCGGCGAATCCGGCAGCGGCAAGACGACGATCGGCAGGTCGATCCTGCGGCTGGTCGAGCCTTCTGCGGGCAGCGTGCGCTTCGACGGCACGGAAGTGACCAAGCTCGGCGCCGGCGATCTCAGGCGCATGCGGCCGCGCATGCAGTATGTCTTTCAGGACCCATTCGCCAGCCTCTCGCCGCGCATGACCGTCGGCGAGATCCTGACGGAGGGTTTGAAGATCCAGCGCATCGGCAACCATCTCGATCGGCTGGATCGGGCGCGCGCGGCGCTCGAACAGGTGGATCTGCCGGCAGAGGCCATCAATCGCTATGCCCATGAATTTTCCGGCGGTCAGCGTCAGCGGATCGGGATTGCGCGGGCGCTGGCGCTCGGGCCGGAATTTCTCGTTGCCGACGAACCTGTCTCGGCACTGGATGTCTCCATTCAGGCGCAGGTCATCAATCTGTTGCGCGGCCTTCAGCAACGGCTGTCGCTTACCATGCTGTTCATCTCGCATGATCTTGCCGTCGTCGAATATCTCTGCGACCGCGTCATCGTCCTCTATCTCGGCCGGATCATGGAGATTGCCACGAGTGCCGATCTATACGCCAGACCGTCACACCCCTATACGCGCGCTCTGCTCTCCGCCATCCCGTCGCCGGACCCGGATCGCAGACGCGATCGGCAAATCCTGAAAGGCGATATTCCAAGCGTGGCAAATCCGCCGAGCGGCTGCGTCTTCCGCACGCGCTGTCCCCTAGCGCTCGATGCCTGCGCCGCGGCGGTGCCGCAACTGCGCGAGGTTGCGCCCGGACAATTCAAGGCCTGTATTCGCGACGACATCAATTGATCCCACTTCGGGTCCGATGAGGCTGCTTTGGCGATGCAGTGCCCATGCCGCACTGCACATTTGACCAAAGAAGCCAGCCTCCATGTCAAAAAAGTATCGGCCGGGCGTACATGGCGTAGTAGCGGCAGGCAGCCGCACGCGGTAGATTTATGAGATGGAAGACGCGATGGCCTCTGGGAGGAGGCGCCGGAACCGTAGCAACGCGGACGGACGAAAGGAGGCTTGCCGATGAATCCCGATTTGGAAGTGGTCGCGATCGGCAGCGGAGAATCCTTCAAGGCCTGGGAGCACGGCTACCCCTACCGCACGGTTCGCTGGCATTTCCATCCCGAATATGAAATCCACCATGTCGTCGCAACGACGGGCCAATATTTCATCGGTGACTTCATCGGCGAGTTCGAACCGGGCAATCTGGTGCTGACGGGGCCGAACCTGCCGCACAATTGGGTGAGCGACGTGCCCGTCGGCGTCACCCTGCCGCTGCGCTGCCGCGTCCTGCAATTTTCCGAATCCTTCTTTGCCGATGCGAGCAAGGTCTTCCCGGAACTGTTGGCTTGCGGCGGCATTCTTGAGACGAGCCGCCGTGGCGCGCTCTTTACACCTCAGACGGCCGCGATCGTCGGCCCGATCCTCGGCGAGCTGGTTGACGCGACCGGTATCCGCCGCATCGAGCTCTTCATGAACATTCTGGATGCCATGAGCAATGCGCAAGGCACGCGCACGCTTGCCAGTGCCGGCTATCAGCCGGACCCCTCGGGTTTCATGTCGGCGGGCGTCAACCAGGCGCTGGCCTATATCAACGCGCATCTGACGGAGCCATTCAGCGAATGCGACCTTGCCGAATTGAGCGGCCAGAGCCCGAGCGCTTTCTCCCGCAGCTTCCGCCGCCATACCGGCATGGCGTTGGTGCAATATGTCAACCGGCTGCGCATCAACTTCGCCTGCCATCTATTGATGAGCAAGGCTGAGATGACGATCACCGACATCTGCTTTGCGGCAGGCTTCAACAATATCTCGAATTTCAATCGGCGTTTTCTGGATCAGAAGGGCATGGCGCCCTCCCGGTTCAGATCGCTCCTAGCACAGCACGCGCGCGCGGTGGAGGCCGCCTAACAAAAGGGAGGACAGGGAGGAAAGACAGAATTCAGGACAAGCGAACGGGCAGGCATCTTTGCCGCTCGAAGGAGAAGGCTTGTCCGAAATTTACCGCCACATCGGCCGAATGACCGTTGTCGGTGGACACCAAACAAGAGCATCGCGTGCGGACAGCCGCGATGATCGAGGGAAACTATTACCATTTGGAACGGAGAAATTCCAATGAACCATTTCGCACTGAAAATTGCCGGCGCTGCGGCGCTCGCGGTCGGTCTTCTGGCCGGCACTTCCGCCTTTGCTCAGTCTGCCAAGGTGACGGATGCGACCGTCGCCTTCCTGATGCCCGACCAGAGCTCTACGCGCTACGAAGAGCACGATTTCCCCGGCTTCCAGGCGGAGATGAAGAAACTCTGCGCCGGCTGCAAGGTCATCTACCAGAACGCCAATGGCGATGCCTCGCGCCAGCAGCAGCAGTTCAACTCGGCGATCTCGCAGGGCGCGAAGGCCATCGTGCTCGACCCGGTCGATTCCACCGCTGCCGCTTCGTTGGTGAAGCTGGCGCAGAGCCAGGGCGTGAAGGTCATCGCCTATGACCGCCCGATCCCGTCAGCCGCCGCCGATTACTATGTCTCCTTCAACAATGAGGAGATCGGCAAGATGATCGCGAAATCGCTGGTCGACCACCTGAAGGCAAAGGGTGTGAAGGCAGGTGACGGCGGCCTTCTCGAGATCAACGGATCGCCGACCGACGCGGCTGCCGGCTTAATCAAGAAGGGCATCCATGCCGGTCTCGCCGAGGGCGGTTATCCGGTGCTGGCGGAATTCGACACGCCGGAATGGGCGCCGCCGAAGGCGCAGCAATGGGCAAGCGGCCAGATCACCCGCTTCGGCAAGAAGATCCTCGGCGTCGTCGCCGCAAATGACGGGACGGGTGGCGCAGCTGTCGCCGCCTTCAAGGCCGCCGGCTTTGATCCGGTGCCGCCGGTGACCGGTAATGACGCGACGATCGCCGGTCTACAGCTCATCATTTCCGGTGACCAGTACAATACGATCTCCAAGCCGAGCGAGATCGTTGCTGCCGCCGCCGCCAATGTCGCGATCGAGTTGCTCTCCGGCGAGACGCCGAAGGCTGATACGAAGCTCTTCGACACGCCGACCAAGCTCTTCACGCCGGCCTTGGTTACGTCCGAGAACCTGAAGGCCGAGATCATCGACAAGACCGTCAACGGCAAGCCGATCCAGACGCCGGACCAGCTCTGCATCGACCGTTATGCCGATGGTTGCAAGAAGCTCGGTATTGGCAGCTAAGATCTGCTCCTCCCAGTTTCCGGCCGCTTCGGCGGCCGGAAGCCAAACGCATCCGATAGCATTCCAACCCGAGAAGGTGGCGAGTCATGAGTGACGCTTCCGATCAAAGAACCCCATCGGGCGAGCCTGTGCTCAGCCTCAAAGGGATCTCCAAGCACTTCGGCGCCGTCTCGGCACTGACGGATATCAACCTCGATGTGCACGCCGGCGAAGTCGTCGCCCTTGTCGGTGACAACGGCGCGGGCAAATCGACGCTCGTTAAGGTTCTGGCCGGCGTCCACCAGCCGAGTTCAGGCACGATCACGTTCCGCGGCAAGCCGGTGACGCTCAGCGACCCCTCAACCGCGCTCGATCTCGGCATTGCTACGGTCTTTCAGGATCTGGCGCTTTGCGAAAACCTCGATGTCGTCGCGAATATCTTTCTCGGCCGGGAATTGAGCCCGATGAAGCTCGACGAAACCGCGATGGAGGTCCGCGCCTGGACGCTGCTCAATGAGCTTGCAGCGCGCATCCCGAGCGTTCGCATCCCGATCGCCTCGCTTTCGGGCGGCCAGCGGCAGACGGTGGCGATCGCCCGCTCGCTGCTGCTCGAGCCGAAGCTCATCATGCTCGACGAGCCGACCGCCGCGCTTGGTGTGGCGCAGACCGCCGAGGTGTTGAACCTCATCGAGCGCGTCCGCGACAAGGGGCTCGGCGTCATCATGATCAGCCACAACATGGAGGACGTGCGTGCCGTTGCCGATCGCATCGTCGTGCTGCGCCTCGGCCGCAACAACGGGATCTTTTATCCCGACACGTCAAATCAGGAACTCGTCAGCGCCATCACCGGCGCCACGGAAAACGCCGTGTCGCGACGTGCCGGGCGGCGCCAGGCCCAACAGGAACTCAGAGAAGGGGGCCAGCCATGAGCCAGGACAGCAAGCAATCCACCCTGCTGCTAGACCGCAGCGACGTCCGCGTCAACAATGACACCGGGCTTGCGGCAACGATCCGTTCGTCGATCGACAAGGTGCGCTCCGGCGATCTCGGCTCGCTGCCCGTCGTCGTCGGCCTCGTCATCATCTGGACGGTGTTCGGCACGCTCAACCCGATCTTCCTGTCCAGCAGCAATCTCGCCAACCTTCTGTTCGATGCCTCGACCGTCGGCATCATCTCGCTCGGCATCGTCTGCGTGCTGATGGTCGGCGAGATCGATCTTTCCGTGGGTTCGATCAGCGGCTTCGCCTCAGCCATGGTCGGCATGCTCTGGGTCAACGAAGGCTGGCCGGTGGCCCTGGCGATCCTTGCGGCGCTTATCGTCGGTGGCGTCATCGGCGCCATCTATGCCGTGCTGTTCAACCGGCTGGGCATGCCGAGCTTCGTTGCGACGTTGGCGGGCCTGCTTGCAGTGCTCGGCATGCAGCTCTATCTGCTTGGCGCGACGGGCTCGATCAATCTGCCCTATGGCTCGGCGATCGTGAATTTCGGCCAGCTCCTGGTCATTCCCCGCCCGCTCGCCTATGTCTTCGCGCTCATTCCGGGTGCGGTCATGCTTGTTGCCGGCCTCAGTGCCGTGCGGCGGCGCAAGCAGGCAAACCTGTCGGCCCCATCCGTCGGCGGGCTGCTGGCAAAGGCTGCCATCATCACGGTCGCTTTGGAATTCGTGGCCTTCTATCTCAACCAGGACCGCGGCATTCCCTGGATGTTTGCCCTGTTCGTCGTGCTGGCGATCGTCATGAACTATGCGTTGACGCGCACGCAGTGGGGGCGGTCGATGTCCGCCGTCGGCGGCAATCGCGAGGCCGCGCGTCGTGCCGGCATCAATGTGCGGCGCATCTATACCAGTGCCTTCGTTCTCTGCGCGATGTTTGCGGCTCTCGGCGGCGTGCTTGCGGCCGCGCGTCTGGCTTCGGCCAGCCAGCAGGCGGGCACGGGCGATGTCAATCTCAATGCGATCGCCGCGGCCGTCATCGGCGGCACCAGCCTCTTCGGCGGCCGCGGCAGCGCCTATTCCGCCCTGCTCGGCATCATCGTCATCCAGTCGATCGCCAGTGGCCTCACCATGCTCGATCTGTCGTCGGCGCTTCGCTACATGATAACAGGCGCAGTTCTTGCCATTGCCGTCATCGTCGACTCGCTCGCCCGTCGTTCCCGCGCCTCGCATGGGCGTGGCTGATTTCTTCAAGAAGGTAAGGATTGTTATGAGACAGGATTTTGCCGGCAAAGTCGCCGCCATCACCGGGGCTGCGTCTGGAATTGGCCTGGAATGCGCCAGATCGCTATTGAACGAGGGTGCCAGTGTCGCCCTCGTCGACCGGGCCGAAGACAGCCTGAAAAGCCTTTGCGCCGAGTTGGGGCCGAACGCCTTTCCTGTCGTTGTCGATCTTCTGAAACCCGAGAGCGTCGCAACCATGATGCCGCAGATCCTTGGCAAGTTCGGCAAGCTCGACATCTTCCACGCCAATGCCGGCGCCTATATCGGCGGCGAGGTTGCCGAAGGCGATCCCGATGCCTGGGACCGGATGCTCGATCTCAATATCAATGCGGCCTTCCGTTCTGTCCGGATGGTGCTGCCGCACATGATCGAGCGCAAGACGGGCGACATCATCATGACAAGCTCGATTGCCGGCTTGGTGCCCGTGGTCTGGGAGCCGATCTATACAGCCTCCAAGCACGCCATCCAGGCCTTCACGCATACGGTGCGGCGCCAGGTCGCCAAGCATGGCATCCGTGTCGGTGCGGTGGCGCCGGGGCCGGTGGTGACGGCGCTGATCAGCGACTGGCCGCAGGCAAAGCTCGATGAGGCGATTGCCGCAGGCGGCCTCATGGAGGCGACGGAAGTGGCGGAGGCGGTCGTCTTCATGCTATCGAGACCACGCAACATTGTAATTCGGGATCTGGTGATCCTGCCTTTGAGTACGGATCTCTGATGACGGCATCTTATTTCATCGGCATCGATGTCGGAACCGGCAGTGCCCGCGCTGGCGTCTTTGATGCGAAAGGTCATCTGCTCGCCGCAGCCAAGCGGCAGATCACCATCTGGCACGAGGCCGGCAGCATCGTCGAGCAGTCCGGCGAGCAGATATGGAAGGCCGTTTGCGACAGCGTCAAAGAGGCCATCGCAGCGGCGAAGATCGCGGCCGGTGATGTCGCCGGTATCGGCTTCGATGCGACTTGCTCGCTCGTTGCCGTCAAGGCGGACGGGCAGCCCGTGGCAATGGGGCCATCGGGTGACGCCGATCGCAACATTATCGTCTGGATGGACCATCGCGCGGCCGGCGAGGCGGCGGAGATCAACGCCGGAGACCATGCCGTATTACGTTATGTCGGCGGTCGCATCTCGCCCGAAATGGAAACGCCGAAGCTGCTGTGGCTGAAGCGAAACCTGCCGCAATCCTTCGCGACAGCCGACCATTTCTTCGATCTTGCCGATTATCTGACCTGGCGCGCGACCGGTTCGCTGCAGAGATCCGTGTGCACCGTGACGTGCAAGTGGACCTATCTCGCCCATGAGAAGCGCTGGGACGCGCAATATTTCAAGGATATCGGCCTCGGCGAACTGGCCGACGAAGGCTTTGTGCGGATCGGCACCGAGATCGTCGAGCCGGGGACTGCGCTTGGTGAAGGTTTGAACGAAGCTGCCGCGCGCGATCTTGGCCTTATGATTGGTACGCCCGTCGGTGCATCGCTGATCGATGCTCATGCCGGCGGCGTCGGGACGCTGGGCGGGCAGGGGCCGGATGGAAGGGCCGATGTCAGGAACCGGCTCGCCTATATCTTCGGCACCTCGGCCTGCTCGATGGCGTCGAGCGAAGGGGCCGTGTTCGTCGATGGCGTCTGGGGTCCGTATTTTTCGGCCATGGTGCCGGGTCTCTGGCTGACCGAAGGCGGCCAATCTGCAGCGGGGGCGGCGATAGACCATCTCGTCACCATGCATCCGGCTGCCGATGAAGCTCGCCGAAAGGCCGAGGTTGAAGGTCTGTCTCTGGTCGCCTGGCTCGACCGGCAGGCCATGCAGGCGAGCAGGAATGCGTCCGATGCCGCGAAGCTTGCACAATCCATCCAGGTCGTTCCCGAATTCCTCGGCAACCGGTCGCCCTATGCCGATCCGGATGCTCGTGCTGTCATCTCCGGTCTCGGGCTGGAAACCGGCATTGACGATCTGATCGCTCTTTACGTCGCCGGCCTTTGCGGCATCGGCTACGGCCTCAGGCAATTGCTTGAAAAACTGGCGCAGGATGGTATCGCCTGCGATCTCATCATCGCGAGCGGCGGTGCTGCCCAGAGTGGCCTTGTGCGTCAACTTCTGGCGGATACGACCGGTCGGCCGGTCGCCGTCGCCGATACGGAGGAGCCCGTTCTTCTCGGTGCCGCCATGCTCGGCGCTACGGCCGGTGGACACTACGGCTCTCTCGTGGAAGTCATGGCGACCATGTCGCGACTGGCGAAGCAGTTCGAGCCGGCCGATGGTGCCATCAAGACGTTGCACGAGCGGCGCTACGAAGCTTTCGAACTGCTGCAATCGGCGGATCGCAGCATCCGTGCGCTGATGGTGTCGTAAGTCCCGCCATCAGCCGCGATAGCGCAGCGCCTCCAGCACCACGGCAAAGGCCGAGGATGGTTGGCGGCGACTCGGATAATAGAGATGGTAGCCCGTCCACGGCGGACACCAGTCCTCCAGCACGCGGATGAGACGACCGCTTTCTATGTGCGGCCGCACCAGGCCATAGGGCGCATAGGCCAAACCATAGCCATCTACGGCGGCGGACAGCACCTGCCTGATACCGTTGAACGTGATCTGGCCGTCCACGCGCACCCGCAGCTCTTCGCTATCCTTTTCGAATTCCCAGACATAATTGCCGCCATGGGTCGGGAGCCGGAGGTTGATGCATTTGTGGGCAGTCAGGTCCTGGGGGACGACTGGTCTGTTGTATCCCTCGAAGTAGGACGGAGAGCCGATGACGGCAAATGGTTCGTCGGGCGCGATGCGCACGGCGATCATGCCATTGGCGACCGTCTGACCCAGGCGAACGCCGGCATCGAAGCGCTCCGCGACGATATCGGTCAGGCCGTAGTCGTTGATGATCTCGACATGGATGTCGGGATAATCCTTCAGCACGCGGGCAAGCTTCGGCCAGATGTAGGTATCGACCGCATAATCGACCGCCGTGATCCGGATGGTGCCGGCGGGCTTTTCGCGCAGTTCGGTGACGGCGAGGAGTTCGGCCTCTATTTCCTGGAAGCGCGGCGTCAGCGATTGCAGCAGACGCTCTCCGGCCGGCGTCGGGCTGACGCTTCTCGTCGTGCGCGTCAAAAGCCTGACGCCCATTCGCTCCTCGAGTTGCCGCATGGTATGGCTGAGCGCGGATTGCGAAACGCCAAGCTGGGCGGCTGCCCTTGTAAAGCTCCGCTCTCTGGCAACAGCGAGGAAAAACAGGAGATCGTTGACGTTTTCGCGCAGCATCTATGAGTACTCCTCATATGTCGGGCGATGCTCTTATCATGGAATGAACGAGTAACATAGCGCTTGCAAGGCCTGAGAGGCTTACATGCAGCGTCGGCAGGCGTTCCGATGTTTCGGCCAGCTGCAGCGAGAAGCGGCATTTATCGTTCCGGTTTATAAGTCTATGCGAGTGTGACCCACTACTGCTCTGAAAATTGCGGGCTAGATTAGCCTCATACAGTCGAGCCATTGCGGCTCATCGCAAGAAGGAATGTTATCATGGATATCAAGAGGAACGGGACGCAGCCTTCGGGCAAAGGTTCTTCGGACTGGTTCACCGGCACCGTACGCATCGATCCGGTCTTTGCCGCCAATGACGCGCGCCGCGCCGCCGCCGGCAGTGTCACATTTGAACCCGGCGCGAGGACTGCGTGGCACACCCATCCGCTCGGCCAGACTTTGATCGTCACCGCTGGCTTCGGTCTGGTTCAGCGCGAAGGCGGCCCGATTGAGGAGATCCGCCCCGGAGACGTCGTCTGGTTCGAGCCGGGCGAGAAGCACTGGCACGGCGCCTCGCCGACGACAGCCATGACCCATATCGCCATCCATGAACACCTCAACGGCAAGTTGGTGGATTGGATGGAGCATGTGACGGACGAGCAATATCAGGGAAAATGAGGGCAAAGACGATGGTGGAAGGTATCAAGGATAAGGTCATTGTCATCACCGGCGCGAGCAGCGGCCTCGGCGAAGCGGCCGCCCGCCGTCTTGTCAAGGATGGCGCCAAGCTCGTTTTAGGCGCGCGGCGCATCAATCGACTACGGGCGCTCGCGAAGGAGCTTTCGCTGAGCGAGGACGCCGTCGTCCAGACGGATGTTACGGATCGCGCACAGGTCAAGGCGCTGGTGGACCACGCTGTCAGGCAGAATGGCCGCATTGATGTATTGATCAACAATGCCGGACTCATGCCGAGCTCGATGCTGGAACGCCTTCACGTCGAGGAATGGGAGCGGATGATCGACGTCAATATCAAGGGTGTGCTCTACGGCATTGCCGCTGTTCTTCCTTACATGAAGGAGCAGAAGAGCGGACATATCATCAATGTCGCCTCGGTGGCCGGACATAAGGTCGGGCCGGGTGGCGCCGTCTACTCTGCGACGAAACATGCCGTGCGGGCACTGTCCGAGGGTCTGCGTCAGGAGGTAAAGCCTCACAACATCCGTACGACGATCATCTCACCTGGCGCGGTCGCAACCGAGCTGCCCGATACGATTACCGATCCGGATGTCGCGGCGCGTATGGGCGAGGTCTATGAACGGGCCATATCGCCCGAGGCATTTGCCAGCACCGTGGCTTTCGCCATAAGTCAGCCGCAAGACGTCGATATCAACGAGATCCTGTTTCGCCCGACGGCACAGGTCTACTAAACGAAACGCTCGGCCGGCGAGGCATTTTGACCTCGCGGGCCGTGTCAAACGGGGACGGAAAAGAGCTCATGATTCGGCTTGTGATTGGCGCGGCACTCGCGCTTGCGGCGCTTACTTGGTCCAATGCCCATTGCATGCAGATGCCGACGGGCTTTTCCTTGCCGTCGAGCAGCGTATTTGCCGCGGACTGAGCCGGCCGCGATCTGTCGGATGTCGCCATCGCGGCGGCGGCGGCCGTAGGCAGATAAGCATTCGATTGCAATTACTTGTTATTCTCGGACGATCTATGCGAATCGAGGATATCCGATGGTTTCCGCTGAGCGTCCCATGCCGAGCGAGGCAGGCATCTTGCAGTTCATGGACATCTGCGATTCCTTTTACCCGCCGGATGCGGTGACGGCCTCCATCACGCAACAGCGTCAATGGTATGACGCGTTGTGCGCCCGCTTCGATCGGCCCTTGCCCGAAGGTATGGAAACGAGCGACGGGTTCGTCGCCGGAACGATCCCGATCCGGCGTTACAGGCCTGCCAATATCCGCACGGCAACGATGCTGCTCTATCTCCACGGCGGCGGTTTCGTCGTCGGCTCGCTCGACAGCCATCATGCCATCTGCGCCGAGATTGCCGATCATGCCGGTGCGGAGTTGATCTCCGTCGACTACCGGCTTGCGCCGGAGTATCGCTGGCCGGTACAGACGGATGACTGTTTCGGCGTCCTCAAGCAATTGCTCGCCGAGAAGAAGTCGGTGGTGGTGGTCGGCGACAGTGCCGGCGGCAATCTGGCGGCTGGGCTAGTGGTGCGCGCAAAGGCAGAGAATCTTTCGGGAATTGTCGGCCAGATTCTGATCTACCCCGCACTTGGTGGCGATCTCGTCTCCGGTTCGTATCAGGAGATGGCCGATGCGCCGGGCCTGACAACGGCGGACGTTGCCTATTACCGCAGGATTTTGCAGGCGCCGGAAGGTGATCCGGTCTCGGGACCGCTTGCGCTGTCTTCGGTTCAGGGTTTTCCGCCAACTTTCATCACTGTGGCGCATTACGATCCGCTGCGCGACGACGGCCGCAACTATGCGGCGCGTCTTGCACAGGCGGGCGTCGAAGTCTGGTTTCGCGAGGAACCGCAAATGGTACATGCCTGGCTTCGGGCACGGCATATGAGCGAAGGTGCGCGTGCCGGCTTTGCCGCCATATGCGCGGCGGCAAGCCGATTTGCTGATGCCCGCTGACTACATCAGGTCGCGTGCGACGTGCTTCTCTTCGAATGTCTTCTCGAAGATCTGCGTTTCGCCCTCATAGGCAGTGACCGAGGCGCTGATGACCCAGTCCTTTGCCGTGCAGGAAATGCGCGATGTGGCGACCGTGCGCACGAACCAGCCGGGGCGCCGCATGTCGCAGGTCCATGTCGAGATACCGCTCATCGACAGCGGATCGTTCGGCGCGATCGACCAGGTTTCCTCGCGCAGCTGCCGAGTGGAAAGGCCGGTGCCTGGATGTTCGGAAAGGCCGGTATCCTCATGGATTTCATAGCGGGTGACGCCGGCCGAGAGATCGCGCACCACCTGCCGCTTCGTCGCGCCCGGCGCATGTTCGATATATTTCGGCAGCGGATCGGGATTATCGGGCTGTTTGATGTCGATGCGTTCATGGGCGCCGAGCTGCGGCAGAGCAAATCCGATCGACGCGATATCGATCGTCAGCCCCGGATCTTCCGGCGGCGGCAGGACCATCGGCCAGTAGGCCGTCGAGAGCGACAGACGGATGCGATGCCCCTTGCGGAAGCGATAGCCGCAGGCGTCGAGCGTCAGGGTGACGGTCGTCAGCTCGCCCTTGCTCATCGGTTCCGGCTCGGCATTGCCATTGCGATGGGCGAGATTGAGCACGCCGAAGGAGACGCGCGTCGCCGTGCCGTCCGGATGGATGTCGACGAGCCTGGCGCAGAGATTGGCTGTTTCGGCATCGCATCGAAGCGTCAGTGTGACGACTGGACGGCCGAGATAATCGTGGTCCTCGACCAGTGGCGCGGTCTGGAAGGTCAGCGACCCGGCGTCGTCGATACGCTGATCAATCGCCATTTCCGCATCCGGCTTCAGGGTGAACCATTCGCCCGAGGCGGTGCCCGTGTCGAGCGGCGAGCGCAGATAGACCGGATGTTCCGGCGCATGCGGGATCGGCATGCCTTCCATCAATGTGCCGAACTGTTCGACATAGAAGCACTGCATGTCCGGCTGCTGCCATTCATGTTTGGCGATCCAGAAACCGGGATCGAAATCGCGGCGCTTTGCGGGTTTGGCTGCATCGAGAATATAAGCGCGCACGGACGGCAAGGATTCCGCGCCGTTTTTCTCGCCGCGCAGCCAGTGGTTCCACCAGCTGATGGCCTCTCCGTGGAAATCGGCGCGCGGCTTCGGCCAGGCGAAATGCGGGTATTTGTGAACCCACGGGCCGATCAACGCCTTCGCCTTATCCCCGAGCCCTTCGACCGCCAGCAGCGGCGTGTTGCGATAGCCGTCCGCCCAGCCGGCGATGACGATGGCCGGGATATCGAAGCCGGCGAAATCCTCGCAGATCGAACCATGCCGCCAGAAATCGTCACGGCGCTGATGCTGAAGCCATTCCTCCATGAAGAAGGGTTCCTGCTCTAGGCGCTCCAGCCACATATCCCGCCAATCGTCGCCGACGATGGCCGGATCGGGCGAGCGCGATTGATAGCCGAGCATGGTCGCCGCCCAGGAGAGCTGGGCGGAGAGATGGCAGCCGTTCTTGTAGTGGATGTCGTCATTATAGCGGTCGACCGTGGAGGCGATCGATATCACCGCCTTCAGTGCCGGAGGCTTCAGGGCCGCGACCTGCAGGCAGTTGAAGCCGCCCCAGGAAATCCCCATCATACCGACCGAGCCGTTCGACCAGGGTTGCGCCGCAATCCAGGCGATCAGCTCGCAGGCATTGGCAAGCTCCAGCTCGGTATATTCCCCGTCGATGATGCCGCTGGATTCTCCGGAGCCTCTGATATCCACGCGCACGCCGGCGATACCGGCCGCGGCAAAGACCGGATAGGTGGATTCATCGCGGGGACTGGTGCCATCGCGCTTGCGGTAGGGCAGGAACTCGAAGACCGCCGGCACGGGATCGCTCTCCGCGCCGTCAGGCATCCAGATGCGCGCGGCAAGCCGCGTTCCGTCCTTCAGGGTGATCCACTGGTTTTCGATGGTGGTGAAGCTGCGCTCAGTCATGATCATATATATCCCGAAGAGGCTTAGGCATTAAACCACACGCGGCTACCGATGTAGCCGTTGGACAAATCGTTGCCGATGTCGTCGACATATCCCTTCAGCGTTTTCGAAGACGCCATGATGTAGTCGTTGAAGACGGGCAGGATCAGACCGCCATCGTCTCGCACCATCAGCGCCAGCTGTCGATAAAGCACCTTGCGCTTGGCGTCATCGAGTTCCGACCTAGCCTGCAGTACCAGCTTGTCGAAGTCAGGGCGCTTGAAGCGTGTGTCGTTCCACTCGGCAGTCGACAGATAGGATGTGGAGTAGCGGGAATCCTGCGTCGGGCGGCCACCCCAGAAGGAGGCGCAGAAGGGCTGCTTGTTCCAGACATTGGTCCAGTAGCCGTCTTCCGGTTCGCGCTTCACGTCGATCGTGATCCCTGCCTTGCTTGCGCTTTGCTGGAACAGGATCGCCGCATCCACGGCGCCCGGAAAGGCTGCATCGGATGTAAGCAACTGAACCGGACGATCAAGGCCCGATTTCTTGAAGTGGAAGGCGGCCTTGTCCGGATCGTAAGGCCGCTGCTCGATATCGGTCGGGGCGAGAGCGTAGTTGGAGTTGACCGGATAGTCGTTGCCGATCGCTCCATAGCCGCCCAGAACCTTGTCCAGGATCGACTGGCGATCGATGGCATATTTCAGCGCGAGCCGAAGATCGGCATTGTCGAAAGGTGCCGTATCGCAATGCATCAGAAAGCAGTAGAAGCCCTTGCCGGCATTCCGGACGATATCGACGGTCGGTGCCCGCTGCAGCATCGGGACCGTCTTCGGGTCGACATTGTTGACGAAATGCACCTGACCGGATGCGAGCGCCGCAATGCGGGCGGTGTTGTCGTTGATGACGAGTATTTCGACGCTGTCGACAAAGCCGCGGTCTGAGCGCCAATCCTTCGGGTTCTTCTCAAAGGTGGCGCGAACGCCGGGTTCAAAGCTTTTCAGAATGTAAGGACCGGTGCCGATGGCCGCCGCCGGCTTTTCGACGCCGCCCTTGGGCTGGATGATCAGATGGTAGTCGGTCAGAAGCAGAGGCAGATCCGCATTGCCCTCCGAGAGCGTCAGGACAAGATCGCCCGCCTTTTCCTCGATGCCTGTAATCGAGGCCATGAGCCCAAGAGCGCCCGACTGCGAATTTTTGTCCGCGTGCCGTTTCAATGTCGCGATGATATCGGCGACGGTCATCTTGCTGCCGTCGTGAAACTGCACATCGCTTCGGATCTTGAAGGTCCAGACGGAAGCGTCCGCCGACGGCGTCCAGGAGGATGCCAGCGACGGCAAGGGAGCGCCGGTCTTGGGATCGGATTCGACTAGGGTGTCCCCCCAGAGGCGGCCGATGACGAACAACACGGAGGCGCTATAGGTCGCCGGGTCGAGCGCATCGCTGGTGGCGCCGCCCTTGAGGCCGAGCTTCAGATGACCACCGCGCTTTGCTTCCTGTGCGCGGGCATCGCGCGGCGTCAGGAGGCCGGAGGCGAGGGCCGGCAAAGCGCCAAGTGCGGCAGCCCCGCCGAGGAAATGGCGGCGGCCGATTTTCAGCTGCGAAGATTGATCCTTTTCATGCGTCATGACAGTTCCCTCGTTTTCCATTTTGTAGGTGGGAACGTAGAGGCCGGGACAGCTCACGCAATTTCGCGACTTGACGCGATTTTAAGCGAGTTTACGCTAGTCCTTCCAAGACGGAGCTACCGATGCCTCACCTGGTCGAGAACCTAAAGATTGCCTGCGCCACCCAGCGTTCCATTTCGCATCTGTGCCGTGCAATTGATATCAACCGGCAGCAATTTAACCGATACATCAACGGCCAGACGCGGCCGTCCGCCCATAATCTGGCGCGCATCGCCAAGTATTTCGATCTCGACTCGGCCGACTTTCTCCTCGCACCCAAGCTCTTTCGTGAGCGCCTTCGCAAACCGGCTCTCGGCCTCAATGAAAGTTCCGAACTCCTGAAGGCCTTTCCCGGAAATCTGACCGCTCTGAGGCGCCATATCGGGTATTTCCAGACCTACCATCGCTCGCCGTCCTGGCCAGGGATGATCGTCTGTTCCTGCAGTCGGCTCGTCGAGCAGGATGGGCTGGTGCATGTCAAATCGATGGAGCGCCTGCGGGACCCTGGAAACGGCATCCAGCAATTTTCAAAATATGTGGGCTTAGCGGCGTTTTACAGGAACCGGATCTTCATTACGGAGCGTGTCATCGGCCCGAATTCCATGTTGTCGCAGACGATCCTGCTGCCGTTCGACGAGCACCAGCGCGTCTATTTGCGCGGAACGACCATGGGGGTCTCCTGGCGAAGGGAAAACCTTCCCTATGCGTCGCGGATGATCTGGCGGCATGTCGGCGCCGAGCCCGACCTGCGTGAGCTCCTCTCGCGCTGCGGCCCTCTGCCGCTGTCGTCCCGCCAGCTGCCGCCGACGGTGCGCTCGTTTCTCGCCGATCCATCCGCAGAGGTCTATGCGGTGCCGGCGGAGTATTGAGAACTCTCAAATACAAGAAAAAGTTGTGCCTTTACAGAATATATTAAGGGTCACTTTATAAGAATACGGCCCATCATCACGTTGGTGACGCATGCTTTGACATTCGAGGGCGCTTAAATGCTTTTCTCTGCGAGAACGGATGCAGATTCCAGCCTGTGTACCTACGTCAGCGATCTGCTTCGCCAAGAAGCAAAGATTGACTTGGGACGCGACGCAGACATCCCCGATGCTGTTTCAGTCAACCGGGTCTTGAATTTCATCAAGCGCTTGTGGAACGAAACCGGGGAGGAGCTGGATGTCAATGTATTCTATCGTCATCGCACCCTTGATGCCCTCGGCCTTGCAATTTCCAATCATGAAGACCTCTCAGTCTCGCCGAAAATCATAGAGCTCCGAGGTGGAGAGGGTGCCGCGCCGTTGCTGCTATTTGCCGGCGGAGCAAGCTGCTTCCTGGAAATGCAGCAACTCATCAAGGAAATCAGCTTTCCAGGACCGATCCTCGGCGTTGCGTTGACGGACTTCAACCGTGATCGTCAATATCCGGCAACGGTACAGGATGAGGTTGAAAGCACACTGAGCGCGTTGCAAGCCGCGGGGATAGGAGCGCCTTATCGATTGCTGGGCTATTCTTTCGGCGGTGTTTTTGCTTTGGAGCTGGCTCGTGCCCTGAGGGCGCAGGAGCAAGAGGTTGCGTTCCTCGGGATGCTCGATACGCCGTTAGGCGAGCAGGAGTGGCCACTGAAAATCTGGGGGGAATTCATGTGGCAACGCTGGAGGAGAGCCCGGAGCAGAAAAAGGAACCTGACGAGAACCAGTCATCCCGCACGCGGCCGGGAGCGGGCAAAGCCTAACCGACGGCCGGTTATCGAGCGGCGAGAATACCTTGCGAGAAAGTTGAAGCCTCTCTCTTTCCGCTATGCTGACCCACACGCATCCTATTATCCGGAGCTGGCGCCGCAATGGATGGGGGAATATCCCCCGCAATATGATGCGGCGGCCAGACAACTCCTGCGCATGAAAGGTCTTTACAAGCCAAGTCGCTACGAGGGGGAGCTAACGTTCTATCGTAGCCTTCAAGGCTCTCCGGTCGATTGCGATCCGAAGTCCATCTGGGGGAAACTTCTTGTTCATGCCGATTGGGTCGACGTTTCCGGTAATCACCAGAGCATGATCGTTGGGCGCAATGCCAGCGCATTGGCTCGCGAACTCGGCAAACGCCTTATCCGCTGAGCCTTCAATTTCCGGCACTCTCCATCTTCCGCGTCGTCAGCACGCGCTCCAGCCAGCCGATCTCCATTTCAGGCACGGATTTCAGAAGCAGGTCGGTGTAATCGTCGAAGGGTGGCGACAGCGCCTCTGATTTCGGACCGAAGCGAACGAGCTTGCCGCGATGCATCACCGCGACGCTATCGGCGATGGCCCGCACGATGGCGATATCGTGGGTGATGAAGACATAGGAGAGATGCGCCTCCTCCTGCAGCTTCAAGAGCAATTTCAGGATGCCTTCGGCCACCAGCGGATCGAGCGCCGATGTCGGCTCGTCGCAGAGGATGAGTTCCGGCTTGGCCGCGAGCGCACGGGCGATAGCGACGCGCTGCTTCTGGCCGCCGGAAAGCTCGGCCGGGTAGCGATCGATGAAGCCGTTGCCCATTTCGATCTGATCCAGCAGTTCCTTCACCCGCGCCGTCTTCGCCGCGCCATGCAGGCCGTCATAGAAGGTTAGCGGTCGGCCGATGATATCGCGCACGGTCTGGCGCGGGTTCATGGCGGTGTCGGCCATCTGGTAGATCAGCTGGATGCGACGCAGTTCCTCCCGCGAGCGGTTTTTCAGGGCCGGCGTCAGCGGCTTGCCGTCGAAGGAGATCTGCCCGTCGCTTGGCGGCAGCAGGCCGGTGATGACGCGGGCAAGCGTCGATTTGCCGGAGCCGGATTCGCCGACGACCGCCAGCGTCTGCCCTTTGGGAACATGTAGAGAAACATCGTGCAATACTTTGAAACCATTCGAGTATTGCGCGCTGATGTTCTCTACTTTGAGGAGCGCGCTCGCCTGATCGACGGCTTCGGCTCGAGCCTCCTGGCGCACGTTGACGAGGGCGCGGGTATAATCCTGCCGCGGTTCCTCGATGATCTGCTGGACGCTGCCATATTCCACCGTTTTGCCGTATCGCAGCACCATGATGTCGTCGGAAATCTGGGCGACGACGGCGAGGTCATGGGTGATGTAGAGCGCGGCCGTGTGGGTCTCCTCGATGGCGTGCTTGATCGCCGCCAGCACATCGATCTGCGTGGTGACATCGAGCGCGGTTGTCGGCTCGTCGAAGACGATCAGTTCCGGATTGGAGCAGAGCGCCATGGCGGTCATGGCGCGCTGCAGCTGGCCGCCCGAGACCTGATGCGGATAGCGCTCGCCGAATGTTTCCGGGTTGGGTAGGCCAAGCACCTGAAAGAGATAAAGCGCCCGCTTTCTGGCTTGCTCCTTCGTCATCAGACCGTGTTTCACGGTCGCTTCGATCACTTGATCGCCCAGCCGATGCGCCGGATTGAAGGCGGCGGCCGCCGATTGCGCGACGTAGCAGACCCGCGCTCCGCGAATTCTGCGGATGCCGGATTTGCCAAGCGGCAGGATGTCGACACTGTCGAGCAGCACCTGGCCGCCGGTGATCTCGGCGCCGCCACGACCGTAGGCGAGGGCGGAAAGACCGATGGTGGACTTGCCGGCGCCCGACTCGCCGATCAGCCCGAGCACCTTGCCCTTCTGGAGATCGAAGGAGACGCCATCGACGATGGTGACGCGTTTTGGCAGTTCGCCCGGCGGATAGCTGGTTGCCTCGATCTTGAGGTCGCGAACGGAAAGAAGCTCAGGCATCGCCACGCCCTCCCTTGAGGCTGGAGGTGCGCCGCAAGAGCCAGTCGACCACCAGATTGACACAGATTGCGAGCGCCGCGATGGCGGAGCCCGGCACGAGCGCGGCGGAGATGCCGAAGATGATCCCGTCCTTGTTGTCCTTGACCATGCCGCCCCAGTCGGCCGCCGGTGGCTGAATGCCGAGGCCGAGGAAGGAGAGGGTCGAGAGGAACAGGATCGAGAAGGCAAAGCGCAGCCCGAATTCCGCCAGCAGCGGCGACAGCGTATTCGGCAGGATCTCGCGGAAGATGATCCAGATCTTGCCTTCGCCGCGCAGCTTGGCCGCTTCCACGAACTCCATGACCGCGACGTCGAGCGCGACGGCACGGCCGAGACGATAGACGCGAGTGGAATCGAGGATGGCCATGACGAGGATCAGCACGATCAGGTTCTGCGGCAGCACCGCCAACACCACCAGCGCGAAGATCAGCGTCGGGATCGACATCATCAGGTCATTGAAGCGCGAAAAGACCGTGTCGATCAATCCGCGCGAGACGGCGGCGGTGAAGCTCAGGATGATGCCGAGCGAGAAGGAGATGATCGTTGCAGCGAGCGCGACGAATAGCGTCGTGCGGGTGCCATAGATCAGACGCGACAGGATATCGCGGCCGAGATTGTCGAGGCCGAAGAAATATTGGGCATCGGCTGGCTGCCAGACGTTGCCGACGACTTCGGTTTCGCCATAAGGGGCGATCCAGGGAGCGAAGATCGCGCAGATGAAGGCAAGCAGAATGCCGATGATGCCGATCCAGGCGGTGATGGGGATATCTCTCAATCTCATCGCGGATGCCTCAGGCGCGGGTTGGCGACGATCGCCAGAATATCGGCTGTCATGTTGAGGAAGATGTAGACGGCGGCGAAGATCAGCCCGCACGCCTGGACGACAGGCATGTCGCGCACAGTCACAGCGTCGACCATATACTGGCCCATGCCGGGATAGACGAAGACCACTTCGACGACGACGACGCCGACGATGAGGTAGGCGAGGTTGAGCGCGATGACGTTGATGATCGGCGCCAGCGCATTGGGAGCGGCGTGCTTGACGATGGCACGGAAGGCGGACAACCCCTTCAGCTCGGCCGTTTCCATATAGGCCGACGACATCACGGAAAGGATGGCTGCTCGCGTCATGCGCATCATATGCGCAAGCACGACCAGAACCAGCGTTGCCGTGGGCAAGGCGATCGCCTGCAGCCGATCGATGAAACCCATGCCGTCATAGACTGTCGCCGGAAAGGTCGCGACGCCGAATTTGACGGAAAAGAACATGATGAGGAGATAGCCGATGAAGAATTCCGGCAGCGAGATTGCCGCCAGCGAAATGACATTGATGATCTTGTCGGGCAAGCGGTTCCTGTAATGGACGGCCAGCATGCCCAGGGAGACGGCGAGCGGCACCGAGATCAACGCGGCAAAACCGGCCAGAAACAGGGAATTGCCGAGCCGCTTGCCAATCTGCTCGCTGACGGAGTTCTTGCTGGCCCAGGAGGTGCCGAAGTCGCCCTTAACGGCATTGCCGAGCCATTCGACATAGCGGGTGACGACCGGCCGGTTGAGGCCGAGTTCCTCGCGGATGTTGGCGACGGCCTGCGGCGTTGCCGACTGGCCGAGATAGGTGGTGGCAAAGTCGCCAGGCAGGGCTTCAAGCCCGCCGAAGATCAGGATGGAGACTGCAAACAGCAGGATGATGCTGAGCACACAACGCTCGATAATGAGGGACAGCAGCGGAAAACGCTGCTTGAACCTCAGCCCGGGCAGAACGGTTCCGGGGGGTGAATTGGACATGGCCGATGCCTCGCGCTTAAACGTCGGGAGGACCGCGAAAGGCTTCCGCGGTCCCGGCTTCGTCAGGGATGAGGGCGTTATCGCCCGGCTTCCGGCATTAAGCGTCGAGCCAGACGCGGGTCGCGACGTAGCCGTTCGACATGTCGTTGCCGATATCGTGGACGTAGCCCTTCACCTTCTTGGTGGAGGCGTTCACGAAATCGTTGAACATCGGCAGGATGACGCCGCCTTCGTCGCGCACCATCATTGCCATGGCGCGATAGAGCTCCTTGCGCTTGGTCTCGTCCAGCTCGGAGCGGGCCTGAAGCAGAAGCTTGTCGAAGTCCGGACGCTTGAAGCGCGTGTCGTTCCAGTCCGCCGTCGACAGATAGGCGGTGGAATACATCTGGTCCTGCGTCGGCCGTCCCCCCCAGTAGGAGGTGGAGAAGGGCTGGACGTTCCAGACGTTGGTCCAGTAGCCATCACCCGGCTCGCGCTTGACCTCGATGTTGATCCCGGCCTTCTTGCAGCTTTCCTGGTAGAGGACGGCCGCATCGACGGCGCCGGGGAAGGCGACTTCGGACGTGCGCAACAGTACCGAGCCGCTGTGGCCGGACTTTTTGTAATGGAAGGCTGCCTTGTCCGGATCATAGGCACGCTGCTCGATGCCTTCGGGGAAGAGGGCATAGGTGCTGTTGATCGGGAAATCGTTGCCGACCTTGCCGTAGCCGCCGAGGATCTTCTTGACCATGGTTTCGCGGTCCATGGCGTATTTCAACGCCATGCGCAGGTCGTTGTTGTCGAACGGCGCTGTGTTGCAATGCATGATGAAGACGTAGTGACCGCGACCGGCGGTAGACAGGATATCGACAGTCGGTGCGCGCTTCAGAAGATCCACGGTCTTCGGGTCGACGCGGTTGATGTAGTGGACCTGACCGGACGATAGCGCCGCAATACGCGCCGTCGCATCGTTCATAGTGATGATCTCGACGCTGTCGACAAAGCCGCGATCCGTGCGCCAGTCGTCCTTGTTGCGCTCGAAGGTCGCGCGTACGCCCGGCTCGAAGCTGACCTGCTTGTAGGGGCCGGTGCCGATCGAAGCGAGCGGATCGTCATAGCCGCCATTCGGCTGGATGACGAGGTGGTAGTCGGTCAGGAGCAACGGCATGTCGGCGTTGCCTTCGGTCAGCGTCAGGACGAGGTTGTCGCCGTCGGCCTTGATCTCCTTGATCGACTTCACGACGCCGAGCGCGCCGGATTCCGATTTTGCGTCCGTATGGCGCTTGAGCGTGGCGACTACGTCGTCGATCGTCAGATCCTTGCCGTTGTGGAACTTCACGCCCTTGCGGATCTTGAAGGTCCAGGTGGCGGCGTCCTTCGACGGTTCCCAGGATTCGGCAAGCGACGGAACGGCGGCACCCGTCAGCGGGTGGGATTCCACCAGCATGTCGCCCCAGCAGCGGCCGATGCAGAACATGACCTGAGACAGGAATTTCGCCGGGTCCTTGGAATCGGTCGCAGCGCCACCTTCCAGGCCAAGCTTCAGATGACCACCGCGCTTCGGCTCGGCCGCCATTGCACTTTCGGTAAAGAGTTTGTCGGCGAGCGCCAAAGTGACGCCGGCTGCCATTGCGCGTCCCATGAATTCGCGGCGGTTAAGCCCGCCCGCAGTAACGCGGCTTGTCAGATATTTCGTATAGTCGTTCATTCCCCTGTTCCTTCTTCTTGCCGTGTTGACAAAACTCCCGAGCAAGCCACTTCAAGTCCCGGTTCCTCTTCCGCCTGAAGCCTGTTGCTCGCGATCATGTGGGAAAATCCAGCGGTTGCCGCCGCCCTTCACTTTCCTTTCCAGATTGGGGCTCGCTTCTCCGCGAAAGCCCGTGCGCCTTCCAATTGATCCTCGCTCGAATAAAGGACATCGACGGTCGCAAACTGCCGTTTGGTGATCTTGTTCATGGCAGTCTGAAACGTCGTGCCCTCAGCCTCTCGAACGATTTCCTTGATCGCCGCATAGACGAGCGACGGCCCGCTTGCGAGAAGCCGGGCAAGTTCCCATGCTCTGTCCATCAGCCTGTCGGCCAGGACGATCTCGTTGACGAAACCCCAGCGATGCGCTTCCTCTACATTCAGCCAGCGGCCGGTCAGCAGCATGTCCATGGCGATGTGATAGGGGATGCGCTTCGGCAATTTGATCGATGCCGCATCAGCAACGGTGCCCGAACGGATCTCAGGCAGAGCAAAGGTTGCGTGGGCGGCGGCGATGATGAGATCGGCGGAAAGGGCTATTTCCAACCCGCCGCCGCAACAGATGCCGTTGACGGCGCAGATAACCGGCTTGTTGAGATCGCGCAGCTCCTGCAGGCCGCCGAAGCCGCCGACACCATAATCGCCGTCGACGGCGTCACCATCAGCCGCAGCCTTCAAATCCCAGCCGGCGGAAAAGAATTTCTCGCCTGTGCCGGTGACGATGGCGACACGTAGATCCGGATTGTCGCGGAAGTCGCGGAAGATCAGCCCCATCTTGCGGCTGGTTGCCAGATCGATGGAATTCGCCTTCGGCCGGTCGATAACGACCTCGAGGATGCCGTCTATGCATCGGGTTCGAATGGGGTCTTGCAACTTCTGCTACCTCCTTCGCCGAATGAGAGCATCCGCAGCAATGACACCGCGAGATTCTGGTAGGACCATCAATGGATTAATGTCCAGTTCTTCAAGCCGCGCGGCGTTCATTACGACATATTCTGCCGCTGATACGACGGCATCGGCAACGATTTCGAGGCTGCTGCCTGGATTGCCACGATAGCCTTCGATCAATTTGCGGACCTTCAGCCGCGAAATCCGGTCCACGACCTCGGCTTTCGTTACGGGAAGCGGCAAAATGACGGAATCATCAAGCAATTCCACGAGGATTCCGCCGGCGCCGATTGTGAGGGTCAGGCCGACGACGGGATCGCGAACCGCTCCGACGATCAGCTCCACAAGTGGACGATCGATCATGCGTTCGACAAGAAATCCATGCGCAACATGGCCCATGCCTTCGGCGGCATCTCTGACGGCGTTTCTATCCCATAGGTTGAGCTTGACCGCACCGACATCGGATTTGTGCTCGACGCCAAGTGCCTTGAGCGCGACAGGGAAACCGAGTTGTTCTGCGCAGTCGGCCGCCTCGCTTGCGGTAGCAGCGGTCTTGCCGCGCGGCACTGCGAGGCCCGAGGCTGCAAGCTCCGCTTTGGCTGCAGCCTCGCTCAGGGTTTCCATTTCACCCGCCTGGGCCGGCGCGCTGAGGAGCGGCAATGGTGACGGTCTTTTCCATGCGCGGGAGATGCTGCAGGCAATATCAGCCGCTACCAGCGCCTCGCTGATACCACAGAGCGGCACGATGCCGGCTTCGATCAGTTGCTGCGCGATGGTCTCCGGCATGTTTTCGGGCAGCGTCGCCAGAATGCCGGCGCGGGCACCGGTTTGCTTGGCGGCCGCGGCCACGGCTGAAACGGTGACCATCCAGTCGGCGCCGTCGCAGCGATCATCGCGCGGGAAATCGAGCACAAGCAGATTGAGGGCATAACCGCCTGAGAACATCGCACTGAAAGCTTCCGTCTGCCGTGCCAGATCGCCCCAGACGAAGGTGTGGTAATCGAGCGGATTCGAAAGCGTCACCATCTGGCCGAGGCTTGCGCGGAGGGCAGGCAGCTGGTCTTCCTTCAGGGCGCGAAATTCGACATTTCGTCCGACGGCTGCATCGGCCATCAGCGAGGCTTCGCCGCCTGAGCAGCTCATCGAGGAGATCGCGTTGCTTTCGAGCGGGCCTGCGACATGCAGCAGCTTCAATGCCTCGATCAGCTCCGGCAATGTCGTCACCCGCCCGATGCCGAGGCGATCGAGAACGGCGTCGGCAACCGCGTCACTGCCGGCAAGGGATGCCGTATGCGAGACGGTGGCGCGTTGGGCCTGCTCGGACTTTCCGACCTTCAGTGCGACGACGGGCTTCTTCAGTTCTCGGGCGCGTATGGCGAGCGCTTCCAGCGCCCTGATATCACCGAAACCTTCGATGTGCAGACCGACTGCCGTGACACGAGGATCGTCGAGAACGGCATAGGCAAGATCCGACAGACTGGTCTGTGCCTGATTGCCGGCCGTCATCAGGTAGCTGATTGGCAGACCGCGCCTCTGCATGCTGAGATTGATGGCGATATTGGAGGATTGGGTGAGGATCGCAACGCCACGCTCGGTGCGGATAATCCCATGTTGGTCCGGCCACAGCAGGGCGCCGTCGAGGCCGTTGATCATGCCGTAGCAGTTGGGACCGACGATCGGCATGACGCCGGCAACTGCGACAAGCGCTTGCTGCAATTCGGCCCCGTCCGCCAGTTCCGCTACCGCTTCGCTGAAACCCGAGGCATAGCAGACGGCGCCGCCGGCTCCTCTGGCTGCGAGATTGCTGATGATTTCGATAGTCAGCGTCCGGTTGACGCCGACGAAGGCGGCATCCGGCGCGTCAGGCAGTTCGGCAACCGACCGATAGCAGCGGCGGCCAAGCGCGCTTTCCAATGTCGGATGTACCGGCCAGATCTCGCCGGCAAATCCCATGAGATCGCATTGCTCGATGACCCGCCGCGCCTCGCGACCGCCAAAGACGGCGATCGTTCTGGGTCTGATGAGGCGATCGAGCGGGCGTTGCGTCATGTCGTCATGCTCCGAACGGCCGAAGCAGGTCGCGGCTGATGATATGCCGCTGGATTTCCGAAGTACCGTCCCAGATGCGCTCGACGCGGGCATCACGCCAGAAGCGTGCCAGCGGCAGGTCGTCCATCAGCCCCATGCCGCCGAAGATCTGGATCGCCTCGTCGGTGACGCGTGCGAGCATTTCCGAGGCGTAGAGCTTGGCCGAAGCGATCTCACGATTGGCTGGAATGCCGGCATCGAGTTTCCAGGCGGCGGACAGCGTCAGGAGGTCGGCCGCGTCGATCTCGGTGATCATGTCGGCAAGCTTGAAGGACACGCCCTGATTGGCGCCGATCGGCTTGCCGAACTGCTTGCGCTCGGCGGCATAAGGCAGCGCCAGGTCGAAGACGCGGCGAGCGCGCCCGACGCAGGTCGCAGCGACCGTCAGGCGCGTTCCGTACAGCCAATCATTGGCGAGATCGAAGCCGCGATGCACCTCGCTGAGCACCTGCGATTTCGGCAGGCGACAATCGGTGAAGTTCAGGATGCAGTTGTGGTAACCGCGGTGCGAGATCGAGTCATAGCCCTTGAGAATCTCGAAGCCGGGTGTCCCGCGGTCGACGAGGAAGGCAGTGATCTTCTTCTTGATGCCTTTTGCAGTCTCCTCTTCGCCGGTAGCGGCAAAGACGATGACGAAATCGGCGACATCGGCGTGCGAGATGAAGTGCTTGGTGCCATTGAGCACAAAGTCATCACCGTCCTGCCGCGCCGCGCATTTCATGCCGCGCATGTCGGAACCTGCGTCCGGTTCGGTGATGGCAAGTGCATCGACACGTTCGCCGCGCACGGCTGGGAGGAGATAACGTTCGCGCTGCTCGCCCTCGCAGGCCATCAGAATACCCGAGGGGCGGCCGAAGAACACGGTGAGGCCCATCGAGCCACGGCCTAGCTCGCGTTCGACGAGCGTGAAGGTGAGATGATCGAGACCGGCGCCGCCGATCTCCTCGGGAAAGCCGCAGGCATAGAAGCCGAGCTCGATGCATTTGCGCTTGATATCCTGCCCAAGTTCCGCCGGCACGATGCCAGTGCGCTCGACCTCGTTCTCGTGCGGATAAATCTCCGTCTCGACGAAGTCCCTGACCGTCCTGACGATCATCTCCTGTTCTTCGCTGAGTCCGAAATTCACGATTGCTTCCCCCTAGCGTTTTTGTCCCACATGACGGCCGGCTCCCTCCGGCATGGTGAAGGCCGCGTGCGCGGCAGAAATAGGCCTCAGCTTTGCCAGCACCTCCTCCGGTGCTGCAACGGCTCTGCCTGCTTTCGCATCGACATGCAGCAGCATCTGTTCCGCCGTGGCGATCACGTCGCCGCTCGCGCTCTCGTGCAGCGCATGGAAGACATGCAGCCGTTTTTCGTCAGATCCAAGGATCTGGCAGGTCGAATGGATGGCCTGTCCGAGTTTGGCTTCGCCGAGGTGGCGGATATGGGTCTCGACCGTATAGTAGCTATGGCCGCGCTCGACATAGTCGAGATCGACACTGATCAGGCGCAGTAGAGCATCCGACGTGTCGCCGAACACCTGCAGATAACGATGCTCGGTCATATGGCCGTTATAGTCGACCCATGCCGGGCTGACCTTTGTGTCGATGAGGCGCAGCGGCCTTGTGACGTCCTGCGGCTGCTTTTCGCCGCCGCCTGCCGCCCAGAGACTTTGTTCGAAATCCTTGAGTAACTTGCCGGCGCCCCAGCCTTTGCCACCATGGCTTCCCTTCAGGCTCTGCAGGATGCCGACGAGATTTTCGTCGCGGATGCGCTCGAGTTCGCGGATCGACAGGCCATCCGCCTGGTCGTCCGACTGCTGGCCGATCTTTTCGACGAGGGCATCGTCGAGATCGACGACGTCCATCAGCTTCGTCCAGTTCCACTGCAAGGCCGGACCGAATTGCGCCAGGAAGTGCCGCATGCCCGCTTCGCCGCCGGCGATGCGATAGGTCTGGAACAGGCCCATCTGCGCCCAGCGCAGGCCGAAGGAATAGCGGATGACATCGTCAAGCGTCTCGACGGTGCAGATATCGTCCTTGATAAGCCATAGCGCCTCGCGCCAGAGGGCCTCCAGCAGGCGGTCGCCGACGAAGGCCTCGATCTCCTTGGCGATATGCACGCCCTTCATGCCGATCGGCGGCAGTCGTTCCATTGCCGCCTGGATTGTGGCAGGGCTGGTCTTTTCGCCGCCGACGATCTCGACCAGCGGCAAGAGATAAACCGGATTATAGGGATGAGCGACGAAGAGGCGTTCGGGATGGCGCATGTCGCGCTGCAGGTCGGTGGGCAGAAGCCCAGAAGTGGATGAGCCGATCAGGGCATCCGGCCGGGTTGCGGCGTCGATCTGCGTCAGCACATTGCGCTTGAGGTCCAGCCGTTCGGGCACGCTTTCCTGAATCCAGTCGGCATTGCCGACAGCCTCCTGCAGCGTGTCCTTGAATGTGAGCCTGCCGCGCGGCGGAAGCGGTGCGCCTGTCAGCATCGCATAGGCTTTTTCGGCGTTATCAAGAACTTCGCCGACGATGCGCTTCGCCTCCGGATGCGGATCGTAGACATCGACATCGATGCCCGCCAGCAGGAAACGGGCGATCCATCCGCCGCCGATGACGCCGCCGCCGATGCAGGCTGCCTTGTTGATCTTCGTCATCGATGCCTCAGCGCTTCGTCAGTTTCAGTTTCTTGCGGACGTCTTCAGGCCCGATGATGCGCGCGCCCATGCCTTCGACCACCTGCACCGCCTTTTCGACAAGCTGGGCGTTGGTCGCGAGCATGCCCTTTCCGGCATAGAGATTGTCTTCCAGACCGACGCGGACATTGCCGCCGGCAAGGATCGCAGCTGCCGGATAGGCCATGGCGTTGCGGCCGATGGAAAAGGCCGAGAAGGTCCAGCTGTTGGGAACGTTATTGACCATCGCCATGAAGGTGTTGAGGTCATCGGGCGCCCCCCAGGGGATGCCCATGCAGAGCTGGATGAGAACCGGGTCCTCAATGAGACCCTCCTCGGCAAGCTGCTTGGCGAACCAGAGATGACCGGTGTCGAAGGCCTCGATTTCCGGACGCACGCCGAGTTCGGTCATCTTCTTCGCCATCGCCCTCAGCATCGAGGGCGTGTTGGTCATCACATAGTCGCCGAGACTGAAGTTCATCGTGCCGCAATCGAGCGTGCAGATTTCTGGCAGGCATTCGGCAACGTGGCTGACGCGCTCGGAAGCGCCTGCCATGTCGGTGCCTCTGGCATTCAGTGGCAGCGGGCTTTCGACATCGCCGAAAATGAGGTCCCCGCCCATGCCGGCGGTCAGGTTCAAGACGACATCGACGTCGGCCGAGCGGATGCGGTCGGTGACCTCCCTGTAGAGGTCGTTGCGGCGGCTGGCGGCGCCTGTTTCGGGATCGCGGACATGGCAGTGAACCACTGCCGCCCCAGCCTTGGCGGCGTCGATCGCGGAGTCTGCGATCTGCTTGGGAGTGATCGGAACATGGCTGGATTTCGAAACCGTGTCGCCGGCGCCGGTCACGGCACAGGTGATGAAGACATCGCGATTCATCGCAAGAGGCATTTTTGTTCTCCCTCGTATTGAAGACATTACGAGCCATGAAACGCTGTCGTGCTTTGCATTATCGGAAACGTTTGATACAGTTTCGGAACGATCGAAGGATTGCTGAATGCTGACATCGGCCAACGAGACGCTCGACATCGACCTCCTGATCCTTCCGGAGACGAACCTGATTTTGATCGCTTCGGTGATTGAGCCGTTGCGCGGGGCCAATCGCATTTCCGGCGCTGAGCTCTATCGCTGGCGTCTCTTCACGCCGGATGGTTCTCCGGCGGAGACAACGAGCCTCATCCCGGTGCCGGCTTCCTCCAGCTTTCGGCCGACATCGAATACGACGCCGCTTTTCGTGCTTGCGAGCTACAATTGGCGACGAAGCGCAACGCCGGCATTAAAAATGCAATTGTCGCAGACCGCGCGCCATCGCTCGATGGTCGCAGGCATTGAGTCTGGGACGTGGCTGCTTGCCGAGGCGAGCCTGCTCGACAATGTCTCTGCTGCCGTCCATTGGGAGGATTACGACGATTTTGCGCTCGCCTATCCGCAGGTGCGTGCCGTCAGGGATCGCTACGTGATCGATGGCAAGCGGATCACCACCGCCGGTTCCCTGCCGACCGTCGATCTGATGCTCGAGATCATCCGGCGGCGGCAGGGCTATTCGCTGGCGTTAGAGGTCAGCCGCCTATTCATTTACGAGCCGGCATCCACCCAGAGTGCCGCGGAGCTTTCACCATCAACGGCCGGCCTGCGCATGCGTGATCCGAGGGTCGCGCAAGCCATCCGCCTGATGGAGGATCATATTGAGCAGCCGCTGGTGCTTACGCGTCTCGCCCGTCGCATCGGCGTCAGCGCGCGCCATCTTCAGGCGCTGTTCCAGGAGAGCATCGGCGCACCGCCGCATGTGCATTATCTGGCGCTGAGGCTGAATGCGGCACGGCGTAAGGTCATCGAAACGAAGGCCTCCTTTGCCGAGATTGCTGACGCGACCGGTTTCAATTCGGCATCCGCCTTTTCCCGCAGCTATCGCGCCAGCTTTTCCGAAAGTCCCTCCGGCACGCGCCGCAGGTTGCGCCGCCGCGCTATGCCTGTAGCAGAGCTGACATAGGCTGGAAGGCCTCGCGCACCATTTCCGCCAGCTCGCGGATCGCTTCACTCGAATGATAGGGGTTGCGGCGAAGCACGACGCGCGAGGAATCGACCGGCGGAAAACCATCGTCGCTCGTCAGTTCTCGGCAGCCATGCGGAATGTTGCTGCGCGAAAGCGTCGTCACAGCAAGTCCGGCGGAAACGGCGTTCTTCAAGCCGGAACTGGTGTCGGCAATGAAGGCGATGCGGTAACGCCGCCCGGTTTGCTCCAGCGATTTCAGAGCGAAATCGCGACACCATGTCGAGTCGCGATAGACCGCGATGGGCAAAGGCATCGCCTCATGCACGCGATGGACCAGCGATGTCACCCAGACCGTGGGGTCGATGCAGAGGACTTCACCCTTGCTCTGGTTGCTCCAGTCGAAAACGACGGCCAGGTCCAGCTCATCCTTTTCCAATGCGGCGAGGTTATGTGCCGTGTAATCGCAGGAGACGGTCACTTCGACGGCCGGATGCCGAACTGCGAAGGCGGCCAAGGCCGCAGGAAGAATGGTCTGGCTGTATTCCTCCGGAATGCCGATCCGGACCGGCCCGTCCAGCGGCTTGGTGCGAATGTTCGCCGCCGCTTCGTTCAAAAGTTCGATCACGCGCTGGGCGTAGGGAAGCAACTGGATGCCGGCACGGGTGAGAACAGCTCCTCGCGCGCTTCTTTCGAAGAGCGTTTCGCCGATCGTATCTTCCAGCCGCTTGATCTGCGCACTGACGGCCGATTGGGTGCGGCCGATCCTCTGGGCAGCTGTTGAAAAATTGGATGTCTCGGTGATGACGAGAAAGGTCCGCAGCAGGTCGCTTTCGATGGGGTCGCGCATGGGAGGTCACAAATATTTCTGATAGCTACTATCTCTACTATTCGTTTGCGTGATGTCAAATATCGGCGCACACAGGAGGCGTTCCTTCTGCTTCCGTCCTTGAGTCCTCATAAATGACATTCCAGTTTCCGGCCCGCTCCGCTTTTGCCAGCGATTATGAGAGGGGCGTTCTACTCGTGGCGACAGCAATGCTTGCGTGGAGCTGCAGTGGCATCTACGCACGCCTTCTGACCACGGACATATGGACGGCGATCGCCTGGCGATCGCTGTTCGGCGGTCTGTTCCTGCTGATCCCCAGCTTTTTCCTCGAAGGCGGGTTTTCCAGGCGGCAATGGGCATCGATCTTTCATCCTGCCGGGCTTGCCATGCTGGCCTGTCAGATGATCAGCCAGGCGTGCTTCATCGGCGCGCTCTATACGACCACGGTCGCAAACGTGACCATGATCTATGCGACCGCGCCGTTCATCGCCGCTTTTCTCAGCTGGACCATGCTGAAGGAACGCGTTGCGAAACGGACTTTGATTGCAGGCGGCGTCTGTCTCATCGGCGTCGCCGTTATCGTCGCGTCCTCGATCGGCGGCGGTACGGGTGTCGGCGATCTGCTGGCGCTCGGCATGACGGTCACCTTCGCCCTCATCATCGTCATCCCGCGCATGGACCCGAGCATCCCGATCTTGCCGTCGAGTGTTATCAGCGGGCTTCTGACGTTTGTGATCTTCGTGCCCTTTGCCTCGACAAGCTCGGTGGATGTGCAAAACTGGCTTCTGCTTGCCGCTTTCGGAGCGACGAATTTCGCGCTCGCTTTCGTCCTCTTTCTTTTCGGATCGAGAAAGATGCCTGCCGCCGATGCGGCGCTCATCAGCTCGATGGAGATCGTATTGACGCCGTTCTGGGTCTGGCTGTTCTTCTCGGAAGTGCCGTCGGTTGCGACCTTCGTTGGCGGGGCGATCATCTTTGCGACCATCGTCTGGCACACGGCCATCGACCTCAGGCATAGCCGTCGTCGTCGTGTGCCGGTCAAAAGGCTATAGCCATCAACTCCCGTCTCGGCAAAGATAGCGGCTTGAGCCTCGATTTCACAGAAGCGATGAAAGCGACATGACCTCCAACGATCCCTTGCTCCAGCCCTATCAGCTCAAGCACCTCACGCTGAAGAACCGCATCATGTCGACGGCACATGAGCCGGCCTATTCGGAAAACGGCATGCCGACGGACCGGTACCGGCTTTATCATCGCGAGAAGGCAAAGGGTGGCATCGCACTGACGATGACGGCGGGGTCGGCGATCGTTTCTGCGGATTCACCTCCGGCCTTCGGCAATCTCCATGCCTATCGCGACGAGATCGTCCCCTGGCTGAAGAAGCTTGCCGACGACTGTCATGAGTACGGTGCCGCCGTGATGATCCAGCTGACCCATCTCGGCCGCCGCACCGGCTGGAACAAGGGCGACTGGCTGCCGGTGCTGGCGCCGTCGCCGATCCGCGAGCCGGCACATCGCGCCTTTCCGAAGACGGCTGAAGATTGGGATATCGAGCGCATCATCGCGGACTTCGCCGCCGCGGCCCAGCGTATGCAGGATGCCGGTCTCGATGGCATCGAGATCGAGGCCTACGGCCATCTGACCGATGGATTCTGGTCGCCGGCAACCAACAGGCGCGAGGACGAGTTCGGCGGCTCACTCGAAAACCGCATGCGCTTTTCGATGATGATGACCGAGGCGATCCGCAAGGCTGTCGGCCCGGATTTCATCGTCGGCATGCGCATGGTGGCCGATGAGGACTGGGAAAAGGGGCTTTCGCGCGAGGAGGGCGTCGAGATCGCCAGGCGATTGGTCGCGTCCGGCAATATCGACTTCCTCAACATCATCCGCGGTCACATCGACAACGACGCGGCGCTCAACAATGTCATTCCGATTCAAGGCATGGCGTCGGCGCCGCATCTCGACTTTGCCGGCGAGGTGAGGGCGGCAACGAAGTTCCCCGTTTTTCACGCCGCGCGTATCGGCGATGTCGCCACCGCTCGCCACGCGATCGCGGAAGGCAAGCTCGACATGGTCGGCATGACGCGCGCTCACATTGCCGACCCGCATATCGTCAACAAGATCATGTCAGGGCAGGAAGCGCATATCCGCCCGTGCGTCGGCGCCACTTACTGTCTCGATCGGATCTACGAGGGCGGCGAGGCGCTCTGTATTCACAATGCGGCGACGAGCCGCGAGGCCGAGATGCCGCACCAGATCGAGCCCGCGGCAGTGTCCCGAAAGGCTGTCGTCATCGGCGCAGGCCCAGCCGGGCTTGAGGCGGCACGCGTGCTTGCCGAGCGCGGCCACAAGGTTGATGTGCTGGAGGCAAGCGGCAAGGCCGGCGGGCAGGTGAACCTGCTCACCCGCAATCCGCGTCGCAAGGAGATGATCGGCATCATCGACTGGCGGCTCACGGAATTGGAGCGCCTCGGTGTCACGATCCATTATGATGTCTATGCCGGAGCGGATGAGGTCTCGGCGTTTGCGCCCGATCTCGTGGTCGTGGCAACGGGCGGTATCGCGCAAAACCCGGAACTAGAGGGTGGCGACGCTCTCGTCACCTCCTCATGGGACATTCTTGCCGGCGCGGTGAAACCCGAGGGCCAGGTTCTGCTCTACGACGACAATGGCGGTCATCCAGGCATGTCGGCGGCCGAGGTCATCGCCCATAGCGGCGCCGAACTGGAGCTTGTGTCGCCGGAGCGTTTCTTCGCGCCGGAGATGGGCGGCATGAACCATGTGCCCTATGCGAAGACCTTCGCCGAGAAGAATGTGCGCGTTACCATCAATACGCGGCTGAAATCGGTGCGGCGCGACGGAAATTCCCTGGTCGCGGTTCTGGGCTCCGATTTTTCCGAGCAGTCGCAGTGGGAGCGCCGCGTGTCGCAGGTCGTCGTCGAACACGGGACGGTGGCTAACGACGAGCTTTACCTCGAACTGAAGCCGATATCGCGTAATCTTGGCGCCGTTGATTATCCGGCGCTGATCGCCCGCCGCGCGCCGCTGCCGGTAAAGAACGAGGCAGGTTCCTTTGATCTCATCCGCATCGGCGATGCGATCGCAAGCCGCAATATCCACGCAGCCATCTACGATGCGCTACGCTATTGCTCGCTTCTATGAATGGTAAACTGATTGTTATCAAATAGATATATTAAAAATCTAGAGTAAATAGTGAGGATTCCGTACCCCGGCATAGTCGTCGGCGCTGTCATCGTTCTGAAACAAAATGTAACAACTAATAACACCCGGTTACGTCCGAATCGGTATATTCCGCTCGTGTTCGAACGAGAGGTCGCTTGATGCTGGCTAACCATGTACCGTCCCCTTCACAGGCCGATGTGCTGATCTGTCTCGATAATCAGCAGGTTGCGTCCCGCATCGGCTCTGTCCTGACGGAGCAGGGGTTGTCGGTGGCCGCCATATCGGCGACGGGCATTCAGGAGTGGTTCGAGCCAAACGGCTGCAAGCTGGTCGTCACGCATACGGCGATGATCGGCGATGTGCGTACGCGGCTGAACCTGCCGATCGTCAATCTCGAAGCATTCATCTTCGATCGCCCTGAACATGTGGCCGAGGGTGCGGCGCGGCAGTTCGATGGCGAGGCGTTCATCAAGCGGGTATTTTCCGTTATGAGCGGCACTCAAAAACGGGTGGCCGGCTGATCTGCGTCAGCCGACGTTTCAGGCGTCCTTTACAGCCGTTGCTGACTGGCTTTATCGAAGAAATGCAGGTTAGGGCTCTTCAGGGAGAGCTGCACCTTCTGGCCGGGCGTCAGTTCGGCCCGTTCCCGCATTACCCAAGTCAACTCCTTGCCTTCCAGGTCTAACGCGACATGCGTTTCCGAGCCCGTGGGTTCGACGACCGTGACGGTTGCGGCAACGCCGCCCTCCGATGCGAAGGAAATATCTTCCGGGCGTATGCCCAGAACGATGTCGCGGCCATCCGACTGAGCGGGGGCGTTGGCGATGTCGATGCGGGTGCCGGTTGGCAGCGCGAGTGCAGAAGAAGCCCCGCCAGTGATCTTGCCTTCGAGGAAGTTCATCGCAGGCGAGCCGAGGAAGCCGGCGACGAAGACATTTTTCGGGCGGTCGTACAGCTCGAGTGGGGAGCCCACCTGCTCAACCTTACCACCCTGTAGAACGACGATCTTGTCAGCCATGGTCATGGCCTCGATCTGATCGTGGGTCACGTAGACGATCGTCGTCTTCAGGCGTTGATGCAGCGCCTTTATTTCCGCGCGCATCTTCACGCGCAGCTTGGCATCGAGGTTGGACAGCGGCTCATCGAAGAGGAAGACCTTGGGGTCGCGCACGATGGCACGGCCCATGGCAACGCGCTGGCGCTGGCCGCCGGAAAGCTGGGCAGGCTTGCGGTGCAGCAACGGCTGCAAACCGAGTATCTTGGCGGCCTCGCCGACCTTCAGGTCGATTTCGGCGCGCTTGGCGCCGGCGAGCTGCAGCGCAAAGCCCATATTCTGCGCCACCGTCATCTGCGGATAGAGCGCATAGTTCTGGAACACCATGGCGATGTCGCGATCCTTCGGCGGCAGGTCGTTGACGACCCGGCCGCCGATCGAGATTTCCCCGCCGGTGATATCCTCCAGCCCCGCGATCATGCGCAGCAGCGTTGACTTGCCGCAGCCCGAAGGGCCGACGAGAATGACGAATTCGCCGTCCGAGATTTCGACATCGACGCCATGGATGATGTTTACCGCGCCGTAGGACTTCCTGACGTTCTTGATGGTCAATCCGGACATGACATTCCTTCCTTGGATCAGTGCTTCTTGCGGATGCGGAGCGCCTGGTATGGCTTGCCCGGCAGTTCCACGCCGAAGGCTGCGTCCGCTTTGCCGCCGCGCACGATCGCGCCGTGGCGCGTCGGATGCGGGATCGGCGCTTCCACTTTCCTGGCTGGGGTGATCGTCATCTCCCAGGTGTTGATGATGTCGACGTCATAATCCGTTCCATCCTTCGGCAGGCCGGTGGACCAGATGACGGGCTGATGCTCGCCGAGATAGATGTAACTGACATCGCCGTCGCGTGCGCCGGAAACACGGGTCCAGGGCCATTCGCCGAATGAGGCCATCGGCTCGAGGCCGTTGATGACATCCTGCTCCAAGAGATCGCGCAGGAAGCCGATGCGTTTCCAGGCTTCGCCGCGAAGCTCGCCGCCCTTCGCCCACCAGATCAGATCCTCTGGATGCGAATAGGTCTCGCCGTGGCCGGCATAGCCGCCGCGCGTCACCGTGATCCAGAAGCGATGCACCAGCTCCTCGGCCGTCAGGTTGCCCCAGGACTGGATGATGTTGCCTTCATATTCCGGCTCGTCGTTGACGACAGGCTTGCCATAGGCCTCGCGCCATTCCTGTGTGCGCTTCACGTCCCAGTTCTGAATGCAGGTATGCGTCACCCAGGGCTTGCGATGATCGAAATTCATCGTCGGCTCGCCGTTATGGATCGACTTCAGGTGGCCGTAGGGATCGTTTTCTTCGAGAATGTGGAAATAGCGGTCCCACTGCTGCAGCGGCTTGGTGTCGAGCAGGAAGTCATACTCGTTGGCAAGCGCCCACCAGACGTTGCGATAGGCGGCAAGACGCGCCGCGAGATAGGCGACGTAGCGGAAATCCTGCTCGGCCGACATGTCGGCATAGCCCCAGCGATCGTAGGGGTGGAACATGATGATGTCGGCCTCGATGCCGAGATCGCAGAGCGCTGCGACCTGGCTCTCGAAATGGCGGAAGAGGACGGGGTTCGGCCGATCGAAGTCCTCCTTGCCGTCGCCGCCCTTTTCGAAGCAGGCGTAGAGCGGCTCATTGACGTTGTAGGGATAGTCCTTCGGGAACACGCCCATGCGGATCTTGTTGAAGCGCGACGTCTTCAGCGTCTCGAGCGTCTGGGCCTGCATGTCGAGCGGCTGATGCGTCCAGGCATAGCATGTCGTGCCGAACGACAGGAAAGGCTTGCCGTCGGCATAGGCGAAATGGAACTTGTTGCGGACATGCACCGGGCCATGATTGCCTTCGGATGGCTTGGTCGCGACGAAAGAGCCGGTCTTGCCGTTCAGTTCGGATGTCTTCGAGCGCGTGCGGAACGACCAGTCGCCTTCGGTGTCCGGCATGAAGCGAACGCGATAGACGCCGTCGCCGTCATAGAAGCCCGGCACGCGGACCTCGCGGCTGTTCTGGCTGAAGACGGCATCGAACTCCACATCGAGATAGGGATTGCCGCCGGAAGGGCCGTTGAAGGCCGCTTCGAAGACTCCCCATTTTTCGACGGACGCGTTGGACATGATGTTCTCCTCGGAAGATGTATGGATGGTTCGACCGCTCAGCCCTTGACCGCGCCGGAGGTGAGGCCGGAGACGAAGTAGCGCTGGAAGATCAGATAAACGATGGTGGCCGGCAGCACGGTCATGACGATCGCCGCATTCAGCTGGCCGTAATCATTGGAAAACTGGCCCTGGAAGGACATGAGCCCGAGCGGCAGCGTCCACATGTGCTGGTCCTGCAGCAGCACGAGCGCCATGGCGAACTCGTTCCAGGTCGAGACGAAATCCAGGATCAGCAGTGCCGCAAGCACAGGCAGGCAGACCGGCAAGAAAATCCGGCGGAAGATGGTGAAGTGGCTTGCCCCGTCGATCAGCGCCGCTTCCGACAATTCCTTCGGAATACCCCTGAAGAAGCCGTGCAGAATGAAGACCTGATAGGGCACGCCGAAGGCGATGTAAGGCAGGATCACGCCCGGATAGGTGTCGATCAGCCCGAGCGAATTAACCAGCGTGAACAGCGGCGCCAGCATGACCTGAAAGGGGATCATGGTGCCGAAGACGACGAGGAGCAGCAGCAGCTTGCCGAACCGCAGGCGGATCTTGGCGAGCGCATAGGCCGCCATTGCCGAGAGAATGAGCCCGAGCGGCACCTTGATCACGGTGATGATGGCGCTGTTGAGGAACGCATTGGCAAAGTTGCCACGGCCCCAGGCGCTCGAATAGTTCTCGAAGGCCGGATCGAGCGGCGGCATGAAGGCACCGGTTGATGTCACATCGGCTGCGGTCTTCAGCGACGTAAAGACGATGAAGACGAACGGCGCGAGCCAGATCGCGGCAACGACGAACAACGCGATCCATAGGCCGATTAGGACGGGGTCCCGCTTGCGTTTTGCCGGAGCAATGGTCTCGAAGCCGTCGGACAGAGATGTGGCCGATGCTGCCGTCATTGTTCGGCCTCCTCATGCTTTTGCGTCCAGCGCAGGTAGGGGATGACGACGATGATGGTGATCAGCAGCAGCACAACCGAGATTGCAGCGCCACGGCCGAAATCGAAGATCTGCATCGCCTGGGTAAAGGCCCAGAGCGCCAGCATCTGCGTGGATTGCGCCGGCCCGCCGCCCGTCAGGCCATAGACGATGTCGAAGGCCTTCAGCGAGGAGATGACCGACAGCACCAGCACGATGGTCAGCGTCGTGCGCAATGCGGGGAGAGTGACATAGCGGAAGATATTCCAGCGCCCGGCGCCATCGATGCGGGCGGCTTCGACCAGCGTCTGCGAGACGTTCTGCAGGCCCGCAAGAAACAGCACCATCGAGAAGCCAACGGATTGCCACAGAAAGGCGAAGAAGACGGAATAGAGCGCGATATCCTTGTCGCCGAGCCAGTCCTGAATCCAGTCCTGCAAGCCCATGGATGTCAGGATTTCGGTGAAGAGACCGAAGAAGGGATCATACATCCACTTCCACATGGTCGCGACCGCAATCGGGGCGATGATGACAGGCAGATAAAAGATGGCGCGGAAGGTATTGCGGGCAAAGAGCTTTTGATTGAGGCCAAGCGCCAGCAGCAGCCCGACCATGGGCGGAAAGATCACGCACATGATCGTCCAGATCACGGTGTTGCGGAAAGCGACCCAGAAGACGGGGTCTTGCGTGAAGATATATTGGTAGTTCGCGAGACCAACGAAGGGACGCTGCGGATCGAGGCCATTCCACTTCTGGAAGCTCAGCACCACCACGTTCAGCATCGGATAAAGCGCGAAGATCGCGTAGATCAGCATGGCCGGCGCAAGCAGGATTGCTGCCTGGACGCGTGGATCATGGGTTCGATTGCGGAATGACATTCTGGTTGTTCCCGGCGACAGCTGACGCTTGCGCATGAAGGCGAGGGAAGCCGTCCGCCGCGATCGACAATCGAAGCGGCGGCCTCCCTCGAGCGATCAGGTGCGACCCGAAATGAAGGTCTGCAGCTGCTTGGCAGCATCGGCCGGCTGGATGTTGCCGGCGGCGACATCGTTGATCACCCGGAAGTATTCGGTGGTCACGTCGAGCGGGAATGCCTGGTCGCCATTCATGTAGACCTTGCCGTAGGTCTTGAAGATTTCAAGCCATTTCGCCTCGAGCGGCTTCTGGTCGGTGTACTGAACATTCTTGTTGACCGAGATCGAGCTGATCTGACCGACGAGATCCTGCTGCACCTTGGTCGACAGGAAATAGTCGAGGAATTTGGCGGCGAGATCCGGATTCTTGCTCTTGGTGCTGATGTAGTTGTACTCGGCAAAGCCATAGAGGCGGTTGGTATTCGTCGGGAAGGGCACGACGCCATAGTCGTCGAGGTTGACCTTGCTGCCGCTCAACTGGCTGACCAGCCAATCGCCTTCCAGCATCATCGCGGCACGGCCGGCGACGAACAAAGTGTAGGACTGCTGGTTGCTGATGCCCATGAAGGGCTTCAGCGTGTAGTCCTTGGTCCACTTGGCGAATTCGGCAAAGGCATCGGTGGCGCAGGGCTCCTTGGTCCAGTCGGTCTTCATGGCCATCAGCGCGTCGTGCTTGTCGGCGCCGCATTTGGTTTCGAGCAGCACGTCCATCAGGCGCATGACGTGCCAGTTGACCGAGCCGCCGAAGGTGAAGGCCGGGATTTTTGCGGCTTTCAGCTTTTCGGCTGCAGCCAGCAAATCCTCATAGGTTTTCGGTTCCTGAGTGATGCCGGCCTTCTCGAAGAGCTTCTTGTTGTAGTAGATCGCTTCGCCCTTGAAGGTGAAGGGAACGCCGTGTTTGCCGCCCGGATAGAGATCGGCAAAGGCGGCGGCGGAAGGAAGCAGCTCGTCGTTCCACTTGTACTGGGTGTAGTACTTGTCGAGCGGCAGCGACAGACCTGCCTTCACATATTCGCCGCCGAGGCCAAGCCCTGCCCAGCTGAAATAGATGTCAGGACCCTTGCTGGAGCCGGCGGCCACGCGAAGCGCGGTCTTGTGTTCATCGACCCCACGCTGGACGATCTGGATATGGGTGCCAGGATTGGCGGCTTCAAAGTCGCTTGCCACCTTCTTGAGGGCGGAATTGGCGCCGCCATTGTCGAAGTTCAACGTCCAAAGCGTCAAGTCTTCCGCGGCAGCGTCGGTCGCCGCCAGGCCGGCGGCCACAATCGCAGCCGCGCCGAACCACCGTGCATATTTATAGCTGACAGCCATCTCCCGTCCTCCTCTGAGCTTAGCTGTGGGCGGTTTTGACAAATAGTCATCAACATGTCAACTGGTATGATGAGGTTATCAGCACTATGGCGTGAAGTGCTCCCGGAAACAGCCGATCACCGCGACAGCCGATGCCGCGCCGGGGTCCATGTGTCCCAAGGCGCGCTCGCCGAGCCGCGACGAGCGCCCCTTTGCCGCGATCATATCCTTCGTCGCATCCGCTCCGGCTTCCCCAGCCCTGAGAGCGGCGGCCAGACATTCGGCAAGCGGCAAGCCCTGATCCCGGGCGGCTCGGCAGGCGGCCGCGGCCGGCGCCCAGGCGTCGACCATCGTCTTTTCGCCGACCTCTGCCTTGCCCCGGTCCTGAATGCCCTTGGCAAAGGCTGCGAATACCTCGACGATATCATCGTCGTTCAGCGAGCTTTTTCCCTTGGCGGCCGCACCCGCCCGCATGAAGGCCGTCGCATAGAGCGGTCCCGACGAGGCACCCACGGCATTGAGGAAGGATCTCGCTGCCGTATTGAAGACCAGCGTCGGATCGGATGTCGTCGAATCCAGCTCCGAAACCGCCTTGGCGGCTGCGGAAAAACCAAGCTCCATCGCAATGCCGTGATCGGCATCGCCGATCACCCCGTCCAGTTCGCAGAGGTGGTCCTTTTCGCGAACCATCGCCTCCGCGATCCGCGCAAAAAGCGCCTTCAGGTCGTCCGTCGTAATCAGTGTCATTAGAGGGCCTCGCCGGAGCGGAACATGGCGCAGTCGCAGGGATGATCGATCAGCCGCTGCAGCTCATCGTCCAGATGCATGAGCGTGATCGAGGCGCCGGCCATTTCCAGCGATGTGCAGTAATTGCCCACGAGCGAGAGATGGATGACGAGGCCTGCATCATCGAGCATCGCCTTGAGCTTGCGCATCATGATGTAGAGTTCCATCAGCGGCGTCGAGCCGAGCGAGTTGACAAGGACGGCAACCCGGTCGCCGTGCGCCGGTTTCATCTCCTTCAGGATCTTGCCGACGAGCTCGCTCGTCACCTCATCAGCGGACCGCATCGGGCCGCGGGCGATGCCGGGCTCGCCATGGATACCCATGCCGATCTCCATCTCGTCGGCGCCGATCTCGAAATTCGGCCTGCGTGTCTGCGGTAGCGAGCAGGGCGAGAGCGCGACGCCCATCGTATAGGTGCGTTCATTGGCGAAGCGGGCGACACGCTCGACGTCGTCGAAGCCGTACATCAGATCACACGCGGCACCGGCGGCCTTGAAAATGAAGACGTTGCCGGCAACACCGCGGCGGCGTTCCTTCTGTTCTATTGGCGCCGAGGCGATGTCGTCCGTGGTCAGCACGGTGCGGACCTCGATGTCGTCCATGGTAAGCATTTCCGCCGCCATGTCGAAATTCATGACGTCGCCTGCATAGTTGCCGTACATGAACAGCACGCCGGCGCCGCCATCGACTGCCTTGGCGCATTCGATGATCGGGTCGGGCGGCGGTGAGGCGAAGACGTTGCCGATCGCGGCGGCATCCGCCAGTCCCCTGCCGACAAAGCCTAGAAATGTCGGCTCGTGCCCCGAACCGCCGCCGATAACCAGGCCGACCTTGCCGGTCCGCGGGCCATGGTTCGCCACGATCGAGCGCGGCGATCCGTCGACGGCGTGGAGGTGGCGCGGATGGGCCGCCAATATCCCGGCCAGCATTTCATCTACCGCCGCCGCGCCATCGTTGATCAGCTTCTTCGTCTTCACGCAATTCTCCCAAATCATTACGAATGTTGGGAATAACATGCGCGTCTGAAAATGAAGGTCAATCCATCAAAGCGAGCGAAACCGTCCTATAGGCATCAAGTGTCAGCTGCCTTTTTCCGCGCTGCTCAGATGGACGAAGTTTCCCCAACTCGATCCGCTGCGGGATGGGTGAGATGTTGACCAGATGGAGCTCGCGCGGCATTTCGGGCTGCACGGTGATGAAGCCGAGAACGGCGGTGGGATCGGACGACAGGCATTCTCGCCACTTATGGCCGGCGAGGCGAGACAGGGTAGCGACCGTGTTGAATAGCGGCCGATTGGCTCCCGCAGCCGACGGTTCCTTCTCTGCTGCAATCAGTCCGAACGATCCGGTCATCGCCGAAAGCGTCAGGCATTCCAATCCGGCATCGAGGACACGGGCGGCGTAGCCGAGTGCAAAGGCCTCGCCAAAACGGGCATTGTGCCGCGAATCGGTATTGGCCATGGCGATGCGTCCGCTGTGGGGGTTGTCCATCGTCCGGCTGCCATAGGGGTTTTGGCGCATCGGGATGGTCGAAGGGCCGATGCGATACGGCTTGTCGCCGTAGATGGCACGGACGGAGCGGGTGATGAAGGGCAGCGCCTCCAGTGTCTGCATGACGCTGAGATCGTCCGCCGCATGCACGATCGGATTGGTGCAATGGGTGATGAAGCTTAGCGTATCGGCTGGAACCCGCTTGCGGTTAAGCTCGGTAAAATAGCTGAGCATGCCGCCGCCAAGGCGCACACCCGGGAAGGCGGCGTGCGCCGCTGCATAGACCTCTTCTAGAGGCGGACATTCGGGCCACTGGCTGCCCGGTGGCGTCGATTGCCGATCGACCGAAGGCGAGATCACGATGGCGTCGGGCTTGAAGCCGGCATCTTGCATCCAGCGTGCGATCTGCTGTGTCTCGACAAGCGGAGATTTCCGGCACGGCAATGCGATTTCCAAGGTCGATCGCCCGGCATGAAGCGCCGCGATGACTGCAAAGGACTTGACGGCGTCAACGCCGTGGCCGGCATCGGGATCGAAGTGGAAGAGCAGCTCTTGCGGGGCAATTTCGCCCAGCCTGTCGCGGGCGGCAAGGGTTGCCTCGGCTTCTTCGGGCGTGATGACGAGCCCGATTGCGGGCATGAGGCCAGACTTTTCACCCGGGCTCAGCGTAATCGCGCGTGTATCCGCAATGGTCGCCGAGGTGATCGTCGAACGCCGCATGTCGCCTATGGAAAGGACGATCCGTTGACGCACCGGCTTGCCGGCTGGAATCTGATAGGGCCAAGGCAGAGCGAGCGGGCGAACATAGGTCTTGTAGGAGGCATCGGACCAGTTGCGCTGGTCTTCCATTTCGAATGTATCACCTTCCATCCGGCATTCGGCCGTAACGTTCGGCGTCACGCTATGCGTAATCGTCCGCATGTCCTTGAAGGGCTGCCAGGGTTCGATGAGGTCGGGGAAATGCGTGTTCTCGGCGCTGCCGTCAACATGCTCGACCGACACCGGCATGCCTGCGACGCCAACGATCGGATGCAGGATGCAGAAGCCGCAGCGATTGGTTTCGAAGCCGGTCATCGACAGCACTTCCGCTTCGAAGATCAGAGCTTCGTTCGCCGCAGCCATGATCCGCACATCGATCTCGAGGTCGGTGTTGTCAGGTCCGGCGCACCGTGCGACGTAGCTGACGAAAAAGGCATCGTCGCGCTGATCGATCCACAGCTCCTCGATCACAGGCGCATACGTGCCCCAATCGCGATCGCGGACCAGATAAGAAACGGCCCGCAAGACTTCTACGCCGTCATAGCGGATCGCGCGCAGATTGCCGCCCTTGAAATCGGCGGTGAGCTTTCCGGCGGTTAACTGCACTGGCGGCGTTTCGGTATCGAGCGTGCCGTAGAGCTGAAACGGATCGGTCCTGGTCGTCATCGCAACATGGCTTCGACATCGACCGAGCACCCGCTGGCGGCACTCTCATAGGCGGCCTCGACAAGCGCCAGGGTTTTGAGATTGTCGGCGCCGGACGTGGAGGTTTCGCCGCCATCGGCAAGGCGGTCGGTCCAATGCTGCTGGATCGCCAAAACGCTCTCCTGGATATTGTGCCAGGGGCGCGAGGCCCATGACAGAAGCTGCGGCGAGGCATCGGAGACCGTTACGCCATCGGCGCCATTAACCTCGAGCCGATAGCCCTGCGACAGTCGGATGGTGCCCTTCGTGCCGTCGAGCTCGATCAGCGTTTCCGGGAAGGGCTCCTTGGAAAGCTTGGAGGCATAGCTGACGTCGACGATCGAGGTTGCGCCGTTCTCGTGGTCGAGCAGGATGGTGGCGACATCCTCGCCCTTTATGTTCGGATTGACCCGCCTAGTGCGGGCCGTCAGCGAAGCGACGTCGCCAAGGATGAAGCGGGCGATATCAAGCGTATGGATGCCGAGATCTTCGATGATGAAGCGCTCGCCTTCGGCCAGGTACGGCTGGCCTGAGAAGACGTCAAAACCGGAGCGGAAGGAAAAACGGCCCCAGAAGGGCTCGCCGATCGCGCCGGACTGGAGGACATTCTTCACGACCTGTATGGGTGTCTGCCAGCGGAAGTTTTCATGCACCATCAGCGGCACGCCGGCTTGTGCGCAGGCCGCAACCATGACCTTGGCATCGCTCAACGTCTTTGCGAAAGGCTTCTGGCAGATCGCCGGGATCTTGTGGGAGGCCGCCATTTCCACCAAGGCGCGATGGCTTGCGACTGTCGTTGCGATGTCGACGAAATCGAAACCGCCATCGGCAAACATCGCGGCGGCATCCGCGTAGCGGCGTTCGATGCCGAACTGGTCGCCGACAAGCTTCAGCCGCTCCGGGTCACGGTCACAGATCGCGACGATATGCGCTCCTCTGACATCCCGCCACGCGTGCATCTGATTGATCGCGAAGAAGCCGCAGCCGATCAATGCCCCCTTGAGTTCCATCATTTCAGCCTGCCCTTTTCATTTGCATGAGAGGCCGGTCATGACGGCCAGCTTTGCCGCGAGCGCCATTGCCATGCCGTGGCAGGCACGCCAAAGGCAGCAATATCAGTTTGCATTTCAGCATCACGATCTCCTCCCAACCTAAGATCGGCCCGCGCCCGACGGGACAATAGACGGGGAGGGCAGAACCCTCCCCGACATGTCAATCAGGTGATGCGGCGGATGCTTTCTGCAATCTCCTGCGGCTCGAACACATTCTTCCAGTCGTCGCGCATCAGGGCAGGGATGCCGAATTCGATTGCCTTGTTGCAGGCATCGGAGAAGACGCCGTCGACTTCCTTGAAGATAACGGCGCCGAGCACGTTCATGTGGCCCAGCAGAAAGTCGCGGGCAGCTTCTGCCGGAACACCGCGGGCGACGCATTCGTCCATCGCCTGACGCATGATGACGAGCAGCGAGGCGCAAACGGTTTCGGAGAGACCAGGCTCCAGCATCGCCATCTGCTCGACGGTGACGCGATGCGAGCGCATGACGGGCGCCCAGATGACCTTGGCGATCTCCTCGCCGAGAGCATAGGCGCTTTCCGGACCCTGCATCAGGGCCGAGACGATGTGCTGCTTGGCAAACAGGCCGCCGAAATGATCCTTCTTCGCCTGCATGTCGGTTTCGTCGTTGAAGATCGGCGGATGGCAGGGATGGGTGACGAAATAGGTGAGGTCGTCACGTTGCGGCAGATGGCCCGCGAAGGGGGCGGCGGCGTCGAGAGCGACAACCATAGTGCCGGGCTTGAGCTTGTCGACGATGCCGCCGGCGACCTTGCCGATCGCCGTGTCGGGAACTGCAAGAATGACCACGTCGGCGCCGTCGAGTGCCGCATCTGCCGGCACGCAATCGATGGCGAGGTCATTCTTCAGGCGTGCTTTGCCGGCGTCGCCGACCTCGACATGGCGCACGTCGAAACGCGAGCCTTTCAGGTTCTTGGCGAGCCGGTAGCCCATTTTGCCGCCGGCGCCGAAAAGAGCAATTGCAGTCATGATAGTTCCTCGTTCGTTTTCAAACCGTGGTACCGTAAGTGGTATGATGAGTCAATGAGTATGCCATTGGCTAGGTGGAAAATGACTTTCGATTACGAGCTTCTGCCGCTGCGGATCTCCGCGAAATAATCGTCAGTCCCGACCTGTCCGCCTTTGAGCGCGATCTGCAAACCATTGGTCGGACTGTAGCTGCCGTGCGCCGTGCAGAGCGGCGAGCCTGGCGTCTGCGGCAGGGGCAGCAGTGTTGTCAGTGCCTCGACGCGCAGCTCCTTCAGCGCGTGGCTCGACGTGTCACCGCCAGCAATGACGGCGCGGCCGAGATTTTCCTGTTCGATCAAGCGTCTCAGGATGGTGCCGAGGGCTTGCCCGAGGCGATGGCGTGCGCCGGGAATGCGGTCGATATCGCGGCCGCGGTCGGCGGAAGGGCCGAGCGCGGTATGAAGAATGACGCTACGGCCAGCCTTCAGGCTGGCTATGCCGGCGCCAACAGCTGTCTCGAGCGCATCCCCGGCATTTTCACCGACAAGCGCCAAGGGATCGAGATCGATACCGTCAAAGCCTTCAGCTGTTGCGCGGCGAATTTGCCGTTCGGTCGTCGGCGAAACGCTGCCGGAGACGACCGCCAGGCGATCGACCTTGCCCGGAGGTGCGAAATCCGGCTTCTCTCCGATCAGACCTTCGTCGCGCCAGGCGCTGAGAAGGGCATATTCGACACCGGATGAGCCCGCGACGAAGGCGTTACCCTTGTTTGCAAGACGCCATAGCTGGTTTCCTGCGGCGGCCTGCGTTTCCCCGCCGTCGACGTCAAGCAGCAGGATACCTTCATCGCCCCCCGTCAGCGCATCGATTCGCTCGTCGGCGTCGATTGCCCGGATCGCCACGAGGTCGGCGAGGCTGATGGGGAGGGACGTCTGCTTGCTCAGATGCACGGCCAGATCGGCCTCATCCATCGGCGTGACCGGATGCCGGCTCATGACCGGATGTCGGTCGATCCGGAAAACCTGGCCCTGATAGGCCGCAAAGAGATGGCCGAAGGCGGTGTAGCGCCTCAGCTGCGGTGCCCCGACCACGACCGGCACGATGGATTGCCGAAAGAACGCCTTGCCGATTTCGATCGCCTTGCCGATATTGCCGACCTTTGGGCTGGAATCGAAGGTCGAGCAAACCTTGTAGTGGCAGATCGCGGCATCGAGATTTTTCAACCATTGGAATGCTGGCGTCAGATGTTCATCCATCCATTGCGGCGTTTCGCTGCGGCTGGTTCCGGCAATGCCGATGGCGCGGCAATCCTCGAACCGCTCCAGCATGGCCTCGCTCGGAATACCGAGGAAGAGGGCCGTTGAGACGCCGTTGGAGGCGAGGGCCTCCATGACATCGGTCGAGCCGGTAAAGTCGTCGCCGTAATAGCTCAGCAGAAGATTGGACATTGTTGTCAGGCGTCCCTGCCGTCACTGAATTTTGCGATCGAGGCCGCGAGCTCCGGATGATCCTTCGCATAGTCGGCAAGCGGAATGTCTGAAACCGCCGCCTGCCAGGCCTGCCGGACCGCGCGAACACCGGCGGCCGGACCGAACGGATGGCTGACGATGCCGCCGCCGCAAAGATAGAGAAGATCCGTGGTGCGGCCGGTACGCAGGTAGGTTTCGGGCGCCTGACCGCCCCACTGACCGGAACCGGCAACGGGAAGCGGGCAGTCCGTGGGATCGAAGAGCGGCGTGCTGATCGCCTTGAAGGATTCAACGAAGCTGTCGTCCGGCTCCCAATATTTGACCCTGATGCCGTTGATCTGGAACTGGTCGACACCGAGCAGGCGCCAGAACTGCTGGTAAACCCTAAAATCCATGCCGGCGCCTGGATGGCGGGTGAGCACATCCCAGCCGTTGCGATGGGCGTGGAGCACCAGTCCGGAACGCTTGCGCAGGAAACTCATGCCGCCGAAGCCGATGGAATTGATATTGACGACGGCGCAGTTGCCGCCGGCCTTCAGCACCAGATCATGATTGCGCATCATCTCGTCGGGATCGGCATGCGAAATGCCGAAGGCGTACATCACCTTCTTGCCGGTCTTCTGCTCATGATCGAGGATCAGGGGCATGATCGCCTCGACCCGCTCCTTTAGCGGCGAGTAGGCCGGGCTCATCAGCTTTTCGTCGTCCTTGATGAAGTCGACGCCGGAGGCGATCAATTCATCGACGAGAGCAGCCGTTTCATTCGGCCGCAGACCGAGCGCCGGTTTGACGATGGTGCCGATGATCGGACGGTCGCTGACGCCGGTCAGCCGCAAGCTGCCGGCAACGCCGAATTGCGGGCCGAGATGCGCATCGCGAAAGGCCTCCGGCAGCTTCATATCGACGATGCGGATGCCGGTCATACCCTTGATCGAGAAGACGCCGCCGATCGCGATGGTCATCAACGCCGAAAGATCGGTGCCGATCGCGTCGAGCGGAAAGGCGATATCGACATCGGCGCGATGGATCGGGTGATTGCCATCGGCCACTTCCGGCCAGGTCGGGCGTTCGGTATCGGCAAGAGGGCGGATCGCGACGACGCGGGCTGCAACGCGCGCCTTCAGCTCTTCCGTTTCGCCCGGCACCGTGACGAAGGTGCCTGTCGATTGATCGCTGGCGATCTTGCGGGCCATCGCCTCGATACTGCCTGATGTCTCGATACGGTAGGTGATGGTGATTGACATAAGCGACTGAATGCTCCTCTCGCCGACGATTTTTCGCGTGGCGCAAACTGGTAATCTGGTATAATGAGTATTCCAATTTCCGCAATGATTTTTTTGCCCGGTAGCCGATAACACGTTTCGTATGGGCTTCCGCCGCAGCGACCAAAAATGCATAAGGGAGGAAAAGCTTTGGGAAAGCGGGATTCCATGGGCCAGCCAGTCGAACAAATTGTGCGTCGAAAACTGTCTGACGAGGTATTCGGCCGGTTGGAACGGTTGATTACATCGGGAGAACTCAAGCCCGGCGACGAGATGCCGTCCGAACGTGTACTCATGGAGCGCTTCGGCGTCGGGCGTCCGGCGATCCGCGAAGCCATGCAGGCGCTCGCCAATATGGGACTGGTCAGTATTTCCCATGGCGAGCGGGCCAAGGTGCTTCAGCTCACGGCAAAGTCGATCTTCCGGCAAGTCGACCTGACCGCAAAAATCATGCTGTCACAATCATCCGACTCGCTCGAACAGTTGAAGAGTGCGCGCATCTTCTTCGAGCGCGGCATGGCCCGCGAAGCGGCACAGCGCGCGACCGAGAAGGATATTGCCGAGCTTCACGACATCATCGAGCGGCAGCGCTCGTCCCTGGGGAATGCCGAGGAGTTCATTTCGGCCGATATGCAGTTCCATACGCGCATCGCCCAGATATCGGGCAATCCGATTTTTGCCGCGGTCAGCGAAGCCATGCTGGCGTGGCTGAAGGCCTATCATACGGATATGCTGATCTGGACCGGCAAGGAGAAGTTCACACTCGTCGAACACGAGGAAATTCTCTCGCGTCTGGCTGAAAACGATGCCGATGGGGCTGAACTGGTGATGCTCAAGCACCTGGAAAGATCGCGTGCGCTTTATACGAAATGAGCCCGCCGGGCTCCGCGCTGCGACGAAATAGCAGGCAAGCGCCTTTGTCGTAATTCCTCCCCAATCCTTATGGAATCTGGCGGCATACAAATGAGGTGTGCGTGATGATCCATTTCTTTCATCGAAACATGGCGCTTTTCCTGGCCCCCATCATGACGGCGGTCGCCATAACTCTCTATAATCTCAGCTGCCTTCTGCTCAGGCATCATCATGCGATGCTGCACGATCTGCATCATGCCGCAGGCGCATTGATCCTCCTCGCCGCCTTTTATACGATCATCCGCTACATGCAGTCGTTACCGGATGATGAAGGCTAGAAATACGCCAAGCTCCGAAATTCGAGCCGACAATTTCAGATAGAGTTCAGGCTTCGCCGCTATATCCTCGCCCTGTCCCGACGTGAAACCGGCGACACCTTCGACAGGTGTTGTCAATTTCATTTCGGGAAGCAGTTTCACAGCTAGTTCGTCGCACCGTTTCGGTGCAAAGCCCCATGAACAACTGAGGATATCAAAACGTGGCTGATGTTTGTACGCAAGGCGTAGATACGGGCTTTGTCGCCCTGGGCTATGCCAAGATCGCAATCCTGGGCGTGGTACAGGGATTGACCGAGTTGTTGCCGGTCTCGTCGACCGCCCATATGCGGCTGGTGCCGGCCATGCTCGGCTGGCAGGACCCAGGTTCCGCCTTCTCGGCGACGATGCAGCTTGCAGCACTTGCCGCGATCGTCTCCTATTTCTGGAGCGACGTCCGCTACGTTACCTTCGGCTCGCTCGATGCGATCAGACAACGAAACTGGCGATCGCCCGCCATTCGGCTTGCGATCGCCATCGTGATCGCGACGGTGCCGATCGTGATTGCCGGACTGCTGCTCTCATCCTCCCTGAATGCCTGCGGCACGTCGTTTCGCAGCCTCTGGGTGATCGGCATCGCCTGCCTGGTCATGGGCCTGCTGCTGGCGGTCGCGGAACTCTACAGCCGCCATCGGAAGGACATCGAGCAGATGACGCTGATGGATGCCCTGTTCGTCGGCATCACGCAGGTCGGCGCGCTCATTCCCGGCGTCTCGCGCTCGGGCTCGACGCTGACCGGCGCGCTCTTCCTTGGCCTGAAGCGAGAGGAGGCCGCGCGGTTCTCGTTCCTGCTCGGCCTGCCGGCCATTGCGCTTGCCGGCTTGAAGGAGCTTTATGAGCTCCATAAGGCGCATATTCCGATGGAAGCCTGGTCGATCCTGCTCGTCGGTCTGATCGTCGGCAGCATATCGTCCTTCATCACCATCTGGGGGCTGATGCGCTTTCTCGAGCGCTTTTCGACCTGGCCCTTCGTTATCTACCGTGTCGTGCTCGGCGTCGTCATCCTCTTCGGCGTGCTGACCATGGGCTGGGCTTGAGCAGCCCGCGCCCATTCGACTCCGACTAGAAAAGGAAGGCGCCGTCTGTCAGGACGGCGCTTTTCTATGTTCAGGTCCTTAACCGAACACTAGGCCGCCATCGACGATGAGGTTCTGTCCGGTGACGGCGCGTGCCCAAGGGCTTGCGAAGAAGAGAACGGCATCGGCCGCCTCCTCGGGGGTGGTGACACGGCGCAGGGGCGTGTTCGCGGCGATGATGTCGAAAACGGCTTCCGGCGTGGCGCTGCTGGCATCCGTCGTGCGCAGAAGGCCGCCGGAGACCATGTTGACGGTGACCCCGAGCGGACCGAGTTCCGCGGCGGCCGTGCGGGTCAGCGACAGCAATGCCGCCTTGGCCGCGGTATAATCGTGATAGGGCACTACCGGGTTCTGGAAGAGGTTCGTGCCGACCGTGACGATCCGGCCAAAGCCCGTGTGCGCCATTCCCGGCCGCGTAGCCTGTATCAGGTTCAGGGCGCCCTGCAGCGCGGTTTCCAGCTGGCTCGCCATTTCGGCCCAGCTCAGGGCATCCAATTTCGAGCGGGCGTCGCCGTTGAAACTGAAATCTGCCAGCGCGTTGTGGACGACCGTTGTCGGCGCGCCGAAATGTCTCGTCACCTCGGCGACGAGCCGCTTCGTATCTTCGAGGTCGCGAATATCGGCCTGGAAGGCTTTCGTATGATCGCCAAGTCCAGCTGCAAGCGCCTCCGCCCGCTCGCGGCTTGCGCGATAGTTGATCGCCACCCTCGCGCCTTCCCGGGCAAAGGCCGTCGCGATGGCAGCGCCGAGACCGCGTCCGGCGCCGGAAACGATGACGATCTGGTCCTTGAGTGACAGGCTCATGTCTCTAATCCTTGTTTGTTTGCCCAAAGTGCATGGAAATGCTGCACCGGGCCGTGGCCGCTCCCGACTGAAAGTTGACCAGCCGCCGCTACCGCGGCTGCGAGATAGGCTTTGGCGGATGCAACGGCTTCAGCAAGTGGCAAGCCCTTGGCGATCTCCGCGGCGATGGCGCTGGAGAGCGTGCATCCCGTTCCATGGGTATTCTTCGTCGGCAGCCGTTCGGCTTCGAACCAGGTCAGCCGACCGGCGCTTGCCAACACATCCGGACTTTCTTTGCCTTCGAGATGACCGCCCTTGACCAGGACGGCTGAAGGCCCGAGTGCCGCCAGCGCAAGCGCCTGCCGCGCCATGTCCTCGCGGCTTGTTGCCTCCGCTTCATGCAGCAGCGCCGCCGCCTCAGGCAGGTTCGGCGTGATGACGGTCGCCAGGGGCAAGAGCCGTGTGGTCAGGACGTCGACGGCGTCTGCGGCAAGGAGAGCGGCGCCACCCTTGGCGATCATGACAGGGTCGAGCACGACTGGCACGTTGCGATGCTGCTCCAGAACCTCCGCAACCGCCTCGGCGATGGCGGCGTTTGCGATCATGCCGATCTTGACGGCATCAACGCGGATATCGGCAAAGATCGCCCGGATCTGGTCCGCCACGAATTGAGGCGGCACCGGATGCACGCCGGAGACGCCCTGGGTGTTTTGGGCCGTCAGCGCCGTTAGAGCCGCCATTCCGTAAACGCCGCGGGCGGAGAAAGCTTTCAGATCGGCCTGGATGCCGGCGCCGCCGGAGGGATCGGAGCCCGCGATGGACAAGACGTTGCGGATCACTGGCGGGCCTCCTTGATGGCTTTTGCGATGAGGGCTGCGGCCGCTTGTGGGTTTGGCTGGCCACATATGGCCGAGACGACCGCGAGACCATCGGCGCCGGCGGAGAGAACGTCGGCGGTATGTTCCGCCTTCAAGCCGCCAATCGCGACTGTCGGAACTGAGCAGAGCCTGACGATGCGGGCAAGCCCGTCGAACCCGATCGGCTGCTTGTGGTCGGGCTTGGTCGGCGTGGCAAAGACCGGGCCGATCCCGGCATAGTCGACGATGCCGGCGTCTATGGCGGAGGCTAGAGCCTCCGTTTCCACCGAGAGGCCGAGGATCATGTCCGGGCCGATCAGGCGGCGGGCATCGGCGGCATTCATGTCCTCCTGGCCGATATGGAGGCCATCGGCGCCGATGGCGATGGCGGCCTCGACATTGTCGTTGACGATCAGCCGGGCATTGGTTCCATGCAGGATCTGCTTGAGGACACGGCCCGTCTCGATCATGGTTTTGGTCGGCGCATGCTTGTCGCGCAGCTGGACGATGGTTGCGCCGCCGGCGACTGCGGCACGGGTCGTCTCGACCATGCCGAGGTCGGCGCACAGCAGAGGATCGAGCACGAGATAAAGCGAGAGATCGAAGTCTTTCATGCCGCTGATATCCTTGCTGCGCGATCCAGCGTTTCCGGGGTAAGGCCGGCGAGGGCATCGAGGAAGCGCCACGAGAAAGAGCCGGGCCCATCCGCGACTGCGCCGGCCTGTTCGCCGGCGACGGCAAAGACGGTAAGCGCCGTGACCGTCGCATCGAATGGATCGTCAGGAGTTGTCGCCGCAAAGGCGCCGACAAGGCAAGTCAGCGAGCAGCCGAGTGCGGTCACTTGCGGCATGAAGGGCGAGCCGCCGGCAATGCGCCGTGCCTTTTGCCCATCGGTCACGAAATCTGTAACGCCGGTGACAGCGACGACGCACTGGTGCTTTTGGGCCAGTTGCCGAGCGGACTCTTCCGCCTGCTCGACGGCGTCGCGACTGTCGACGCCCTGGCCGCGGCTGGCGCGGCCGGCAAGCGCGATGATCTCCGACGCGTTGCCGCGGATAATCGCCGGCTGCAGCTCCAGCAATTGCGCGATTGCCTTGCGACGAAACGCGGTTGCGTAATGGGCGACCGGATCGAGGACCCAGGGCTTGCCGGCGTCGTTTGCCGACTGCGCGGCCTTCAGCATGCCGACAAGCCAGCCAGCCGAGAGCGTGCCGATATTGATCGTCAGTGCGCCCGATATGGCGGCAAATTCGCCGGCTTCCTCTTCGGCATGCACCATCGCCGGCGATGCGCCGGCGGCAAGCATCACATTGGCCGCGATATTCATGGCGACGAAATTGGTGATGCATTGCACCAGAGGCGGGTTTGCCCGCATGCTGCGAAGCAGGTTGCCTGCTGTAGTTTGGTCTTGCATATCGCCCTTTCAGGCGGGCGGGACGCGCAGGGACGACGTGCGGTGCTTACGAGGTCCCGAGCGACTCCCTCCGCCAGCATGATCTGGTTCAGGTTCGAAGGGTACCTCTCAGCCCGCCGGATGGCGGACGCCCCTGTCTCTCATTCCTCTTCTTTTCGCAGACAAAGGCGGCGCTGTCATCAGCAAATCACAAAAGCCGTCGTAGCGCTCAGGGATCGGTGCCTGCCTGCATTTCGAGCGACATATGCAGCGAACGCATGGGTGCAGTGAAGTCTCGGATCTGCAAAAGGCAGCGGGTTTCGACTATATCTTTCTCATCGAAGCGGACGGGCGCCAATCACGGCAGACCGGCTTCGAAAGCCCAAGGAAAGGGGATCATCATGAACGTAGCACGCTCTTTCAATAACTGGCGCAAGTATCGTCAGACGGTCGCCGAGCTGGGCCGTATGTCCACGCGCGAACTGCACGACCTGGGTATCGATCGCGGCGAAATCCGCAATGTTGCCCGCGCAGCCATCGCTCGCTAACGGCCAAGACGACCACCTATCAGCCGCATTCTGCCAGCGCCTGTTCCTCCCGAGCAGGCGCTTTCGTTTTATGCCAATCGCTATCGGCTTTTGTATCTCTCGCTTTGGATGGCATCGGATCAGCCCTCCGCTTTTCGCATGGCGCATAACTGCCTTGCAAACAAATGCCTATGAACTGAGCAAAGGACTGGTATCTTCTACCCACCGAAGCGATGCATCTCCTCCCGCATCCCTTCGCTTGGCAGACGTCCTCTCCTCCTCCCATGGACGACTGCAGGAACAGCGGAACTCCTCCTCCCATCCGCTGTTCGGTTCTTGTAGAAAGCCTGCCGCACCTCCTCCCGCGGCAGGCTTTTTCGTTTCAGCGAACTTCCAAGCGCTTCCAAATGGCCTAATTTGGCGTAGTGACCGCAGCTCAGGCAAGCGGCACGAGCGCCAAACGGCGCCAGCGCGTTAAAGAGTGCGCAATCTCCTCTCGCAAAAATGAACTGCGGCCACTATGTGCGACCTATGTAGCGCGCTACATCGAAAATCGCCCCCAAACTTGATTCCCGAAAAGGAGGATGCCCATGACCGGTTCTGCCGAATACACGCCGCCGAAAATCTGGACCTGGAACAAGGCCAATGGCGGCCAGTTCGCCAATATCAACCGTCCGATCGCCGGTCCAACCCACGACAAGGAACTGCCTGTGGGACGCCATCCCCTCCAGCTCTATTCGCTGGGAACGCCGAATGGCGTCAAGGTCACCATCATGCTCGAAGAGCTGCTGGCGCTTGGCCATGGCGGCGCGGAATATGATGCCTGGCTGATCAAGATCGGCGATGGCGATCAGTTCGGCAGCGGTTTCGTCGACGTCAATCCGAATTCGAAGATCCCGGCACTGCTCGACCGCAGCGGCCCGAAGCCGGTGCGCGTCTTCGAATCGGCCTCGATCCTGATGTATCTCGCCGAAAAATTCGGCGCCTTCCTGCCGACCGAACAGCCCGCCCGCGCCGAATGCCTGTCATGGCTGTTCTGGCAGATGGGCAGCGCGCCCTATCTCGGCGGCGGCTTCGGTCATTTCTACGCCTACGCCCCGACGAAGATCGAATATGCGATCGATCGCTTCGCCATGGAAGTGAAGCGCGAGCTCGACGTGCTCGACCGTCGTCTGGCCGAGAGCGAATATATTGCCGGCAGCGACTATACGATCGCCGACATCGCAATCTGGCCCTGGTACGGCGGTCTCGCCAAAGGCTGGCAGTATGGCGCGGCTGAATTCCTGCAGGTGCAGGACTATAAGAACGTCCAGCGTTGGGCCGAGCAGATCTACTCCCGGCCAACCGTCAAGCGCGGCCGCATGGTCAACCGCATGTCGGGCGATCCGTCCGAGCAGCTGCGCGAGCGCCATGACGCCAGCGATTTCGATACGAAGACGCAGGACAAAGTCGAAGCCGCCGGCTGATCTTAGAATTCTCTTTTGCGCCAAACGAACTCGCGGCCCTCCGGACCGCGAGTTTTTTATGTTCGGTATCGATGCCGGCGGGTCTCGGCAAGTCAGCCTCGCTCCACCTTGCGAAGCGTAATGTTCGGCTGCCGAGGGTCCCCCACTCGGCGTAGAACGCGGCGCGATCCTGCGAAGCGTTTCGATTTTGGGGAAAGAGGAATGCTTCTCCATGCAGCAGATTGCTGACGACCGAGCCCTGGATGAGAACGTGACCGCGGGCGCGTTGTCGCAGCAACAGAGCGAGGCGAGGGAGGCGCTCCTGAAACATCTGGTTTCGGGTGGCGACGAACGGCTGGATTGCGATCCCATGAGCGGATTGAACATGTATGGCTATGGCCCTGTGCCCCGGCCCGGAGATCTCGCTTTCGGCTCGTCGACGGCCTCCACCATCTCCGCCGGCGCCTTCGCCGCCGTTGAATCCTATTACGCCGGCCTGGTGCGGGATATGGAAGCTGGCCCTGCCACGGCTGTCTATGACCGCGAGATCGCTCGCGTGCGCGATGATCTGTTGCGCCTGCTCGGCCTGAACCAGACATCGCAGCCACGGGTGGATGCGATCCTCGCCACATCGGGCACCGACATCCATCTCTTTTCGGCAGCACTGTTGGCGGGTGAGGACGAGCGGTCCCTGATGACCATCACGCTGATGGGGAACGAGACGGGCAGCGGTGTCATGACGGCGTCGGCCGGCCGGCATTTCATGAGCCGCGTCAGCAGCGAGCAGACCGTCGCCAAGGGCGAGGAATTGCGGCCGGGGGACGCGACGCGCAATACCACCATTGCTGTGCGCAACAAGGATGGTTCGCTTCGCGCCGACAGTGAGGTGGAAGAGGAGTTGCGTGGCCTCATCGAGCTTGCCCGCGCAGCCGGCCTCAGATGCCTGCTCGTGGTAACGGATGTCTCGAAGACCAGCTTGCTGGCGCCGAGCCTTGGGACCGTCATGCGTCTGAAAGAGCGATTCGGCACCGTACTGGATATCATGATCGATGCCTGCCAGTTTCGTCTGTCTGCGGCGACGATCCGCGCCTACCTCGCGCATGGTTTTATGGTCGCGGTCACGGGTTCGAAATTCCTGGCCGGGCCGATTTTCAGCGGTGCTCTTCTGTGCCCGCTGCAAATGTCGGAGCGCTTCAAGCGACGCGCCCTGCCTGCTGCCTTGGCTGACTATTGCGGGAAGGCCGAATGGCCCGAAGGCTGGGCCGCTCGCGACATTTTGTCGGAACGCGCCAATCTCGGCCTGCTGCTGCGCTGGAAAGCTGCCTTGTTCGAGCTCGAACGCTTTGTCGGCATTCCCGAAGACCGCGTGATAGCTGTTTTGTCTGCCTTTGCGGAAGCAGTCTCTCATCGCTTTGCCAGCGATCCGGTCTTCGAACCATTGCAGAGCCGGCCATTGGACCGGCGCGAGCTATCGGGTGCGTCATCGGTCTCTCGCTGGGATGAGATTCCCTCCATATTTTCGTTCTACCTGCGCAATCTCGGCGATGGCGCCATGCTGACGGCAACTGAGATGGCGGCCGCCTACAAGGATTTGGCGGTTGAGGGTGCCGAGGCCGCGTCGGTGCGCCTTGGACAGCCCGTTCGCTGCGCCGATTTTGGCGATGTGCCCGCCAGCGCCCTTAGAATTTGCCTGAGTGCGCCGCTGGTCGTTAGGGCTTGCAAGAGCGAAGAGGCGCTTGCGGTGCTGATCGCACAGGCGATGACGGTTCTGGATCGCACTGCCGAAGCCGCAGGCCGGCAAAGGGGCGCCTCCAATGCCGAAGAGATACGCCGCAGCGCCTGAAGCGAGCCGCGCAAAACCGCTGCACGCTTTCATGCGACATGGCTTTCCTCATGGTAGCGGGTCATGAACCCCGGCGTTCGTCCCCGTCGAAGCCCGCAAAATCGCCTCTGACGATGCCGTGTCGCTGGAGCTTGTCGTAAAAGGTCTTTCTGGGAATGCCCAGCGCTTCGATGGTGCGGCGCACGTCGCCATTGTTCTGCGACAGGGTTTCGCGGATGAGTTCGGCTTCGTAACGCTCGACCCTGGCGGGCAACGGCAAGCCCTCATCCACTGTGAGCTTTTCGTCGGGTCTCGGCACGGCCGCCGATTCAAGACCGAGCACGAATCGCTCCGCGAAATGCGAGAGCTCGCGAACGTTTCCCGGCCAATCGTGCTGTTGCAGATGAAGGCGCACCGTCGTCGGTATGGCTGGCACGTCGCGCTTAAAGCGTCCGGCGGCGCGGTCGGCGAAATGGCTGAAGAGCAGAGGAATGTCATCGCGCCGCTCGCGCAGCGGGGGAATGGAAAGCGTCACCACGTTGAGCCGATAATAGAGATCTTCGCGAAAGTCGCCGCGCTGGCGGGGATCGCCGAGATCGACCTTCGCCGCCGCGACGACGCGAAGGTCGACAGGGCGGACCTCATTGGTGCCGAGTGGCGTCACCTCGCGCATTTCCAGCACGCGCAGCATCTGCACCTGAATGGCGGGCGGCATGCTTTCGATCTCGTCGAGAAACAGCGTGCCGGCGCTTGAATGCTCGATGCGTCCGATGCGCTTCTTCTGCGCGCCGGTGAATGCGCCCGGCTCATGGCCGAACAGCTCGCTTTCGATCACGGTTTCGGGCAGGGCGCCACAGTTCAGAGCGACGAAGTTGCCTTTTGCGCGTCGGCTCCAGCGATGCAGCAGGCTGGCTACCACTTCCTTGCCGCTGCCGGTCTCGCCCGTCACCAGCACGTCGACATCCGTATCGGCGATCTGCCGCAGCGTATGGCGCAGGCGCTCGATCGCCGGGGTCTGGCCAATCAATGGCAGGTCGCCCTGCGCCTGTTCGGCGGCCCGTCGCAGCGCCCGGTTTTCCAGCACAAGCCATCGCTTCTCGGCCGCGCGTCGCACGCTCTGTACCAGCCGGTCCGTGGCGAAGGGCTTGGCGATGAAATCATAGGCCCCGTCCTGAATTGCCTGCACCGCCATCGGAATATCGCCATGGCCCGTCACCAGAATGACCGGCAGGTCGGCATCGAGCGCCTTGATGCGGGCAAAGAGCTGTTGCCCATCCATCTGCGGCATGCGGATATCGGAGACGATGACACCGGCAAAATCCGCGTCCAGAACCTGGAGCGCTTCGCCTGCGGCAGAAAAAGCGGAGACGGCAAAGCCCGCCAGTTCAAGCGTTTGTTTCGTCGCCCTCAACAGATCCTTGTCATCATCGATGAGGAAGACGGGGGAGCTCTCATTCATGGTGTGGCCTTGCGCAAATGGACGGTGAAGCGTGTGCCGCTGCCGTTGCTCTCAACATCGATCCGGCCGCCATAATCGACGACGATATCTTTGGAAATGACGAGCCCGAGACCGAGGCCCTTTTCCTTGGATGTGTTGAAGGGGGTAAACAGCGAGTCGAGAATCGCTGCCGGAATGCCGGGCCCATTGTCCGAAACCACGATCTCGACTTCATCCGAAGTCTCGCGCACCGACACCTCGACTCTTGCCTGGTCGTAGCTTTCCAGCGCCTCCAAGGCATTTTGAAAGAGGTTGATGAGCACCTGTTCCAATCGGATGCGGGTGCCGACCACGCTGAGCCCCGTTGGCGGCAACTCGATCCTCAGCGCATCCAGGCGGCCGGCAAAGCGGCTCCGGAGCAAGATGACGGCTCCCTCGATCACGCTTCTGAGGTCAACCGGCTCCGGTGCCGTCCTTCCCTTGCGGGCAAAGGCCTTCAATTCTTCCGTGATCGTGCCGATGCGCTCCGTCAGCGCCGCGATCGCCGACAGGTTCTCCTTGACCGGCTCCGTTTGCTGCCTGTCGAGAAAGACATGCGCATTTTCCGCATAGGCACGGATTGTGGCGACCGGCTGATTGATCTCATGGGCGACGCCGGCGGCGACCTGGCCAAGAATGGCAAGGCGATTGGCCTGCACGAGATCCTGTTGCACGCCCTGCAGCTTGGCCTCGGTCTCCCGGTGATCGGCAATTTCTGCCTCCAACCGGTCGCGGGCCTGGCTCAGATCCTCGGTGCGCTCAAGAACGCGGCGTTCCAGCTCTTCGCGCGCGATCCTGCTGACGGCGATCTGCATGGCGGAGACATCGCGGCGGCGTAGCAGGAAGGCGGCAAAGGCAAGGATCGGCAGCAGCACGGTCAAGGTGAGGAAGCGCGTCTCACGCACGGAGGAGGCGATCGCCTGGTCGGTCGGGATCAGATAGCCAAGCTGCCAGGGCGTCGAGGGAATTGCGGTCGTCAGCCGCAAGTATTCGGCGGCACTGCTTCCGGGCAGCACGGCGCGCACGATGGTCGCATCTGGGCCCACCTTCTCGGGGCGGCCGATCGGTAGCGGTGAGAGGGGGGCCGCACCGAACTGCAAGCTTTTGCGAATGGTGGCCGCCTCCTCCTGCGAGAGGGGCGACGTCGTCATGAAACGCCAAGAGGGCAGGCTGGTGATGAGCACGACGCCGCGTTCATCGATCACATAAGCGGGGCGGCCGGTCTCGCTCCAGTCGGCCTCCAGCTGATCGAACTCCATCTTCACCACGACGACACCAAGGGCAGAACCGGCATCGCCGACGCGGCGCGAAATGTAGAGGCCGGGGCGATTGCTGACCGTGCCGAGCGCATAATGCTCGGCGGTTCCCGTTTCCATGGCTTTGCGGAAGTAATCGCGGAAGGAGTAGTCGTTGCCGACGAAGCTTAAGGGCTCCCGCCAGTTGCTGGAGGCCATGGCAACGCCATCCTTGCCGGTGACGTAGAGCACGGATGCACTGGTGCCGGAAACAAGGCTTTCGAGCTTGCGGTCCAGCGCGACGATATCGTCGTTGCGCTGGTCGGCGAGGGCATCCCGCACCTGTTGGTCGTCGGCCAGCAGGAGAGGCAAGGCGCGGGGGCGCTCGAGGACGGCCCGCAGGAGCGCAACCTTGAGATTTGCATCCGTGTGCCCTTGCCGTTGCAGCGTCTCAATGGCCGAGAGGCGGCCATAGAAATTCGCGCCATAGAGGCCGGCGGCAATGATCGCTGCGCTTAGAAACGCGAAAACGAACCAGACCCGGCGGGAGCGCCGGCCCAGTTGCTCGGGCGTTGGAAGTCGTTCGTTGGCCGGGCGCTGCAGCATTGTTGTATTGTGCATGATTTCGCGCGCGCCGCAATTCGATCTGTGCGGATTATCGCACATGCGGATGTTTCTTGATCGGGACCGCAAATTAAAATCCAACAAAAGCAATGTGTTAAAATCAAGGCATCCATCTGGCACGGCCATTGCTAAGAAAAACGGAACAGTCGGAGGCTGTTGAATTCTAGTCGTCGCCCGGAGGGCCGAGAGATCGGTTGGGCTTAACGGAGGACATCATGATTGCTCCCATCGTCGCTGCGGAAACGCGCGCCAAACTTCCCTTCTACCGGCACCTCTACGTGCAGGTTCTCACCGCCATCGCCGCCGGCATCCTGCTTGGCCACTATTATCCGCAGCTCGGCACATCGTTGCAGCCGCTCGGCGATGCCTTCATCAAGCTGGTGCGCATGGTCATTGCGCCGGTGATCTTCCTCACGGTTGCGACCGGCATCGCCGGCATGTCGGACCTGAAGAAATTCGGCCGCGTCGTCGGCAAGGCGTTCATCTACTTCCTGACCTTCTCGACGCTGGCGCTGATCGTCGGCCTGATCGTCGCCAACGTCGTGCAGCCGGGCGCTGGCATGCACATCAATCCGGCGACGCTGGACACGAAGGCCGTCACCAATTACGCGGCTCAGGCTCATGACGCCTCCGTCATCGGCTTCCTGATGAATATCATTCCGGATACGATCGTCGGCGCCTTCGCCAAGGGCGATATTCTCCAGGTGCTGTTCTTCTCGGTGGTCTTCGGCATCGCGCTTGGCGCCGCCGGCGAACGCGGCCGTCCGGTTACGGACTTCCTGCAGGCACTGACCACGCCGATCTTCCGCATGGTTGCGCTGCTGATGAAGTTCGCTCCCATCGGCGCCTTCGGCGCCATGGCCTTCACGATCGGCAAATACGGCATCGGCACGATCGCCAACCTGGCGTTCCTGATCGGTACTTTCTATCTGACCTCCATCTTTTTCGTGCTCGTCGTGCTCGGCGCTGTTGCCCGCTACAACGGCTTCTCGATCCTGGCACTGATCCGCTACATCAAGGAAGAATTGTTGCTGGTGCTCGGCACATCTTCCTCGGAAGCCGCACTGCCAGGCCTGATGAACAAGATGGAACGCGCAGGCTGCAAGCGTTCCGTCGTCGGTCTCGTCATCCCCACCGGCTATTCCTTCAACCTCGACGGCACCAACATCTACATGACGCTGGCGGCCCTCTTCATTGCGCAGGCGACCGACACGCCGCTGGCGCTTGGTGACCAGATCCTGCTGCTGCTCGTGGCCATGCTGAGCTCCAAGGGTGCGGCCGGCATTACCGGTGCAGGCTTCATCACGCTTGCCGCGACCCTTGCCGTCGTGCCCTCTGTTCCGATCGCCGGCATGGCGCTGATCCTCGGCATCGACCGCTTCATGTCGGAGTGCCGCGCGCTGACGAACTTTGTCGGCAACGCGGTCGCCACCATTGTGGTTGCCCGCTGGGAAAACGAGCTCGATCAGACCAAATTTGCCGCCGCCATGGCGGGGCAATTGAGCGAAGAAATCGAGGTGCCTGCGTTGCAGGCGGCCGAGTAAATTTCCTCTCATCCTCCAGAGCGTGAAACGGCCTCCTCTGGGGGCCGTTTTCGGTTTCAGCGCCATGCAATCATAGTTTTGAGCGGCCCGCCGCCGCCCGCCCATCCACCCTCATCAACAGCCACCTTCATAAAACTGTCACCGCAACGGCTCACAGCATCATACTGACAGTTGTGAAGTTCGGCGGAGCCGTGGGCGGAATAGGAGGCAGCGTGTCACAGACGATTTTTGTGAGCGCAGGCCGGTCTGCTCCAGGGTCCATTGGCGTCGATCAACCGTGTTGCGAGTAGCTGCGCATGGGTTCTTCACTGTCAGCGCAGCAAAAGGCCTTGAGGCGCTCGGAGAGTTTTCTGTCCGAGCTCGCATCTTATACCGATGACTTGCTTCATGGCCGCGTCCACGAACAATATGCCGCTATCTGCTACAGGAAGACGCGCGAATGCGACGATGCCGAGATGCTTGTCGTCACGAGCCGGGAAAGCGGCCGATGGGTCGTGCCCAAAGGCTGGCCGATCAAGGGCAAGAAGCCGCATGAGGTCGCTGCCATAGAAGCCTATGAAGAGGCCGGCGTGCGTGGCAAGGTGAAGAAAAAGCCCTTCGGCTACTTTACCTATCTGAAGCAGCTTGCCGACGGCAGCCGTGTTCCCTGTATCGTCGAACTGCATCTCCTGGAGGTCGACCAGATGTTCCAGGATTTTCCGGAACGAGGCCAGCGCCGCATCGAATGGGTTTCCTTCATCGAGGCAGCCAATCGTGTGCGCGAGCCGGAACTCAAAGGTCTTCTGCTTGCGGCCGAGCGGAAGGTGCGCAAGGCGAGGGGCAAGAAGTAGCCTCCGTCGGTATCTAGGCTTCCTCGGCATTTCAGGGTTTCGCTGAGATGAAGGATCGCGAAAACGGAATCGCAGCAACGCTTGGCATTTTTGTAACCGTGACGTGCGCTTGCATCACCCAATATTAAAAAGCGACACAAGCCGAGAGCCAGGCGATTGGCAGCTATGCGCTTCCGCGCTTGCCCTTGCCGCATTGATGCCTATATTGACCCAGCGTTCGGCCGCGTCTGTTTAGGCCGATATGCCTCATGGCTGCAATAGCTGCCTTCACCCGGCAACGAATTGGCCGGCGGACGTTGGAAGGAGAAATTTCATGTCCATTACTCCGAACAATATCGATAGTTCAAAGGTTTCCACAGTTCCCCATGGCGAGATCGCTGCTGCCGTACGGCAGGCGCGTGAAGCCATCGGTTACACCGTTGACGATCTCTCCGAGACCTGTGGCCTCACCAGCGAGGAGATCGTTGAAATCGAGGCCGGTGCAGAGGCCGATCCGGCGAAGCTTCGCCGCATTGCCACCGCGCTGCAGGTTCCGCCCTCGACTTTCTTCATCGTCTGAACAAGCGGCGCACTTCGGTGCGCCCCTTTAATCTTGGTCCCGGTCGCCACACGGGATTTGCATATTGTTCATTGCAATCGAAGCGCGCGTCATGTCGCTTTGCGTATTTGTCTGCCCTAAATTTGTTTGGACCAGCCGTCGTTGCAGCCCCACTGCACTGGCTCTGGGTGTTCAAGATTGCGACTGAAGGCAATTCTAGTTAGCTCAGCGGATTTCAAAGCGCGGCTTGCAACTCTCGACAATCAGATTTTACCGCCGCGTCGATAGAGTACAACTTCGACGATCATGTCCTCTGTCGGCCTTTTAAGCGAAAACTGGCGTAATTATACAATAAAAATAAGCCAAACTCGATGTGGCTTTTGAAGTATTTTCGCTTTCTGTTGTCGCGATACTGGTCAAACTTGTTTCAAAGTTTTAATCTCGCTACGTCAATTGCCTTTTTTGATTAATAGTACTTTTTCGATGCGGCATGTTGCGACTTTGCAGACCTGTGGTGGGGCGGGTTTCAAGACGCTTATTGGGATATTTTGGCATGGGGCAAAATGATAAGAGTTTTGGAGCCGACCCGGATAGCGGTGTACAGCTTCTTGGTTCGATTCCCCTTGAGGTTCCTAATCCCTCGACGAACGCGGATCGCCGCATGGCATTGCCGCCTGAGTCACCAGAGGCGAGCGAAAGCGACCCAGGCTGTTCGGCCACCGAGGCGGGGACGGTCCTAGCACCCGATGAGATCGCGCGCGATATGGGATTGCTGGCCAAGCTGGTGACATGGCGACGACGCGCGAAATCTGAAACAGCCAATGGTCAAGATCAAGGATTGCCTGCCGACCCGTCGAACGACGCCGGAGGGCTTGTGTTCGCGGCTGTTGGGATCGCGCTGCAGGATGAAGACGAGGTTCAGATCGTCGGTTCTGTCGCGCAGGCCGTCGAATATCTGACGACGAAATGGCCGATACGCTACGGAGATGCCTTCGAGGAGGCGTTGCAGGCCTGCATTGACGGCGTCAAGGGCAGGGCCTCACCCGAACAGGTTCGATCGGCCTTCGTCAATGCAGCCGTAGCGGCCGGTCTGCGCGTAATCCCCTGAGACGATCGAAATATGCGGCTTGCGCAGCTTGCCCGCGGGTCCATTGATCCGCTACCGAAGAGGCAGCGGGATGATGGAGCATGCTTGGCGTAAGCGAGGAGGCCCGACCGGTACTTGAAGCAAGGCGATCGGGCCTCCCGACCATCGCAAATTGGCGGTTGCGATAGTTCCAAAGATGTGGCCTGCCACTGCCACATCGTCCATACGGAAAGCGACGGAAGAGGTCCGATTGCGCCCGGCGATGGAAAGCCGGTTTCAAAGTAAGCTAATGCCTAACGCCGGCACGTCGGTTGTTTCTTAATGCTACAGCGGTCAGACGATCTTTGTTCTCGTCTTTTGAATCCTATCGCGGAGATTGCCACAACTTGAAGCAAGCAGGCATGCCCCGCTTCGCCGTCGGCTCTTTTCTCCTATGCAATTGGTGGAAGGTTTAGCGTAGTTGGGAGACCTGACGGTCCTTCGAGGGTCCGCCCCGTCAAGCCTCCCAGCGCAGCAGATAGATACCTGCAGTAGCGGCAGAAGCCTGCAGAACGGCGGTTTGCCTGTCTATATCGAAAGCGACATGGCGTATCTGATTGCGTCACTCGGAAGATCTTGCGGCTGGCGGCCTTCTATGACGCCGGGACAGTGCGATGGCCGCTTCGCATATATTCCACATCCCAGGCACGCGGCGATCTCGCGTCGTTCCATTCCAGTGTGAATTTTCTATAGACGTGAGTTACGCGCTTTCCAAGGTTTTCAAAGTATAGAATCAGTATGTTCTCAATACATATTGCGACAGGATTATACAAATAAAGCTTATATTCTCGAAATATTTATTAGAGATTGCGTATTTACAGCCTTAATCGCGTCTATATTATGGCTCCAACGTGAACTTTCACAAGTTACATGTTGAATCTCGTGAATTTCTTCGAGGAGAGCTTTCGAATGCGCAAGTTTTTGGGATCTAGCGTTTTCCTGACGGCAGTGGTGGCGGCAAGCGTGGGGTATGCGGCAGACCTGTCAGTCTCGACTCCGCCGCAAGCTCCGGTGGAAACGGCACCGGTGTTTTCGTGGACAGGTTTTTACGTCGGTGTGAACGCAGGCTACGGCTTCGGTGGCAACGATGAAGTCGGCTTCCATTCCCGCGGGGACTATCTGGGGAGATTCGGGAAGCTTGAGGGGTCCGGCTTTCTCGGAGGTGCCCAGGTCGGCTACAACTATCAGTTCGACCCCAACTGGGTGGTCGGCCTCGAAGCTGATTTCCAAGGTGCTGACATCAGCGACTCCTTTACAAACGGCATAGCGAGCGCCTCTTCGAAGATCGACTGGTACGGCACCGTCCGTCCCCGCATCGGTTATGCCTATGACAATACCTTGTTCTATGGCACCGGCGGTTTCGCTTATGGCCACGTCAAGTACGAAGGCGGATTCGGCGCCGCCGGTTTCGACGACGACAAGACCAAGGCCGGCTGGACAGTAGGCGCTGGTATCGAACACGCCTTCAGCGATCATGTGACGGCGAAACTCGAATATCAGTATGTCGATTTCGGCAGCAGCACCGTGGGTGGGGACACGCTGAACTCCAAAGCCAGCCTCGACTTCCATGCCATTCGGGTGGGTCTGAACTACAAGTTCTGACAACAACGTTTGCCTTGAAAAACAACGTGTTAATCTAATGGAGAGGATAATAACATGGCTTTGATTGGCATCAATCTCGTTAATAACGGCACGACCACGATCAATAGCAGCAACGCTGGCACATCGGCAGATACGATCCAGCTCAATCTGGTTTCCAACGGTACGGTTATTGTCGATGGCGTGAACGTCAATATCAGCAATCTGGTTGGCACAGGTGCAATCTCAAGCACGACGATCGACGCCGTCAACGGCGCGAACGTCACGATCAACGCCAGCCTTGCAAATATCGCAGCTGGTTCGACCTATACCTATGGGATCGGCGCGGGGTCGAGCATCACGGTCGATGCTAGCACGCTCAACATCGGCCTGTTGAACGGCGTCACCGTCGATTTCGCCAGTGCCAACGGAACCGGCCTGTTTGTCTACAATCCCGGTGGCATCAACTTGAACCTGTCGACGCCGCCGAATGTTCTCAATGTCCAGAGCGGCGACAGAATCGAAGTGGCTGGCTCGACCAGCGTGAGCCAGGTAGGTAACACCGTAACCTTTACCGGTCCCGGACTGCTGGGACTGCCAACCACCTTGGGTTCCTACACCATTCCGGCAGGCGTGACCTACAGCTTCGATGCAGCCACGAACACGCTCACATTCACGAGCTGCTTCCTGCGCGGCACACTCATCCGGACACCGGAAGGCGATATCCCGGTCGAGGATTTGCGGGTCGGCGATCTCGTGGTCACCCATAACGGCGTGGCGGACATCAAATGGGTCGGTCGGCGCCGGATCGATCCGAAGTCGATCGACAGGCCGCGTGACACGCTGCCGGTCCGAATTCAGGCGGGCGCAATTGCCGAGAATGTTCCTTCCCGCGATCTCTATGTCTCTCCCGACCACTGCATGTTCCTGGAGGAGTCGCTGATTCCGGCCAAGTTCCTCATCAACGGAACGACAATTACCCAGGAAGCGACGCTGGTGCCATTCGAATATTATCACATCGAGCTGGAACAGCATTCCATCATCCTGGCCGAGGGGTCGCAGACCGAGACCTATCTCGACCTCGGCGGGCGCATGTCTTTCCTTGAACCAGGTGTCCTGCGGTTCGGTTCTTTCGCAAACGCGGCAACACGCACCTGGAACGACTGGTGCTATCCGCCGGTCTATGCGGGCAAGGTGCTCGAACAGGCCCGTGCATCGCTTGAAAGGCGCGCGGAGGAAATGGGCTATTTCGTGCGGGAAGCCGAGGCATCCTGACATAGGTGCCAAGCATCCAGTACGGGCGGCGACGGCCGCCCGTACTGAAACCGACGTTAGTGCGAGACTGCGTTTTTGTTATCCGATTGATGATACGGCTGCGAGTTCGCGCGCTTCGCTAACGCCCATTTGTCTGTCCCCGGTGCCTGGGAGCCATGAATGCGCCATGACGATGCTGCTTCGCCTTACGCACTCGATGCGGGTCGCGTCGACGAGCGATCCCTGATCGAGAAGTTTGCCGGCAAGTCAGTTTTCTTCGACGGCGTGTTCAAAGGCGACTACAGCCTGGCGATCGTCAATCGCCACCTTGCGCAGGCGCTGATCGATCTGGGCATCAATCTCACCTGTCATACGGCCGAGGACGACTGGCAAGGCGATGCAAACCTCGCGGCAGCCACGAATATCATGCGCCACATGCGCGATGACTATCCATTCAACGAGACATTCGACGTCCATCTGCGGAACACCTGGCCGCCGGTGACCCACGATATGGTCGGCCGCCAGAACGCCTATGTGGCGTTTGCCTGGGAGGAGCTCGAATTCCCGCAATATCTGGTGGATCGTTTCAATTGCGATCTTGACCTTGTCACGGTGATTTCCAACTTCGTCCATGACAGTTTCGAGCGTTCCGGGATTGCGATACCGGTCGAAGTCACCGGAAACGGCTGCGATCATCTCGCGGCTATCGCTGATGATGTGCCGAACCCGCTGCCCGAGAGCGGACGCCGGCGCATTCTGCATGTGTCGTCCTGTTTTCCGCGCAAGGGTGTCGATGTCCTGATCGATGCATTCCTGCGCAGCTTCCGCGCGGATGATCAGGTCGAACTGGTCATCAAGACTTTCCCGAATCCGAACAACATCCTGGCGTCGGTTCTTGCCGAAAGGCGCGGCAGGCTCACCGATGCACCCCCCATCACCGTCATCGACCAGCACTATGATCCAGGCAGGCTCCGGGCGCTCTATCGTTCGGCGGCGATGCTGGTGGCGCCAAGCAGGGGCGAAGGTTTCGGCTTGCCGTTGGCGGAAGCGATGCTGCTCGACGTTCCGGTCGTCACCACCAACTACAGCGGTCAGCTCGATTTCTGCCGCCCCAGCACGGCCTGGCTGGTCGATTGCCACATGTCGGCATCACAGGCGCATGTGGCGGGTTCCCATAGCCTGTGGGCGGAGCCCTCGGTGGAGCACCTGGGAATGCAGATGCGCGCGGTGCTCGATCGCCCCGAAGAGGCCCGCAGCCGAACAGAGAAGGCCAAATCATTGCTGAAAGCGCATTTCAGCTGGCGGTCCGTTGCCATCCGCACGCTCTCAGCCCTTGCCAAGTCTGTTCCCGCAGCCGCCGAAACGCGGCGGGATTGGACGATCGATCTCATTTCCTCCTGGCAGCAACAATGCGGCATCGCCACCTATTCGCAGCATCTTTATGGCACGCCCGCATTCGAAGGCAGGGTCGATCACATCTTTGCACGGCGGATCATGGACGACGCATTGCCGGAAGCGCCTTCAGACGCGATCGAGACCATACCACGCAGCATGTCGCGGCTGTGGGGCTATGATCTCGCTTCGCTCAAGCGCCTGGCCGGGCGGCTTGAGCAGGGACGTGGCGACGTTCTGTGGATGCAACACCATCCGGGGCATTTTTCAACACCGGACATGGAGCTGCTGGTCCAGCCCATTGCCGCTACCGGTCACCGGTTGCGCGTGCTGACCATGCATAGCGTGAAAGAGGCGCTGCGCGGCGGGACACTGGACTGGACCCGAGCGTTCGACATGGTCTTCGTCCATTCGGCAGAGGACGCCGCGGCACTTTCGGCGGCCGGGCATCCGAACCCGATCGTCATGCCGCATGGTGTTCTCTCCACGCCGGAAGATGCTCCGGCTCCCGACCCCTCGCATTTTACCATCGGCTCCTTTGGGTTCCTGATGCCTCACAAGAATATCGACCGCCTCGTATTGGCCTTCGCGGAAGCATTGAACTACGAGCCGGGACTTCGCCTCAAGCTGTTCAACTGCATGGTCCCGAACGATGAATCGCGGGCAACGCGCGCCACGATCGAAAATCTGATCGAATATCTGGGTATCTCCGACAAGGTTACGGCGCGTTTCGATTTCATTTCCGAAGGAGAGTTGCGTCGCGAATTGATGACCTGCGATCTGCTGTCGTTCCTCTATGGCCATTCGACCGAAACGGCGACCGGCGCGGCGCGCATCGCAATGAGCGTGAACCGTCCGCTGCTGTGCTCTCGCTCGCCGGTCCTGCGCGATCTCTGGCCGATCAGCCATGTCGTCAAGAGCACCGAGATCGAGTGCATCGCGGAGGCGCTCCTCAGCCTTGCGCAAACCCCCCCTTTGCTGTCGATGTTCGATCGGGATCGCAGCCAGGCGGCACATTGGTATTCCTATCCGCGCACTGCCGCGCGGCATGTCACAGCCATCGAAAAGATGTTGGGGGGCAATATTGACCATCGCCGAGTTGCATAGACAACCCTTGAGCGTCCTGCCGAAAGACGTGTTCTCCCTGCCGGCGGAATCCTTCGTCGATGCCTGGGCGAAGGCATTGGATCTGACGGAAGTCGATCTGACCGCGGACGATCGTCTTTCGCTTGCGAATGCCATTCGCGGCGGCACCAATCGCCTGCGCGTGGTTGATGCGCTGAAGGCCCGTCGTCCCGTCCCGTCGTCGCTGAGCGGCCTTTCCGGTGTGCATGCGCTGCGCCGGGAACCGGACCAATTCGCCATGGTGGAGAATTTCGTCCGTTTCGCACGGGAGGATGATGCAGCGTTCCTGCGTTATGCCTTCTCGCGGATTTGCGGACGCGATCCGACATCGGCCGAGCGTTTGGGGCTCGAGTTCGATCTCAGGCGCGGCGTTCTTACGCGAACCGCCGTCGTGAAGCGGATCGTCGCCATCGCACGCCGGGATGGACAGACCGCCTATTGGGATACGCTGTTGCCCGAAAATGACGGCGAAGGGCGGGAAGCTGCCGATCTCTCCAATGCAAACATTACGCCGTCCGGGTTGCTGGTCAATTCTGACGGCGAGGCGGTGGTTGTTTTCGTGCGCGAGGTAGAGGGCGTCGGCTGGATGATCGGTCCCGAACTGTTACGCCAGCCGTTGCAGATCAACGACGGCAATTGGAGCGTGCAGTCGGGCTGGCTGCTCACAGGCCCGAAGCGTACTTTCGCGGACGGCGACTGGCTGTTGGACATCGACCTCATCCAGCCACAGACGGCAAAGCTCGATATCGAGATCGTCGCCAATTCCGGTCTCGATTTTCTGCAGGCCATAACCCTGGCCGGTTCGTTCTCGGGAACTGTATGCGTCGCCGTCAAGCGGGAGCATCGCTTCATCGAATTGCGCGTTCGCATTCACGAGCGCGCGCTCGAAGATTGCTGGCTGCGCCCGCGAAACATTTCCATGCGGCGCGTGCCATGAGACGCGAGCTGCGATTTGCATCGACGCTTCTGCGCGTCGGCCACGCGAACGGGGCAGGCGAGGCTCGGGCGCCGGTCAACGTGCTGGCGGAGGCGGATGCCGCGCGTGATCGGCGTGACTGGGCAACGGCCGCCTTCCATTATCGGCAGGCGGTGGAACAATATCCCGCACGAATATCCTTGCTCGTGCAGCTCGGCCATGCTTGCAAGGAGAACGGTGATTTCGAGGCCGCGCTGGAGGCTTATCGGCACTTCCTCGAGGAAGAACCCGACGATATCGACATTCACCTGCAGCTCGGCCACCTCTACAACAGGATGAATGAGCCGGAAGCCGCGCTTCAATGGTACGAGCGCGCTCACGCGCTTGCGCCTGGTGATGTCGATATAGCCGGCCATCTGGAGTCGGCGCGCCTTCGGTTTTCGCGCGTGGATGTAGAACGCAAGCGTCAAAGCGCCATGGAATTGGTCCAATCGAGGCGCTGGCCTCAGGCGCGCGCCTTACTGCGCGATCTGGTGGACACGGATGGCGAAATCGACCTGATTGCCGTCTATGCGAATGTGACGAAGGAAGCCGGCGATTTCGATGAAGCATTGCAGCTCTATGATGTCTATCGCAGACATGCGCAGAACCTCGATGCGGCGTCGGTCATCGACGTCGAGATCCAGACGGCGCATCTGTACAAGGCCATGCGGGATATCGAGGCGGCCTTAAGATATTACATTCGTGCGCGCGACGCGGAGTTCAGCCTCTATGGTCATGTGACTCCGGATTCGACTGCCGGCCGGGAAATCCGCGCCTGCATGGCGGAGATCTATACCTGCTTCTGGCATCCCGAATGATGTCGAGATCGTCATCCTGAGCGTCGTAAATGGCAGCTACGACGTCAGCCGTCCTCATGATCTCTGATGGCGGTGAGCATCAGCCAGCCCAGTAGATAGGCAAGGCTCAAGGACAGGAAGACGACCAGAATATTCTTCAGTGCATAGGGCATCGCCGCCTCGTCGGGCATCTGCGGCGGAACGACCAATTCGAGATAGAGCTGCTGACGTCGAGCGTCGGCCCTGGCGGCCTCCAGTGCATCGAGGGCTGCGACGAGCGCCTTGTTGGCAAACTCCCGCATGAGAACGAGGCTCTCGTAATCCGCAATCCTGGGTGCGACCGATGTGTCGGACCCGACCATCTTGGTCCGTTCACTCTCGATCTGTTGCTCCAGCGCTGCGATCTGGCTCGTCAGAAACGGGATGGAGTTGCTGTCCGGCGCGGTCTTGCGCGTCTCGGCGAGGCGCGCCCGCGTGGTGGCGAGAGAGGCCGTCAGATTGCTGATGAGGTCGATCATCGACATGGAACTGGTATTCGGATCGATCATCAGTTCCTTGTTTCTGAAGTTTGTTATGTTTCTCTGCGCGTCGATGACCCGCTGCTGCGCCTCCTGCACTTCGTTATCGGCAAAGCGAACCGCATCGCCACGGGCACGGTTGTTGAGCCGGTCGAGAAGATCGCCGCCGAGGGCCAGCAAGGAGGTATTCAGATCCGCGGCGTCCTGTGCGTGAAAAGCAGTCGTCCGCAGCACGGTGATGCCCGTCGTGTCGTTGTGGATGACGGAGACGCGATCGGAATAATAATTGTAGAGTTCTTCCTCGCTGTTGTTTTCCCAGAAGCGCGGAAAGCGCATAAGCCGGTCCGCCTGTGGGCTGCCGAAAATCGCGCGTACGGGAAGTTTGCCGCCAAGCTCCTTCAATGCCTGTCTCGAGCGGATGTATTCCTGTACGGAGAATGTGTCGTCCTGTGAGCGCGTTATTCCGCTATTCTGCAGCAGAGAGCCGAAGACGTTGGAGGATGGCGGGGCGGCCATGCGCACGACGAAGGACGATTCCGACACATAGATCGGGGCAGCGATCAGGCCGTAATAGGCGCTGACGGCAAGGGTAGGCGCAACAACTGCCAGCAGGTAAACGCCTAGACGGCTGGAACGCTTGCGGCGCTTTCGGGCCTTCGCAGGTCCGGCAATCGATCTTGCTATCATCTGGCGCAAGGGCCGCGGGCGCTGCTCGGCATCGAGTTTCTTGTTTTGAGTCTCGGAGTTTATCAGAGCCATGACCGTACCTTTTCGGATGATCGCCTGTCGTTACAGATCTGCGTGCGGACGTCACGGACGGTAATTGTCCAAATCCGGCGCAATGAAGATTGAGCGGCTGACCTTCGCCAGTATCGTTGACCTACCGTCTGATGGAGATGGGGCAGCGACCAGGAGGACATCGGGTGCATCAGGTATCGGCAACCACGCGCGGGGGCTTGCAGTTCATTACCGGATTGAAGATCCAGGGACGCGTCCTCGGTGCGCTGATCATGCGCGAAATGCTCATCCGCTACGGTCGAGAAAACATCGGCTTTCTCTGGCTTGCGCTGGAACCGATGATTCTGACCGCGGGTGTGATGGTCATGTGGGTGTTGCTGGGTCATGAAGCGCACGGATTGACGGTCGCGGCCTTCGTTCTGAGCGGCTACATGCCTTTGACGCTCTGGCGCCATATAAGCGGGCACGCCGTCTCGTGCCTGCGCCAGAATCTGCCCTTGATGTACCATCGACAGATCCGGCTTGCCGATGCGTTGATCGCGCGCGCGCTTCTGGAGACCGCCGGCACGACTGCTGCTCTCGTCGTCGTCTACACAGCCGCACGTCTGGCGGGCGTCATACCGGCCTATCAGAATCTCGGCCTGCTGCTGGCGGGCTGGCTGTTCATGGCGTGGTTCTCTTTTGCGGTAGGGCTTATCTTTGCCGCCGGTTCGGAACGGTTCGAGTTCGTCGAGAAGCTGGTTCCGCCATTTCACTATCTCACATTGCCGATCGGCGGCATGTTCTTCATGGTGGCCTGGCTGCCCAGCGGCCCCCAGAAGCTGGCGCTCTATGTCCCCACCGTTCATTGCTACGAGCTTTTTCGCGCCGGCGTCTTCGGCGATACGGTGCAAACCTTCTATGACGTCGACTACCTCGTGAAGTGCTGCCTGTTCACTACAGCGGTCGGTCTCTTCCTGATCGACAAGGTACGCAATCACATCAAGTTCGAATGAGGCCGCGACTGCCACGCTAATGTTCGGCATAATCCGGCACCTGGTTCTGGAATTCGTGGGAGCGTAGCAGCGTTTCGCGCAACTCCTTTCGATTGGGCAGCGCATAGTGACTGAGAAACGTCTCGGCGGATTCCGGCTCACGCCCGAGAATCCAGCGAAAGGCTGCAACGACATCGTGCGAATCGATGGGATCGCCAAAATGGTTGTGGGCCGGACTGCTGATTTTTGCGAAGAGGTAGGGCAGCGCGCCGTGCAGAATATCGAGGCTGAACCGGTGGAGGTTCGGGCTCGACAATGCCGTCTTGGTGAAGGCATCCATGAGACCGGAATAATTGGTGAGAGTGGAAACCGTGTCGCTCGAACGCGGCAATCCCTCGAAGCCGCCATTCGCATGAAAGCGCGCCGCTATCTCCTTCCAGATTTCCACGGAATAGTGCATCGGCGCAGGTCCATAGAGTGCGGTGTCGTCGGAATAGAGGCCTGACTGAGGCGTCAGTATCCGACTGTTTTCGATGCGCTCCCGGCAGAAATCGATGAGAATACGGGACATCGGATAGCGCATCTGCCAACGGCAGAAGTCGATCATGTAGGTGTTGCCGTCGATAAGCGTGCCGCGGTAGTCGGCGGTGGGCGGCGTGTCGAGCAGTATGATCTTTGTATCCGGCAGGTTTGCATTCACGAAGTCACAGAACCTCTGCGTTGCCGCGATGACCAGCGTCCAGAAATCGCGGCTGCCGAACGGGATGACCTTGAAGATGTCGAAGGCCTGGCGCTGCAAATCGGGCCCGGCTTCCAGCAGTTCGTAGGGAACGGTAAGCAAGGTGTTCTCGTAGTCCATCAGCGAGGCGCGTGTGGCCCGGCTGAAATCGACCACAAGTGTCGTTGGTGCGGACTTCCTCAAACGATCGCAGAAGCCTTTGCTGGCTTCGAACTGCAGCTTCTTCCGGATGGGTTCGGGCCACTCCTCGATGGCGGTGATGTTGACCCGCCTGTCATTCATGAAGCTGGCGACGTTGATGCCATAGCAGAAGAAAACGATCCTGCTGTCCGCAAATGCGTACCGAACGAACTCCTCGCTAGGGCACGAGCCGTAATAGGCGACGCCACTCATGTGATTGCCCTCTTTTGCTCAACAATGTCCTCATTTTCAGTCCCGGTTTAGATCGGACGCCGCAAATCGAGTGCGGCGCGCTAGGCCGCGGTTTCCTTCTGACGCTGCCTTTTGCGCTTGGTTAAAATCGGCGCCAACTCAAGGCGCTGAAGTCGCCGGTTGACGTCTTCCGCGCGATCTTCGTGAACCGCAAATATGTTGGCCACCGTGCCGGCCGCGAAATTCAGGTCGAATTCCTCGGATGTTGCGATTCGCGTCAGCCGGCGCTGGGAACTGGTCCAAATGTTGTAACCGAGATCGGCGAGCTGACGGTGGATTGCGCCTGGGGTCGTTTTGGAGACGACGGAGAGCATGTCGTGATTGATCTCCATCAACAGGGAAGGCTTGTATGTCGCAATGGTTCTTTGCGCACCTTTCAGAAACAGGCCTTCCGCACCCTGGATATCGACCTTCATGACATCGGGTCGCAGATTGCCGATGACGCGATCAAGCGTCTCGACCTTGGTCATACGTCCGACCTTGGCTTCGGCCGCGTTCGTAACCAGTCGCGTTGCGCCGGCATTGACCGTTTCTCCGGCGTCGATGAGTGGTAATTCTCCTGGGGCGTCGGCAAGAGCAAGCTGACGAACGCTCACTCGGTCTTCGAGACCGTTCTCCGCGATCGACCGATTGAACAGGTCCCAGAGCTTCGGCAAAGGCTCGAAGGCGAGAACCTTTCCTCTAAACGGGGAATGATGGGCTGCGACAGAGAGCGAATAATAGCCGACATTGCCACCAACATCGATAAATTGCCCACTATCGGACACGATGGCTTTGACGAGTTCGATGTCGAATTTCTCGTACTCGCCGCTCATGATGCCGAAGGAGATATGGTACTGGCGAAGATCCAGATACAATTTGAAATTGTATGCGGTTTCAAACAGAACGAAAATCGACTTTGGAACGAAATTGTGAAACAGCAATTCGCTATGGCGCTGGTGAAATTCGTAGGAAGTCAGGAAGCGTCTGCGGTGGTCATCCAGCGAAAGGTCGGTGATTTGCAGGAGATGATGGCCGATGACACTGCGCTCATCCTCGTTGATCGGACGGCCGAGAATGAATTTGTAGCAATTCTCGATGTCGTAAAAGCTTGTCACTTCGCTGCTCCCACGTCTTGCTGACCAACCGGATTTGTCTTGTTGCTGTCTTCTGCCTGCATTGCTGTCTCTCACTGCAAGGTTGCCAACGGCGATATTTTCTCTATGCGCCGCGAGGCTCGTTGGGCGGCGTGGCGGCGAGCGGAGAGATCCGCTTCGATCAGCGTCTCCAAATCGTCGAAGTGCATATCCCATCCGCTCGGCCCGCTCGGCTTGGTCCGGCGTTGCGGCGCGGCGGCGATCATGTCGAGCGCGGCTCGCCAGCTCAGCCCGTCCAGGGGGTCGAGGAAAATCGCGGCCTGGCCTGCTGCGGCTTCGCGATGGGCGCTGATGTTGGAGGCGACGACCGGCGTGCCGAGCGCGATCGCCTCGGCGACAGGCATCCCGTACCCTTCGGTGAAGGAGGGGGCGAGCAGGGCCGCGGCTCCGGCGACCAACCGTGCCAGGGCGGCGTCCTCAAGCCCCGGTACTTCAATGACTAGCCCCGGCAGGGCCGGGCATCGCTCCAGCATTGCCAGAATATGACTGTTCTCCCATCCCCTCTTGCCGACGATCACCAGCCGCGGGGCCATCGGCCCGTCGCGTTCGGCCAGATATTGCCACAGGTGCAGCAACAGAATGTGGTTCTTGCGCGGCTCAATCGTCCCGAGTGTCACGAAGTACGGCATATGAGGGCGCGCCACATCGGTTGGCGGAGACAGGAAGCACTGTTCGACGCCTGGCGGCAGCACCGCGATCGAGGGCAGCTTTCTGTCGCTCTCCTGGGCAAAGGTGCGCAAGGCCCGCGCAGTCACCTGCGAATTGCAAAGCACGAGCGATGCGTGTTTGAGTACCGTCTCCATCCTGCGGCGGTGCCGTTCCGGCTCCTCCGGCCTGACGAATTCGGGATGCGATAGCGGAATGAGGTCATGGACGTAGAAGACGCCGTTGCGACCGGTTTCTCCGAGCCAGGAGAAAGCCGATGTCCGTTCCAGCCGGCTGTGCGATACGTGGACGAAGGATGCTCTGTCCGGCAGCATCAGGCCATGGGTGAAGTGATTGGCGACGGCATGGGCGATCTTGCGCAGTTTTTGCGTATGGGCTTCGCCCGCTCTCACCTCAGCCGCCGCCTGCCACCGGATCTTGCCATCGATGGCCGCAAAGATCCGATCGAGAAGAGCGTTCTGCGCGGGCGATATTTCCGTCGCCGTCCAGCGGTTGTTGAGGATTGAGACCAGCCTGTCAGCCCGTTCGGACGGTATGCTGACGGCACTATTATGGCCGGTTTCGACGAACCAGGACGGTTGCGGAAACCCATCGAGATTGACCGGGTTCGCCTGTTTGCGGCGCTCGTTCAGCCAATTCGCATAGTGAAGCTCATAGCGATCGATACCCGTCGGCGTCGGGCAATGTGCTCGTTCCATCAGCCGCGAAATATCCATAACGACGGGTTTCGTCATGATTTTCGCGCCTCGAGCATGTGGATGGCCTGCGCCAGCCAGCGCCGCCGCGACGGATTGAGAGCCATACCCTGACGGGCGCGATAGAGCTCGGCGACGACGTCTTCCGCCTCGCATGGAAGATCGGTGATATTCGACCAGTATCGCGGATAGAGGATAAGTGCGCCGGCAACGAGCGCATCGAGTGTCAGGGTGCGCTTTCGCCGCAACGAGACGACTGCGTCGTGTGTGAGTCCCCAGCCGGCGTAGAAGGGGAGGCCATGACACCATACCGGCTTTTCACGCAGCAGCGCCTCGAACCCGATCTGCGACGTGGCGACGTGAACTTCGTCGACGACGCCAAGGAGATTGTCCAATTCGACATTGCCGATAACGAGATCGGCAGCCTCCGTCGACAGGGTTAAGGGCGGATGGTGACCTGCTGCCTTTGCCAGAAGATCCGGATGCTGCTTGTAGATGATGAATGCCTTCGGTCTCGAGCGCCGGATGGCTTTCAGCAGTTCGTCATCGGAGGGATAACTTGCCATGCCGAAGCGCAGGGAGGCGTCGTTCGGAACCTGCCCCGCCACCAGAACAATGGTGCGGCCGTCGGCCAGGGCGCGATAGTCCGGCGCCGGCTGCGGTGGCAGATTGTATTTGGTAATGCCCATGGAGACGATGGCTTGCCGCAGGCGCTGCGCCCGCTCGAGAAGCGCCTCGTCGAAATTCGTCCTGTTCAGGATCGTTTCAAGCTTGCTTGGGGCGGAAGCATCGAAATAGATGCCTTGCTCATCGAAGCAAAGCGAGGATGGGGGTACAAGCGAACTGCCCAGCCCGGAGGAGCGGATGAAGCCGTCTTCGACCCGGATGATCGGCACTCTCTTGCCCTGCTTCGACAAGATGCCCTCCTCGGGAGGGGCTGCATTCCCCCACAGGACGATCGTGTCGGCGTTCTGGATCTGTAAGGCGGTCGGATTGGTGGCGAATTGGACTTGCGATCGGGGGCTGCTCAGATAGCGGCGCATGACCGTGCGTTTGTGAAGCGAGAAATTGATGCACAAGTAACGGCCGGAGAGCGACAGCGCGCGGCTGCGCCATTCGAGGAGCCGCTCGACAGCCTGCTCCGCCGTGATTGGGCTGCGGGAGACGGGATCGACGTAGCGGGAATACTGAAGGAGTGCTGCGTCGGCAAATTCGTCTATGCTGACATGGCGTCCGCGACGGGACCGCGCCGCTGTTGCCACCGTGCCTTCCGCACGGTCCGCAGTCAGTCCCCAACCCGCATAAGCGGGCATGCCGAAGGTGACGACGGGTATTTCCCGCAGAAGCGCCTCCAGGCCGAATTGGCTTGATACGGTCCAGACTTCGTCAACCAGATCCAAAAGGGAATGCGTCGAGACCGGGCGGTCTAAAAACTGCACGCCCCTTGTCCCGGCGTACGGTTGAAGAAGGCCCTGGGCCCGGCCAGCAACGACCTCGGGTTGGCATCTGACGATGATGTCGGCATTTCGCTCGGCAAGAGCCGCCGCCCACATGCTCGCAAAGGTCCCAGCGTGGGCGCCCGCGCGCTCGACAGCCCGATCTCCCACCATTTCGTCGACAAGCAGGATGCGCTTGCGCCGGCTTCGGCGAAGCGGAATGGCCTCTTCTTGCAGATGATTGTCTTGGGAGAGCCGCTCGCGGACGATCCATCGCCGCAGGTCGCCCGCGCGTTGGATTTCTGCGTCGGAGCGCGCATTTTGAAGCAGAGCCTCCAACCGTGACGGTTGGTGAGCGGAAAAATGAATTCCGAGATCGTCGGCGACGATGGAGATCGGCGACGTTGCGCCGGGAGCAGCCGATTGGAGGAAGCCACCTTCAACCGTCCAGAAGGGCAGGCGGAGCATTCGCGCATAGAGGCGGGCCAAACGGGCAAGCGGGCCATCTCCCCAGCCGACGACGCCATCGGCGGCGCCTATCGCCAATTCGATCGGCTTCAGAGACGCGGAAAAGGCCGGACCGATGAGGGGGAAGTGCTGGCGTGTCGAAAGGAAAGCGAGCAGTCGCGCATTGGTCGGGGGCAACCAGGACGGACGCTCACTTGCCCTTGCGGCAGAAAACGTCATTTCCTGGGGAAAGATCGTCGAATCTATGCGCATAAGGTCCCCCTAAAGATGCCCGCTAGGAGCGATGACCGGTGCTTGAATGCGGCGGCCTGCGTCGTCCGATCGCAACCGGTTGCATGAGCGGAACCGCTTTCGGGGGCGCGAAAAGCGGTTGCAACCGGATGATGTCCTTAAATATTGCCGATACGAGTTTGCCGAGGCTGCGCCATGCAACAGCGGCGCCGAGCCTGCCTGAGAGGAAATTCAAGGAATATCGGCAAAGCCGGCCGAATGGCGGCAGGTTGCCATGACCGTCCTGCGCAGAATTCCTGCCGACATGCTTCGAGGTGCCTCCGAGCGTTCTCATTCCGAATTCCTTGGACCAGCAATGAGGGAGAAACGGCTAATCGAATGGCAGTTATTGCCGCCACAATTCGCGCTCGCCATACGGATCGCGTCGCCGAAGTATTAATTACGACAGAAGCCAAATTATTCTTGTTTCTGTATGTAAAAATTTCCATGGCCCGGAATTATATTTGACTTTCAAAGGATATATGGGAATCTCTTGCGAAGTAAATTGCTATCGAAACCGTCGTACGCATTGCCTGGCCGGCGATCCCAAATGATGGAAGGCGGCGGGAGGCAGGAGGCTGGTCGGAGCTTCTGAAAGGCTGTTGTGGAATGGTTTCGGCCATTCCGAGAGAGATTTGATGGTCCCAGATGAGTCGCATCGAGAACAACAAGGAATTTACTGATTTCATTCGGCTGGTGGATGCGCGCTCGTCCGGCGTCGTCATCGGTCGGCCAGTCTCCTGGCCCTATTCCATTGCGCGATGGGCACGATCGCAAGCGTTGCTGTTGTTGATTGTCGTCGTTCCCGGCCTGCTCGGGGCGGTCTATTACGGCTTCATATGCGCCGACCAGTATGTTTCCGAAACGCAGTTCGTCGTGCGCAGCCCCAACAGGAGTGCCGCGGGGCTGCTCAGCGGCTTTCTTCAAAGTACAGGGTTCGTTCGCGCACAGGACGATAGCTATATCGTCACGGAGTTCATCAAGTCGCGCGCCGCCGTCGATGCCTTGGTGAAGCGGGACGATCTCAAGGAAATCCTTTCCCGTCCGGAAGGAGACATTCTCAGTCGTTATCCGCTGCCTTGGGCTGAAGCCAACAACGAGGAGCTGTATCAGCATTACCTGCGTTTTATCACTGTCCGCACCGATAGCGGTAGTGGCGTGACGACGCTGGAGGTGCGCGCTTTTCGGGCCGAAGATGCCTATCGCTTGGCCAATGCCCTGGTTCAGCACGCTGAGGAGCTCGTCAATCGCCTTAACGACCGCGCCCGCGAGGATGCTATCCATTATGCACAGATCGAGGTGAACGACAGTCAAGCCAGGCTGTCCGATATGCAGAAGAGCCTGACGGACTTTCGCAACCGCGAAGCGCTCGTCGACCCCAACAAGCAATCGTCCGCTGCTCTCGACATGATCGCGCGGCTGTCGGACGACCTGGCCGACAACAAAGCGCGTCTCGCAGCGCTGGAGGAGCAGGCACCGCAAAGCCCGCAGGGCGAGGGGCTTAGAGCGCGCGTGGCGGCGATAGAGCATCAGATCAGCGACGAGCGGGCGCGCATCGTCGGCAGCGACGGCTCGATGGCGCCACGCATCGCGCAATATGAACAGCTGCTGCTGGAGAGGGAAATGGCAGCCAAGATGCTGACATCGGCAACTGTTTCCCTGGAAAACGCCAGGATCGATGCGCAGCGGCAACAATTGTATCTGGAGCGAATCGCAGATCCGAATTTGCCCGACCATGCGCTCTATCCGAAACGTCTTGGCTCGTTTCTGATGCTGCTTGCGATTTGCTTCGCCACTTTCTGGATCGTGCGCTTCTTCATGATCCAGGTGCATGAGCACGCAGCCCAGCAATGACCAATATTCCCTCCAGTCTTGCGCCAATCGCACTCTCAGGGACTGAGGTATCGAACGCTCAGGCTCCCTGGCAAGAGGATGGCATTGTCGGCGTGTTCAATCTGGTCAAGGAGTACGAAGTGAATGGGCGGATGCGCCGCGTGCTCGACGGCGTGACATTCAAGATAGGCCGCGGCGAGAAGATCGCTGTCCTCGGTCACAACGGAGCGGGCAAATCGACGCTGGTCCGCATGATCGCCGGAATAGAGGAGCCGACTTCAGGCAAGGTCGTGCGCAACATGTCGATGTCGTGGCCCATTGCCTTGAGCGGCGGCTTCGGCGGCTCGATGACCGGCTTCGACTGCATGCGGTTCCTGTCGCGCATCTATGCCAAGCCATTCGACGAAATTCGCGATTCGGTTGAGGATTTCAGTGAGCTCGGCCGCTATCTGCGCATGCCGCTCAGGACCTATTCTTCAGGCATGCGGGCACGACTGGCCTTTGGCATGTCACTTGCCATTGATTTTGATTGTTACCTCATTGATGAGGTGCTGGCCGTTGGCGATAAACGCTTCCAGTTGCGTTCTTTCGAAGAGCTCTTCGTCAAGCGCAAGGATCGCTCGATGATCATTGTGGGACATAATCTCAATGTGATCGGTGACTTGTGCAAGTCGGCGCTTGTGTTGAAAAATGGCCGCGGTCGTGTCTTTGACGACATAGAGGCGGCGTTTCGCATCTACTCCACATTGTAGATTCAACGGTATGCGGTTGTGTGCATCGGCAACAGTACTGTGCGCCATTTTTGCAGAATTGACACAATATCGAATTGCAAAGGGCTAGGCCTCGATGCCGGGCGCGGCCTGGCCGACATGGTGACGTCGGCATCGCAGGCTCCTGCGCATGTTCCCGGCTAAGCCTCGTGATGTGTTGGAGAAATTGAGACAAATCCGACCGTTCAATTGCCTCCTCATGGTTAGGTCCGGTCGGCCCTATCGATTCGTCGCCTTGCCTATGAGCCCTATGGTTGCAACCGGTGCCCGGCAAGTCGTGCCGCATAAATTAGTAACTACTTCTGCAACCAATGCCAGTAAACGTGTCAGATATAGTTGCCGGCACCGATGTATTTTGTCCAATACCGTCGTTCGGGAAATTCGCCGCGCGATCACGCCACAAAGAAGTAGGATTCTGTATAACATCGTCACTATATGTACTGTCGCACTAAAATTCATCGTGCTAATTTAATAATTAATAATGCAACTTACGCTGAGCAACCCCGCACGTTTGGGGGTGCCGCCGGCACAAGACAATGGAGTCGTCGTAACGAACGCTAGAAAGATGTGGCCTAGATGGAAATCACGTGTTAGCGATGGCTAATATGCAACCTGGGATTTTGAGTAGGATTAGCGGATGGCGATGTTTGAAAGAGTTGTCGAGCAATGCGTTGGTACTTTCGAGGTCTATACCCGCGATGCAATTGTTCGCAATCTCGACGTGCTTGAGCCAAACTGGAAATGGACGGTTCCCTCGGAAACCACCGGCGACTATTCCTTCAAATTCAGCAAGCAACCTCTCCAATCTGCCTCGATCATAAGCGCCGAGCATTCGGCTGGCCTGGAAGGGATCGCAAAACAGGATTTGCCGCGTGTCAGCATCGTATTCGTTCTGGCCGGAGAAATAGAAATCAACCACCGGCGGATGCACAGATCCTTGCGCATTCCCGCCAACAATGTCGCCAGCATCAGCGACCGCGCAGGTAAACGGCTGGAGATCAAGCCGCGCAGCTCCTGGCTGTTGTTTCAGGTACCGGAAGCGGTAATCCGGCAGCATTTCGAGGAATTGACCGGCAAGCCCTACGTGCAGGAGTTCGCACTGGCACCGGTGAGCTTCCGCCAAGGCGGAGCGCAAGGGCTCTATCAAACGCTGCGTCAAGCCGAAAAGGACCTGACGACCGCGCGCCAGACCGAGCGCATGATGCTCGCCAAGGCCTATAGCGAGCTCCTGTTGGTCAAGCTGTTCGCCAAGCTGCCGCATAATCTGTCCGACGCGTTCAATCGCGGCACGCTGGAAAGCGCGCCGCGGCAGCTCCTCAGAGCCGAGGCATTCATGCGCGACAATCTGCACAACGCCATCATGCTGGAAGATCTTGCGAGTGCCGCAAACTGCAGCCCGCGTGCATTGCAGCGCATGTTCAAGACCTATCGGGGCGATACGCCGATGGGAATACTCTGCAACTATAGGCTGGCCGCCGCACATGGCGCCATCAAGGGTGGGCAGGCCGAAAGCATCACCGATCTTGCCATGAGCCTGCAATTCTCCAATCCCGGGCGTTTTTCGGTTCTCTACAAACATGCCTACGGCTCCAGCCCTTCGTCGATCCTTCGTTTTAGCCGGGAGCGTAGCGACGATGCCGGAACGGCCTAGCCTGCTTGGCACGATGGTGCCGCATCAAAACTGCCTCCATGCCATTCAGGATCGTCGATGCCGTTGAAGTTCGGATTATTGTGCGTTCTCGCCTGCGTTCTTACGGGCTGTGCATTACCGGAGGCCGGACCCAAGGCCTCCCGCATATTGGAAGAGGCGGCGGCGCGCACCATGCCGCCATTCGCGCTGGTCGACGTAACGTCGACGGCTATGGTCAGGAGCGTCGCCAGGCCGGAGGCCAGCTTCGCGGCCTATTTCGGCGAGGGTGCGCGCGATCCCGGCCTGAGGATCGCCGTTGGCGATGTCGTCTCCGTCAGCCTATGGGAGGCGCCACCTGGAAGTCTGTTCGGGACGGCGTCCAATGCTTCCGGTCAGCAGCAGGCGACGGGTAGCTCGGTTATGATCCCACCGCAAACCATCAACAGCGACGGGACGATCAGTATCCCTTATGTGGGGCGCATCAATGCGGTCGGTCGGACGCCCGCTACCGTCGAACGGGCTGTCATCTCGGGTCTTACTGGCAAGGCGGTGCAGCCGCAGGCGCTGGTGACGGTGCAGCAGAGCGCCTCGAATACCGTGACCGTCACGGGGGAGGTCGCCGGCGGCGCCCGTGTCCCGCTGTCGCCGGCCGGCGATCGCGTGCTTGATGCCATCGCCGCAGCCGGTGGATTGCGCGCCGGTGTCAACGACAGCGTTGTCTATCTGACGCGAGGACGCCGCACGATGAACCTGCCCTTTACCGCGATTGTTCAAAATCCGCGGGAAAATATCAGATTGCGGCCCGAGGACGTGGTCACCGTCGTCCGTGAACCCGTCACCTACACGATCCTCGGCGCATCGGGCCAGAATGGCGAGGTGCCCTTCAGTGCCCAGCATTTGACCATGGCGAACGCCGTGGCGCGTGCCGGAGGATTGCAGGACAGTAGGGCCGATGTCTCAGGCGTCTTTCTTCTCCGCTACGAGCGGCCTGACGTTGCTCGCCGCATCGTTGCTCCGAACAATCCGCTGCTTCGCAGGGGCGGCCCCGTTCCGATCGTCTATCGGTTCAATCTGAAAAACGGCGCCACGCTGCTCGCCATGCAGAACTTCGAAGTCCAGCCGCGCGATATCATCTACATCTCCAATGCGTCCTCGATCGATTTCCAGAAATTCATGGGCCTCTTCCAGGGCGTCACCGGGACAGCTCTATCGGCGGCATCGGTCGGCATAACGGCGGCTACGGCAAACTAAGGGCATTGCACGGAGAGATCGAAAGCGGGGCAGGAGGCGGACGATCGTGCTGCGGATCGAGAGGGAATTTCATGATGTTGCCCGGCTTGCGGACTGCATTGCAGGCATGCTGGACCGAGAGAGGTAAAATGAGTTCTTCGGCACTGCTACATCTTCACGAGCTAATGGCCTTCGACCGACATCAGGCCGAGACCGCCATCTTGCAGCGGGTAAGCAGTGCCTACCTCGGAAACCATACGGCCCTGGTCCGTGTGCTCGGCCGCTACAAGCTCTATGTGGACACACGCGACAGGGGGTTCGGGTCTCATGTCCTGCTGGACGGTTTTTGGGAGATCTGGCTGACCTTGTTTTGCGCGCGCAACGTCAAGCGCGGCATGACCGCGATCGATGTCGGTGCGAATTTCGGCTATTATTCGCTTCTGCTTTCCGAGCTCGTGGGGGTCAAGGGCGAGTTGATTGCGGTCGAGCCCAACCCGCATGCAGCTGACTTCTTGCACCGCAGCGTCGAGCTCAATGGACTGCTCGGGCGCACACGAATTGAAAAATTGGCGCTCGGTTCCGCGATATCGGGCGAGGCGTCTCTTTACGTTCCCCATAGCGAGCCGAAGAACGCGCTGATCGTCGCCGAGACGTTTCAGCCCCGCGCCGAGGATGGCGCGGTCGTCAAGGTTCCCGTGACGACCCTCGATCGATTGAGCTCTTCCTGCGCGCGCGTCGATTTCATAAAGATCGACGCGGAGGGGGCGGAGGAGGTCATTCTCGAAGGAATGAGCGAGACCATTGCCCGTCACAAGCCGATGCTCGTGGTCGAATTCAATCCCGCCCGCTATGCCGACGCGCGCGGCTTCATCGAGCGGCTTGCCGGCATTTACGGGTCGCTGCGGCGCCTCGATTTCAGCGGTGAAGCCGTTCCCATCACCGGCGAGGACCTGCTCTCGAAATACGGGGCCGACGACTCGCTGCTCGTCCTTTCGCGTGACAGGCCGGCTTGAGAGCAGCCTGCGGTTTCCAGATGCTGAAGGAGAGATGAGAGTGAGCCAGACGATCCTTTACGACGGTCTCAATCTTTCCCTGAAGAAGGGCACCGGTGTTGCGACCTACACCCGCGGCCTGATGTCGACGGCACAGTCGCTGGGCTATCAGACGGGGGTGGTTCATGGAATACCGGGAAACGTCCCGAAGGACCCTGTGTTGCGGGAGGTGCTGCTGTTCGACGACGCCAGCGCCCGCGTTCCCGGTGCAGTCGCGATTGCAAGGCGCTGGCTGCGGCGGCGCATCGCCGCCCCGTTCGGCGTCAGGCCGGTTCCGATTCCGTTGAGCGGCACTGTCATTCTGAAATCGCTCCAATCGCAATTCGGTACCTCTGACGCGGTCTATGCAGCCAATGATCTGTTCCAGCTCGCGCGCTATCACTTCAAACGCTACGGTAACAGTCTCACGATGAAGTTCGAGACCCAGCCGGATCTTCTCCATTGCACCTATCCGATGCCGATCGTGGCGAAGAGGGCGCTGAACGTCTACACGATCCACGATCTGGTGCCCTTGCGGCTGCCCTATCTGACCGAGGACGACAAGCGCTATCACTACAAGATGCTGCGTTCACTGGTGCGGCGCGCCGATCATATCGTGACCGTATCCGAAACCTCGCGCGCCGATATCATCAAGGTTCTCGGTGTCGATGAGGCGCGCGTCAGCAACACCTATCAGGCCGTCCATGTGCCCGAGCGGCTTCGCGACAAGCCGGCCGACGTGGTCGCCGATGAGATCGCCGGCATCTTCCATCTCGATTGGAAGGGCTATTTCCTCTTTTTCGGCGCCTTCGAACCGAAGAAGAACATCTCGCGACTGATCGAGGCCTATCTCGCCGCGAAGACAGCCAAGCCGCTCATCATCGTCGGCGCTCCGGGATGGAAGGGTGCGGAAACGCAACAGCTGATCGATGACGACCGCTTTCGTTTCTATCTTCGCGCTGAGGACCGCATCGTGCCGCAACGGCAGATCCAGCGCTTCGACTTCGTGTCTTATCCTTTGCTAATCAGCCTGGTCAGGGGAGCGCGCGCGGTGCTGTTCCCATCGCTCTATGAAGGCTTCGGCCTGCCGGTGCTTGAATCCATGCAGCTCGGAACGCCGGTTCTGAGTTCCACGGAAGGATCGATCCCCGAGATAGCCGGGAATGCGGCGCTGCTGGTCGATCCCTATGACACCGAGGAGATGCGCAAGGCGATCGTCAGTCTGGATCAGGACGACGGGCTATGCGCCTCCTTCGCCAAGTCCGGCCCCAGGCAGGCCGCGCGCTTCTCACCGGATCGATATCAACAGAAGGTGGGCACGCTTTATGACACCCTCCTCAACGGATAGCTGGAGGAGCTGGCCATGACCATCCTCTTTGCGTTCGGCATGCCAGGGGTCATGTCCTCCTGGGGCGTTGCCGCGGTTCACGCTCTGGCCCGCGAGGCCTTTGGCGACTATACGATCATCACAACCGATACCGTCGAGGATCTCAGGCAGCACGTCGTGGCGCAGTCGGGTATGCACGCAGTTCTCGTTTCGCAGTTTCCCGAACCCAAGCTTTCGGAACTCATCCTCCGGGTCAACGTGCCGTTTCTGTTGTTTCTGGAGGACCCCGTCGACGCGGTGTCCTACCTCGCTCGTGCGACCGAGCAGCGGGATATCGGTTTGGTCCGGGTCGTTTCCGCGAGCCTTGCCTGCCTTGAGCCGCTGGCGAACGCCTCGGGGGCGTTGATCTTGCGCCGCAATGACATCGATCAAAGCGGCAGCATAGATCTGCTTCTGAAAACTATAGACCGGCATTTCAGCACGGATCTCAAACTGGAGCAGATAGCAAATGCTCTGCTGCATGTCGGCATGATGCCTTCCGGTCAGCCGTTGCCTGCAGAAGCGCCGAAACTGGAGGAGGCTGCGGCGGCGGTGATCGCAGGATATCTGACGCCGCAGGAGGCGGTGCCGGAGGTGAGCGAAGCGTTGCGCGAGACCGCAAGGAAGGTTCTTCGCCCCCTGGAGTTCGGCCACTCGGAAACCTCGGGCGCGACCATCTTCTGGCCGCAGGAGACATTTCTGTCGGGCGACAGTTTGGGGCAGGCCCTGGATGAGCTTGTCGACCTGACCGGCGGTGCGCGCTGCCTCATCTACGGTCCCTATCTTCACCTTCCGACGGGTCGTTGGAATGCGAAATTCATTTTCGAAGTCGACGAGGACTGTCACGGGCAGATCTTCACCGTGGAAATTCATGCTGCCGAATTGCTTGGCAGGCTACGCGTATGCCCGGAAGGTACCGGCTCTTTCCAGGCGGCCGTACCGGTCGATGTCGTTGATCCGCGTGCGCCGATCGAAATTCGATTGATGATGGACAGCGGCGCCATCGAAGGGCGGCTCTCCGCCTGGAGCGTCGAGTGGCTGCGCGCCGCCTGATATCTGGAAGCGCGGATCTCTTCGACAACGACCAGTTTGAGCGGAGTTTTTCGTCTCGCCGATACATCGCTCCCTGCGGACTTGGTGTTCCCCGCATTATTTTGTTACCCAACATTTCCAATGCCGGGAAATTTGTAAACCAGTGTTTCTCGGCTCTAAATTTCCGTATTGGCGCCGCAAAACCCTTCTTTTCAGAGAAACCATAGTTTGTATAAGTGTTGAGAAAACGGAATGAAACCTATGAACGCGAGCGCCACACCCGATATTCTGATAGTCGACGACGATCACGAAATACGTTCGCTCCTGAGCCGATACCTCGAGGAGCAGGGTTTTCGCGTATCGACGGCAAGTGACCTCCGTGGTTGTAACGATGCGCTCAACCGACGTCAGCCCGATCTCCTCGTTCTGGATGTCATGCTTCCCGATGGGTCGGGCCTCGATCTTTGCCGCGATCTGCGGAACCGTCGGCCTCGGGTGCCGGTTATTCTGCTGACCGCCTTGAAGGAAGACATCGATCGCATTCTCGGTCTTGAGATCGGCGCCGACGACTATCTCGGCAAGCCGTTCAACCCGCGTGAACTCGCCGCACGCATCCGCGCCGTCCTGCGCCGTACGAACGAGGATTCGTCGCCGGAGCCCGAGCAGAGACGTTATCAGTTCGCGGACATGACGCTCGATCCGCAACTTCGTCGGGTCAGCAGAGACAGCGGCGAGGTGATTTCGCTGACGGGCGCCGAATTCGACCTTCTCAAGGCCTTCCTGGAGCGTGCAGGCCGGTTGTTGTCGCGCGATCAACTGCTCGACCTGACACAGGGGCGAGATCGCGACCCCGCCGACCGCTCCATCGACGTTCTGATGAGCCGCCTGCGCCGCAAGCTCGGTGAAACCGCCGAAGAGCCGATCTTCCGGACGATCCGCAACGGCGGCTATCAGCTGGTTGTCCCAGTCATAGCTGTTAAAGGCGACTCATGAGATCGCTTGGCGCGCGTCTGGCGCTGCTTCTGATGACAGCCATCGTCCTGGTCGTCATTTCCTCATCCTTCGTGGCAAGCCTTGTCATGCGCGGACCGCGACCGGATATGACCGTCGAGCGCATGGCCCGACAGCTTTCCATTCTTGCAACCTTCGCGGAAAAGGATAGGGCGACGGCGGCTGCGGCGGGATTGGTCGTCGCTCCGATGCCGGCGGAAGGCGAAGGCGACGAAGAGCTGTCCCGCTTTCTGATGGAAGCGCTGCTTCGGATTTCCGGCATGCGACAGGCAATCATAGCGCGGCAATCGACGGGCGAAATGATCGCATCGCTTAAGTTGTCCGACGGCAATTGGTTGATTATGCCGATGCCGCAACACGGTCCGCCGCCGGGAGGATGGAAGATCCTCGTCGGATGGCTTGGTCTCATCATCATTGGTAGCGTGCTGGTTTCCATCTTTGCCGCTTCGAAAATCATGAAACCCCTGCGTCTGCTGGAAGAGGCGGTTGCCGCAGTCAATCCTGACGGCACCCTGCCACATGTAGCCGAAAGTGGCCCGGGTGAAATTCGTGCGACCGCGCAGGCGCTCAACGGCCTGTCCGCGCGGGTGAAAGCTGCCACTGAAAGCCGCATGCGGCTCGTTGCTGCCGCCGGACACGACCTGCGAACGCCGATGACGCGGATGCGCCTGCGGGCGGAATTCATCCGTGACGACGAAGAGCGGCGCAAATGGCTTGCCGACCTCGAGGAACTCGATCGGATCGCCGACAGCGCCATAGGGCTGGTTCGGGAGGAAATTTCCAAGGACAGTCTGGAGCAGGTCAGGCTCGACCGGATCGTCGACGATATCGTCATGGAGCTGAAGGCGATCGATATGAATGTCGCGAGCGGCGAGCTGGAGCAGGCGACGATCTGCGCAGGCCCGCTCGCGGTCACCAGAGCCTTGCGAAATCTGCTCATCAATGCGGCAACGCATGGTCAGTCGGCGACGGTGACGGTGACGCACCTTGGCAGCAGGGCAGTGGTGCGCATTGTCGACACAGGTCCCGGCATTCCCGAGGATCGGCTCAATCAGGTGTTCGAGCCCTTCTTCCGAATAGACATCGCAAGACAGAGATCGTTTCCGGGCGCCGGCCTTGGCATGGCCATTGCGCGTGAGATCATCACCCGATTCGAGGGGGAGATCACGGTGCGGAACCGCCAGCCGCGCGGGCTGGAGCAGGTTGTGTCGTTTAAAAATGCCGAGGCCAAGGTCGCAGGCTAACGCGCGGCACAAACCAAATCATCGCCGCATCGCAGCCTGGCTGTGCCGGAATGCCGAGGTCAACTCACCGCACATTTGCGTGATAAAGCAGGCTTTACTTGCATAGAATTCTCGAAAATTCTACGCAAGACAATATAGATAGTAATATTGTAGATTTTTCTAAATAAAGTGACAGCGGCGGAAAAGCCGAGACATTAAATTTCGCAAAAATGCCTTGTTTCAGCAATATTCGGAAATGTTGACGCCGGTAACTGATGTAAAGTTGTGGTCGATCAGCAGCTTGGCTCGAGCAGGCTTTGATCGCCCCGCATACCCGGCTTCGCCATGACGCCCCCAACACGAATGGCGAAGCCGGATTGCTTCATTCAGCCTGATTGGCATTTTCCCAAACAATCATAATCTTTTAGCGGCGATATCGTGCTATGGACGCGGCTATAGTGCGCCGGCTAATGGTGTTTCTCTCCGCCAATGGTGCAGCAATATCTGCGCGTCAAACATGTTCGGAATTCAAATCTCTCGATCCGAGCAGCCGCGATTGATCGATCAATCGTCCCGGGACTGGTCGGAGCGTATATTGAGGCCGCTCGGATTGACGGTGGCCACAATGTGGCGGCGGCGCAATTATTTGGCTTTGGCCAAGTGCGGGCCTGTGTCTGTGTCTACAACCGCGGGGGTAGACGCGTCGACCTGCCCAGCCCAACCACCACCCAATGCCTTGTTGAGCGCAATGTAGTCGGTAGCGATCGAAGCTCTGCTTTGAATCACACTTTCCTCGGCGCTATAAAGCGAACGTTCGGCGTCCAGCACATCGAGAAAATCCTCGATGCCGGCTTTGTTCAGCGTGCGCGAGAGGTCCGAGGCCCGGCGATAGGAACTGCTTGAGGAGACCAGCTTGGCGTACTTCAATCGCTCTTGGGTCAGCGACACAACAGCATTTTCGACATCTTCCATAGCGGACAGCACGGCGGCCTGATAGGCGATGAAATATTCGTCGCGCTGAGCCTTGGCGACGTCGACAGCCGCCTTGAGCTGGCCGCCCTGGAAAATTGGCACGGTCAACGTCGGGCCGAATGTCCAGCCGATCGAGGATTTCTTTGCCAGATCGCCGATATTGGCGGCCGACGACGAAATATCGCCCGTGAGGGAGATCGAAGGATAGCGGCTGGCTTCGGCCTGGCCGATCTTGGCGGTATATTGCGCAAGCTGCCGTTCGGCCAGACGGACATCCGGCCGCGAGACGAGAACATCGGCGGGAATGCCGATCGAGACATCCATCTTGGGGCTTGGAATTGGGTTGCCCGCCTTGAGCCGATCCTCCAGCGCGGACGGTGGCTTGCCCAGCAGGACGCCCAGGCGATGGACAGCTTCCGAATAGGAGATCTGGTAGGTCGGGATATCCGCCTCCGTGCTGCTGGCAAGCGCATCGGCCTTGGCGGTGTCGACGCCGGTCGCGCTGCCTGCCTGATATTCCTCATGGGTGAGGGCCGCACTCTTGCGCTGCGATACGGCCGTGCGTTCGGCCAGATCGCGCAGCGCCTGATATTCGCGCGCCTGGACGTAGTAGGATGCGACATCGCCGATCAGGGTCAGCATGGTGTCGCGCAACTGCTCGTCTGCAGCATCGACGCCATATTTTGCTGCCTCTGCCGCGCGTTTGTTGCCGCCGAAGAGATCAAGTTCCCAGCTGGCATCGAAACCACCCGTGTACAATGTGGAGAAGGTCGAATCGGTCGTGCCGCCTGCCGCAGCAGATGTGAGTGTGCGTGTCCCTGATGCGGTTCCCGACACCGTCGGCAGCAATGCGCCCCTCTGCTCCCGATAGGTGGCACGCGCCTCGCGGATCTTTGCCTTGGCTGTCGCGACATCGAGATTGCTGGCAATCGCTTCTTCGATCAGCGCATCAAGCGTCGGATCTTTGAGCTGCTTCCACCATTGCGACAGTTGCGGAGGATGCGGGGACTTGCTTTCGTCCTTGCTGCCCCAATGGGCCGGCATGGCTAGGTCAGGTGTGTGATAGTCCGGTCCGACGACGCAACCTGTCAATGTCCCTGCGAATAACACTGCAATGGCAATATTCGACAATCCCGTGTTCGAATGCAAACATACCGGCAAGATTTTTATCCTGGCTTGTTGATCTTGTGCGCTGGCCCTGACCGGGAGCCGAAAGGCGACGCTCAAACGCAACTAGTCCGGGAGCGCCGGGCGGGGCGTTCCCGGACTGTTCGGCCCTTTGATGGGCCGCTCCTTCCAACCAATTGCGGCGTCCGGGGGGATCTCAATTGGCAGGAGGCGGAGAGGAAATGGTCTGTCATGACGAGGCGGCCGGGTTTCCCCGGCAACGGCCTCGCTCGTCGATCAGCGGAACGGGTGGGGGGGAGGGATGAGCGATTGCTCCGCATCTTCCAGCTTTGCGAGCTGGTCGGCAGTCAGCACGTTGCGCAGAGCCAGTGCCTTGTCCTTGAGAACCTTGGCCTTGGCGGCGCGATCGAGTACGCGATCAGCCATCCGTTCTCCGAAGAGTTGGGTTGGTGAGCCGCCATCATGATCGGTCTGAGGGGCGGCGGCCTCATTTGCATCCGCCGGGCCGGGCTGCTCGTGTTTTACAGGCGGCAGGAAGTCCATCAGCGCGCTGGTGTAGTCCCTCCAGGCGTCGAGCTGGTTGCTGCGGATGCCGATCATCGTTTCGAGCGCCGACAGTTTGCCCGCAATCATCAGCGCCGGATTCGGTCCGTGCGGGAAGCCGGGCGGCATGGGCATGCCGCCACCAAAGGCCATCATCGATCGCTCGGAGAGACGGCCGCCTTGGGGATACCAGCTGGGTGATGGGGTGTGGGCCGAATCCGGCTGCGCGATCTCGGCATCTGCTGGCATCTGCGGGTCAGACGCGACGTCGGGACCTGCTGCGTAAGCCGAAGCGGCCGCGCCGCCAATTGCCGTTATCAATAAAGTTGCGACAAAAAGTCGTTGTCTCATAATCAATGCCTTCGCTACGAATAACTGCTGCAAAGGCTAGGGCGTTCGTATGAATACAATACGTCGCTATATTTCCGAACGTTTCCTGGAAAGGGAATATTGCGAACGAAGTTTGCTGATTGCCTGGTGGCAATACTTCATTACAATTTCCTTTATTGTACATTTGCGGGGTTGCTCTTGTGGCGCAACAACGACAGGAGGTCGCCGATGGCACGTTGCAAACGGAGGGAACTGTTGTTTGGCTGCAGGTCCCTCCGCTCCTTTCGCTATTCCTTGCCGCCGGAGGCCGCTGAAGTCGATTGATCCGCCTCTTTCAAGGCGGCCGCGCATTCCTCGCAGCAGACTTCCACCGATTTGCCGCCGAGATTGACCTTGATTGTCTCGGCGCCCAGCTCGCAGTCGCAGGCGGCACATGTGGTTCTCTTCATTTCATGATCCTTTCCCGATTGGTCCCCTTGCCGGGGTAGGATCATGAAAGCATCGATCGCCGCATAGGCGCTGTCAGAATCTTTAGCGAGTCGCGTAATGCTTCGGCTTCAATTGCGCAGAACGCTGGAATTCCCCCGGCGTCAGCCCGTAGGTCTGTCTGAAGACGGCGCTGAAATGGCTGTGGCTGGAAAAGCCGAGATCGAGCCCGAGCATGGTCAGGTCGTCATAGGAGCCGAGTAGATCGAGTGCGCGCGCGAGCCGCAGCCGCAACTGATATCGATAAAGCGGCACGGCTTCGACCTGTTGGAAGACCTGCGTCAGATAGACCGGCGAGACGCCGACCTCCTTGGCAATTTCCGCAAGCGTCCAACGTCGGGCAAGATCCGAGGACAGGACGAGTTTTGCCCGGTCGACAAGCCTCTGCCGGCCGAAACTCGCGCCGGCTTCATGCGACGTGCGCTCGCCGAGGGAGCGGCGGACCAGGGTCAGGGCCAGCGTTTCAGCTTCCAGGCTTTCGGCTATATTGCGGCTGAGCCCATGCCGAAGCATTGCGACGAGCGCCTGGGCACGCGGGTCTATGCGTCGACGCTGGCGGTGAAAGATGACGCTTTCGCCGGATTGGAGCTGCTCCTTCGGTGCAAGTTCGCGAAGGACTGTCTCGTCGATCATGAGATCGAGGCAGGAATCGCCGCCATCGACGGGATGGCTGATCCGGTATTCCTGTCCGTGATTGAAGAACAGCATCTGATTGGCTTCCGCAACGACGTCGTTCTGGCCGACATGGCGCTTGAAGACACCGTGATAGGGATAGACGAGGCTTGTCCTATGGGCACATTCCTCGTCGCTCTTATGCCGGCATTCGCCATTGCAGACGACATCGCGGATGAGGACTGTTTTCGTTTTCAGCAGCAAGGCTGTCGAAATCTGTGACATGCCGAAATCCCCATCCCAGCGCCGAAGCCCATCGCGCCAGGCAAGCTTAGCACGTCCCGTGCCGTGTTTTTAGTAGCGGCTGTAAACATGGACGTCGCTTCCATTCTGGCCGCGGGAGAGCCCGATATCCTTCAACTGATCGTCCGACAGTTCCATAAGAGCGTTGCGGTTCCTGCGTTCGGCCATCTTGCGCCTAAACAGACGTGCAATGTTCATCATCGCCGAAAGACGCGAGCGCCGGGTTTTGTGGCGGACGCGGGCTCGTTCGGAAGACATTAAGGTGTTTGCGGCTTGCATGACGATACTCCATCGTTTGTTTTGATGGAGGCAGTGAACCACCGGGACAGCATTCGCGCTGTCAGATAATTTAGCGATCGAACATGGTGGCAGTCATTTGCGAGGTGGTTGCGGCCTATCTGTATTTTCTTTGTCGACATACGCCAGACAGGAGCGATAGTGTCGGCGCCGTTCCGTCCGGTGCGGGGATGAATGCTCGCAAGGCGAAGTTTATAGAGGAGAGTAGCAATGTCGTGGCAACATACGGTACCTCGGATCACCGAGGAGGAAAGACTGCAACGTCTTTCGCGGCTTCGCCAGCTGCTCGATGCGCAGGGGCTTGCCGGCATGTTGCTCGGGCCGACCGAAAGCCTGCGTTATTTCACCGGGCTCGTCTGGCACGCGAGCGAGCGTTTTCTGGGCGCACTGGTCACGCCGACGGGGCTCCATTACATCGTGCCGGGGTTCGAGCGCAGCCGGGTGGAAACGCTGCCGCATCTGCCGGCCGAAATCCTCGAATGGCAGGAAGAGGAGAGCAGCGCGGCATTGATCGCCCGCGTGCTCGGAAACACAGGCACCCTGGCGCTTGACGACAATATGCCGCTTTACTTCTACAATGCGTTGGCGGCAGAGCTTGGAGCTGAAAGGCTCGCCAATGGCGGACCGATCATCAACGGTTTGCGCCGAATCAAGTCTCCGGCCGAAATCGCGCTCATTCAATATGCCATGAACCTGACGCTTGATGTGCATAGGCAGGCTCGCGCCTTGCTCAAGCCGGGAATTCGCGCGTCGGAAGTGGTGGAGTTCATCGACAGGCGCCATCGCGAGGTTGGTGCCCATGGCGGATCGAGCTTCTGCATCGTGTCCTTCGGAGAGGCGACATCGCTGCCGCATGGCGCCAATGGCGACCAGACGCTCGGCGAAGACGATGTCATTCTGGTGGACACGGGTACTCGCATCGACGGTTATCATTCCGACCTGACGCGGACATACAAGCTGAAGAGCGGCGACAGCGCTTTCGAAGATGCCTGGGCAATCGAGCGGGAGGCGCAGCAGGCGGTCTTCGACGCCGCAAAGCTGGGTGCTACCTGCTCCAGCCTAGATAACGCAGCGCGCGCCGTGCTGGCGAGATATTCGCTGGGTCCCGACTACAAGCTGCCGGGATTGCCGCACCGCGCCGGTCATGGCCTTGGCCTGGAAATTCACGAAGAACCCTACATCGTGCGTGGCAATGCGACGGTACTTTCGGCCGGCATGTGCTTTTCGAATGAGCCCATGATCGTCTTTCCGCAAAAGTTCGGTATCCGTCTCGAAGACCATATCTATATGGCGGCAGATGGGCCGCGCTGGTTCACGCAACCTTCCAGCGGGCCGACGGAGCCGTTTGCCAGCTGAGAGCTTTTGAAGGGGCGGCCGTCAGGCCGCCCTTTTTCCGTCTTCGTCAAAGACGTGCAGGTGCTGCGCCGGGAAGGCGACGTTCACCTGCGTGCCGGCGCTGAGAGCGCTGCGATCCAATGTGAACACCTTGAACGGCAGGCCGTGCAGCGAGAGATGCAAGATAATGCCGAAGCCCGTGGGCTCGATGAGTTCGACATTGGCGGCCATGTCTGACGGATTGGAGGACAACACGACATGCTCCGGGCGGATGCCGAGGGTAACCTTCGTACCCGGCGCCAGTTTCGGCGACTCAGGAAGCGAAACGAGCGTGCCATCCTTGAGCTTGACGCCATTCGCCTCACAGGTCGCATCGAGAAAATTCATGCCCGGCGACCCGATGAAGCCGGCGACGAAGAGATTGGCGGGGCGGTCGTAGAGTTCGAGCGGGCTGCCGACCTGCTGAACCACCCCGCCATGCATGGCGACGATCCGGTCCGCCAGCGTCATCGCCTCGATCTGGTCGTGGGTGACGTAGATCGAGGTCGCCTTCAGGTCGCCATGCAATTTCTTGATTTCGGCCCGCATCTGCTCGCGAAGGCGAGCGTCGAGGTTCGACAAAGGCTCGTCGAAAAGGAAGGCCTTCGGCTGGCGCACGATGGCGCGGCCCATGGCGACGCGCTGGCGCTGACCGCCGGAAAGCGCCTTCGGCCGACGTTCGAGCAGCGGGTCGAGACCAAGCTTGGCCGCGGCGTTGGCGACGGCTTTGGAGATGCTCTCCTTCGCCATCTTCCGCAGCCGCAGGCTGTAGCTCATGTTGCCGGCGACATTCATATGCGGGTAGAGCGCGTAGGATTGGAAGACCATGGCGATATCGCGGTCTTTCGGATGCAGCTCGTTGACGCGGTTGTCCGCTATACGGATTTCGCCGCCGCTGATGTCTTCGAGGCCGGCGATCATCCTCAGCAGCGTGGACTTGCCGCATCCGGAGGGGCCGACGAGCACGACGAACTCGCCGTCCTTGATCCGAAGGTCGATGTCGTGCAGCACCTGCACGTGGCCGTAGGCCTTCTTGACGTTCTGAATATCGATCGATGCCATTTGACTAACCCTTAACCGCGCCGGCCGTCAGGCCCTGCACGAGATAGCGTTGGATGAGCAGGAAGAAGAGCGCGGCCGGAATGAGCGCCATGACGCCCGCCGCCATCATCTGTCCGAAATCCACCGAGAATTTGGAGACGAAGGTGAGGAGGCCGACCGGGAAGGTCGCAGCCTGATTGCCGTTGATGAGCATCAGCGCGAAAAGCAGTTCGCTCCATGCCGCCGTGAAGACGAAGCCGAGGGTTGCCGCGATGCCGGGCAGCGTCAGCGGCAGGATGATCTGCCGGAAGGCCGTGAACTGCGTCGCGCCGTCGATCATGGCTGCCTCTTCCAGATCCTTCGGAATGCCGTCGAAGAAGGACTGCATCAGGAAGGTGGCGAAGGGCACGTTGAAGGCCGTGTAGACGATGACAAGGCCGGTCAGACTGTTGGTCAGGTGCAGCGGCGTCAGAATCTTGAAGATCGGTGCGACGAGCATGACCAGCGGAAACATCTGGGTCAGCAGCATCAGTGCCACGATCCAGTATTTGGCGCGGAAGGTGAAGCGCGAGAGCGCGTAGCCTGACAGTGACGAGCAGATGGTGACGGCGATCGCGGTCGAACCCGCGACGATCAGGCTATTCTTGAAGAATGTCGGAAAGTCACTGTGCTGCAGCACGAAGGCATAGTGCTCCCATGTGGTGCGTGAAGGCCACATGCGCACGCCTTCCGTATAGAGCAGGTCGTTCGGCGTCACCGAGACCTTCAGCAGCCAGAAGAGCGGGAAGAGCGCAAAGACGACATAGCAGAGGATTGCCAGGCGATGCGCGATAGTGGGCAGGATGGATCGTCTCATGGCTCAATCCTTGTTCAGCAGGGTCTGCCGCAGCAGGATGATCAGCATGGAATAGGCAAGCAGCAGTACCAGCAGCACCAGCGCGATGGCCGAGGCATAGCCGAAATCCAGCCGCTTGAACGCCTGCGTGAAGATGTAGCTGGCGACGATCTGCGTGCGGTCCGCGGGGCCACCGCCGGTCATGACCACGATCAGATCGGCGAAGTTGGACACCCAGACGGTGCGCAGCAGCACTGTAATTGCGATGGTCGGGGCGAGGAAGGGGAGCGTGATCGAGCGGAAGCGTTCGAACCAGCCGGCGCCGTCGATCGACGCTGCCTCATACAGATCGCGCGGGATCGCTTGAAGGGCAGCCAGAAGCGTGATCGCGAAGAAGGGGATGCCCCACCAGACATTGGCGACGATCGGTCCCCACATCGCATAGTTCGGGTCGGAGAGAATATTGTTCGGCTCGCTCATCAGGCCGAGCGCGTAGAGCCAGTGCGGGATCGGGCCGATCACCGGGTTGAAGAGCCAGGACCAGTTGAGGCCTGCGAGGAAGGAAGGAACGGCCCAGGGCAGGAACACCAGCGCCTGCACGATCGACCTGCCGAAAAAGGGCTTGTCGAGCAGCAGCGCCAGTATCAGCCCGAAGATGAACTGCAGCGCCACGGAAGCACCCGTCCACCAGAGCGTATTCTTCAGCGCCCAGTAGAAGGCCTTGTCTTGCGAGAGCTCGCGAAAATGCTCAAGGCCGATGAAGCCGCCGGAAAACGGATTGAGCAACTGGATATCGCGAAACGCGTAGGAAATGCCGATCGCCAGCGGCACCAGCATCACGGCAATGATGAGGATGAGGGCAGGGGCGCTGTAGAGATAGGGTTCCGAGGCGTCGGCGAGGCGCTTCAGCCACGGCCTGCGGTCGTGACGCCTGTCGAGCGTGTCGGTGATCGAAGTCATCTGCAAGAGTTCCCGTTCGCGGCGTTCGAACGCCGTCTGTTTCAAATCGGTAAGAGCAGCGGCGGATCGCTCCGCCGCCGCATGCAAGACTTACTTTTTGGCCAGGAATTTCTGCTGCGCCTTGGTCAGATAATCTGCCCACTGGTCGGCAAGGTCCTTCGCCGAGATATCGCCGAGCATCGCCTGCTGCGACGTCTTGATGGCGAGCGAATCCTTGAAGAAGGCGAATTCCTCGAGATAGGTCGGCATGACCGTGGGCACGGTGTCCTTGTCGGCCAGTTCCTGGAACCAGCCCTTGAACTGATCGCCGGCATAGAAGGGGTCCTTTTCCGCGGCCGTGTAGGCCGGCAGAGCGCCGATCTTCTTGTTCCAGATGAGGTTGCCTTCCGGTCCCTCAAGCGTTTCGATCAGCTTCCAGGAGAGATCCTTGTTCTGGCTCGTCGAGAACATCGACCAGCCGCCATAGCCGATGGTCGGGAAGGATTTGCCATCCGGACCCTTCGGCAGCGGCGCGACGCCGAAATCGTCCTTGTTCATGCGCTCGGCGACGGCGATCAAGGCATCCGGGTCCTGATCGAGGAAGGCGCAGGTGCCGGAATAGAAGCCGGCAACGACTTCGTTGAAGCCCCAGTTGACGCTGTCCTTCGGTGCATAGCCCTTCTTGTAGAGATCGACCATCCATTCGATGCCCTTCGCCCAGCCGGCGCTGTTCATCGTGGAGGTGCCGTCGTCCGTGAAGTACTTGTTGTCGCCGGCCATGGAGGCGGCAAAGATCATCCAGCCGTTGAGGCCGCCCGGTCCGCCGCGCATGCAGTAGCCATACTTGCCGGGTAGCTTGGAGATGGCTTCGGATGCCTTGACGAATTCGTCCATCGTCTTCGGCGGCTCGGCTATGCCGGCGTCCTTCAGGATCTTCTTGTTGTAGAACATGGCGCGCAGATAGAAGCCGTAAGGCAGCATATAGGCGGTGTTCTTGACATAGCGGCCGAGTTCGAGCGCGCGTGGCGTCAGTTCCTTGGTGTGCTCCCATTTGGCCAGGTAAGGCTCCAGGCTTTCGAGCATGCCGTTGTTGCCGTAGAGCGATACCCAGGTGTCGGGCATTTCCATAACGTCAGGCGTGTCGCCGGCCGAAACCATGGTGGCGAATTTCTGGAAGGCTTCGTTCCAGGGGAGCGAGATGATGTCGACCTTGGTGCCTGGATTGGCTGCCTCGAACTTGGCGACGATCGACTTCAGCGTCTCGGTGCGCTCGGGGCTGGTGATGACCTCCACGAGCTTCAGTGTCGTGTCGGCCAAGGCGGTTCCGCCCATGAGGGCGGTAAAGAGTGCTGCTGTTATCAGTCTTTTCATGTTGGTTCCCCTTTTTAGGTTTTCCTCTCAGATTGATGATGTCACGAGGCGGCGGCGATCGCCTCCTCGAGTTCGTTCCACAGGGCCTCGGTTCCTTCGAGGCCGACATGGAGACGTACAGAGCGCGGATGGATGCCGAAGGTATGCGCCGAATTCGGCTGTGCCTTCTGCTGCAGCACGACTTCGCCCGGCACGATCAGGCTCTCATGGCCGCCCCAGCTTACGCCCAGTTTGAAGAGCGTCAGGCGGTCGGCGAAGGCGCGAACGTCCACGCCTTCCTTGAAGATGAAGGAAAACAGGCCTGAAGTACCATTGAGGCCGGCCGGCAGCCGGTTGGCGAGGCCCGGATGGCAGACTTGCTCGACGACATCGAGCTCCTGCAGTCGCTTGGCGATCGTCATGGCAGCCGCCTCGTGCGCCTTCATCCGGATCGGCAAAGTGCGGAGGCCGCGGATCAGTAGCCACGCATCGAAGGGTGAAAGCTTGCCGCCGAGATACGGATAGGCTTCGGCCTTCACGCGCGCAATCATCTGCTTCGAGCCAGCGACGACGCCCGCGACCACGTCGCTATGGCCGCCGAGATATTTGGAGGCGGAGTGGATGACGAGATCAACGCCGAGCTTCAGCGGCTGCTGGAAATAGGGAGTGGCCCAGCTGTTATCGATCATCGAGACGACGCCATGCTGCTTGGCGAGGGCCGCGAGCGCACCGACGTCATGCGCTTCCATGACCCAGCTTGTTGGGCTTTCCATATAGAAAACCTTCGCACCCGGCAGCGCCTTGGCAACAGCCTCTTCGTCACGCCCGTCGACATAGGTCACCTCGACCTTCATGCGCTTCAGAATGGTGCCGAAGAGACGGAAGGCATCGGGATAGACATGCTTGACCGCGACGATCCGGTCACCCGGCTCGACGAAGCTCAATACGGCCGATGAGATTGCAGCCATGCCGCTGGCAAAACCGAGCGCATCCTCGGCGCCTTCGAGCTTTGCCAGCATCTCCTCGAACAGGCGTACCGTCGGATTGAGGCCGCGCGTATAGGTCGGTCGTACCTTTTCGCCGCGATAGGAGGCGATCATCTCGTCGTAGCTGGAGAAAGTGAACAGCGAGGTCTGGAAGATCGGCGGCACCACGGCGTCGGCGAAATTGCCGTCATCATGGGCTGTAATAAGGGATGCGAGTTCGAACGGCTCTAGCCCGTCAGTCATTGGGACATTTCCTTGATGTCTTCCTCGACGACGTCGAGAATTTTTAGTGTTTCGGCGCGCGCTGCCTCAGGGTCTCGATCAACGATCGCGTTGAACAGCGTGCGGTGATAGGGGAAGGACCGCCGGGCGAAATCCTGCCGGTCAAAGGGGTGCTCCCAGAAGCGCTCGAAAGTTTCGCGCATCTGTTCGAGAAGCTGGCGGAACAGCGGATTGTGCGTGGCGTCATAGACGGCGAGATGGAAGGCAAGGTCTTCCGGCCCCGACGTGCCCTTCGCGATATGAACGCGTTCCATCTCGTTGAGCTTCTGCTCGATGATGACGATGTCTTCGTCGGTCCGCTTTCTTGCCGCCACCATGCCGGCCTCGCATTCGATACCGCGACGAACCTCCAGCGTCTGCAACAGCGCATCGCGCAGATGCGACGGGTCCAGCGACAGCGGCATGTGGATGGTCGCTTTGGAAACCGGCTTGAGCAGATAGGTGCCGCTGCCCTTGCGCGTCTCCATGACGCCGAGCGCCTGGAAATAGGTAATCACCTCCCGGATGGTCGAGCGTCCGACCGAAAGCGCTGCCATCAGCTCTCGTTCCGTCGGCAATCTCTCGCCGGCCTGCAGCTTCGACGACTCGATGAAGGTCGTCAGTGCGTCGATGACTTGCTGCGTCCGATCGATGGAAGGAAGGGGTGTAAGCATGGGTTTCCTCATGGGCGATAAATTGGTCTGACATCTGCCATCAGGTCAATCTATTTTTATTCAAGTCAGCATTTTTCTGCCCTTAAATTTTCAAGGGGAACAAAGCGAACCGGGGCGAAGGTTGTTTGTGGCCTTCAAGAGTGTCGGCGGCGCTGATAGAAGGGGCGTGATATGAGTCCCGGACCGGAAGAGAATGGCTGCACGAGATCGATATTCACGGAAACTGGAATGCGCCAAATGCGATCACAATGGCTTTGCCGAAGTCTCTGAAACAGACGACCGCCGTACGGCCAGTCGTGATTTCAAGATAGACGAGATGCCGCGCGGCTTTTCCACGGAGCGACCATCGACCGATCCGCGCAAGCACATGATCCGCTGCCGTTGCGGCTCGGTCTTCCCCTTCGAGCAGGACACTGCTTATGCGCCCGGCGGCGAGCCTCGTCGCTGAACAAGTACCCGCAAAAAAGAAAAAAGCCCCGCACAGGCGAGGCTAAGCTTGTGCCGCTCCGGGGAAATCGGAAGCGACGCGGCATTCTCTAACGGCCGCTCTCCCTCTCGACTAGGTCAGTTTTGCCGATAGCGGTACGCTCAAGTAAAAAAGCTCTTCATTCGTGAAACGAGGCCTACTTGTTGACATGCTCTCACCGGCTGCGAAGATAGTGTGAAACCATCGTGCCGTGCAAAACGTTCAGCTGGCGTTCATTTTCGCGCGGGCAAAAAGGCAATCACCGCAACGCCTTGCGGTCGTCGAGGCCCGGCTTCCATTGGCTTTCGAGCCTTGTTGTCGGGCCTCGCAGATACTGAAAACCTTGGATACCCACATGCGGCTGCTTCGTGCCTTCATCGACTGGATTCGCCGCGGCTGCCAACGGCGACTGGAGCAGGAAACGGCTCAGCACTCCGCCGACGATCCATGGGTGCTGCAGCAGATCGAAAAATTCGAGCGAGAGTTGAAGCGATAAGAGGTGAGGGAAGCCCATCAAGGCTTCTCTGTGCCAATTGCGATCCTGCAGTATTTTTTGTCCTTGGCATTCCGCTATCCGCGAGTTACGGATCGGTTGATCGCATCATGTCGATTGATTCACTCATGCATTGCTCGCGATAACCTCGCAATCGAAACATCCCTTACGTGCGCGTTTGACCGATAGAGCCGGGTCTCAGGCTTTACGACTATGCTGTTGGCCGGGAAAGCTGGCTGGAGCGACCATTCTCGACCCTGAGTTCCCTTCGATAAAAGGCTGACGGCGATGATCCCGAGAATTCTACAGCTTGTCCTTGTTTCACTATGCGTGGTTGCTTTGGATGGGTCATACGCTGCGGCACAGGAGGTCGCGCCTGTACTATCGGGCAGTTTCACCGATCTGTGTTCCGCTGACAGCAAGCATCCGCCCAAGCTCTGGAGGATTAGCAGCAGACTAGATCCTGCCTTGTGGAGATCGCGCATCGTTTGCGATCTCTCGTCTCCGTCGAGGCCGATATTGCATATCACCGTGCATCCCGGTGATGCTCCCGATCAGAGTGTGGGCGATGCGCCGATTGAGCGGGTCGAAATCCAGATCAAGAAGGAGGTCATCAAATTCGACAGGCCGACGTGGTATCACTTTGCCTTCCGGCTTCAAGCGCCCTGGCAGGGACTCGGCAACCGTACCGTCATCCATCAGGTAAAGCAGAACATTCCGACAGAAGAGGTGAAGCCTCTTGGAATGTGCCAATCAGCCAACCCGCTTTTCAAAATTGAGGCCATACCGACGGAAACAGGCGCTGATTTCGTTGCCAAGGTGAGGGGAGCCGACGACTGCAATGCCGGTCAGTCCAGGATCATCTGCGGTCCCTGGCATCTGAACGTGGGCGAGTGGAATAATGTGAATGTGATGCTGAAACCGAGCCTGCAGGAGGGGGAAAGCTCCTTGCAGGTCTCCCTCAACGGCCGCGCCTGCGACATCTCCTACACCGGGCGCCTTGGTTATCTCGATCATGGCATGCGGGATCAGGACGGTCACCCCTTCATCGACACGCAACCGCGCTTCGGGATCTACAGGGACAGTCTGCCCGGTATCGTGCAATCAATCGACTTTGCGGACATCAAGTTCTGGTCGACAGATCCTTCCGGTGATTCCAGCTGGTCGAAATCAGCAATATCGGCCAATTGATCGCCTCATGCCGCTTCGTGCGGCCGGAACTAGCTTGGTTGGGTCAAATATTTGAGGATGGGACTCCGGCAACCGAAGCCCCATCGCTTCGTCGTCTAGGCCCGATCTCGCAACACCACTCCGTCCCTGGCGACAAGCTTGCCTGCCTTGTAGACGGAGCGGCCTTTCGGCACCGCCACGACCGCTTCTGGAACATGCTCCGCCTTCAAGGTGACGAAATCGGCCTTCGCGCCGATATGCACGCCATAGCCTTCGAGGCGCAGGGCCTTGGCGCCGCTTTCCGTCACCACATCGAAGGCGACCTTCAATTCATCGTCCGTATAGAAGCCGGATCGATAGCCGATCATCATGGCGCGTCCCAGCATGTCGCCATCGCCATAGGGCCACCAGGAATCGCGAATATTGTCACTGCCGCTGAAGACAGTGACACCAGCAGCACGGAGTAGCGCGACCGGCGGGAAGGGGTGGGCGCCCGGTGCGTTCGTCATGATGGAAACACCGCTCTCGGCAATCAGTGTTGCGGCGCGCTTCACCGCTTCGATCGAGAGATCGCCAAGTCCGTAGGCGTGGCTGATCGCGACGTGTCCGCCCATGGAAAGCCCTCGCGTGCGGGCGCAGATCTGCTCGATGGTGAAAAGCCCGAGCGTCCCGCCTTCGTGAAGATGAATGTCGACATCGACGCCATGCTTCTCGGCAACACCGAAAACAACATCGAGATGTTTTTCAATGTCCCGGTCGAAGCTTGCCGGATCGAGACCTCCGATGAGATCGGCGCCCATGGCGATTGCCTCGTCCAGGAGCTTCGGCGTGCCGGGGCTCTTCAGAATGCCGCTCTGCGGGAAGGCGACGAGCTGAATGTCGATCAATCCGCGATATTCGTCGCGGACGGCAAGAATGGTCTCGAGCGATTTCAGGCCGACGGAGCCGTCCACCATGACATGGCTGCGCATCTGCGTGCTGCCATTGGCGATACAGAGTTCCAGCTGGCTTCTGGCTCTTTCGTCCATCGGCGCGGCCTGCGCCATGTTTTGCGCCTGAAAGGCAACGCGCTCGTGAACATTGAAGCCGTTGGTGCATGGCTTGTGCGGTATCCAGGCGTCACCATAGAAGCTGGTGTCGAGGTGGATATGCCCCTCGACGAAGCCTGGAACGACAAGAGCCTCTTCAAGGTCGATAATCCGAGAGGCCGAGACTGGCAGCCCGGCGTCTTCGATCGACACGATGCGGCCGTCCGTAACGCCGATATCCTTGATTGAGCCGTCGGCGAGCTTGGCCCGGGTAAAGAGGGTTTCGATCGTGCTCAATTTTTTCTCCTTGAACCATGGCCGGTGATCCGCGCGGAAGCCGCCAATGGCGGTCATCTCACTGCTCGAACGCTTCTCTGAGGCCGAAGCTCTTGCGTTCACGCAGGTCGAGATCGGCCTCGATATGCGCGATATGATGAAGCATCAGGTGACAGGCCGTGTCGACGTCCTTGCGCTCCAGGGCGGTGATGATGTCGCCGTGTTCCGAGTGACCGCAGCTGGAGGCGCTCGATTGCCCGTAAAGCGCGATCACCAGCGACGAGCGGGCGACCAGTTCTTCCATGAAGCGCTGCATGATGAGATTGCCAGATATCGACGCCAGCATCAGATGGAAATCGCCAGAGGCCTTGATCTCGGCCCGGCGGGCGGATTGACCGCGCTCGCCCATCAAGCGGCCCTCTTCGACGAGAAGCTGCCTCAGTTGCTTGAGCTGAACCGGGGTGATCCGCTCGGCTGCCGACTTCAATATGCCTGGTTCGACCAGGCGACGCGCGGCGAATATCTGCCGGGCTTCCTCGGGCGAGGGATAGGCGACGAAGGCGCCTCGGTTCTTTTCGACGCTGACTAGGCCTTCATAGGAAAGAGCCTGCAAGGCGGCGCGGGCCAGCGTTCGGCTGACGTTGAACAGGCCGCCGACATCGCTTTCGGACAGTTTCGTGCCCGGCGCAAGCCGGCGCTCGACGATCGCGTCGCGAATGGCGTCACGGATCTGCTGTGCGCCGTTTTCCGTGGAATCGCCGAGCGTCAGAAGCGCATCTGTTGAAGAATTCATAATCGCTTACCTGGGTGGTTGGCGACGATGATAGCCCGGTTTCGGAGTGAAGTTAAACGAAATCTGACGCAAAGATTGTGCTAAAGTGTATACAATAATTTGCATAAATCGCGCACGATAGCCTATTTGATGTGCAGATACTGAGTTGCACTCAATAGGGCAAATTCGCGTCGCTTCAGAAAAATATAGAAATCCCAGCCGTTTAGTGCGCCGCAGCAAAACTGGCACGATTGATGCAATGTCTTTCCCAAACAACAGGGGAAGATGATGTCGAAAGCGGCAGAGATCGATATAGTGTCCGTTTCGAAGGTCTACGGCGCGACCACGGCGGTCCATGCGATCAGCCTGAAGATACCCGCGGGCTCCTATTGTTGCTTCCTCGGTCCCTCGGGCTGCGGCAAGACCTCGACGCTGCGCATGATCGCGGGCCATGAGGGCATTTCCTCCGGCGACATCAGGCTTGGAAACACTGTCGTCACGGACTTCCCACCCGCCAGGCGCGGCACGGCGATGATGTTCCAGTCCTATGCGCTGTTTCCGCATCTTGACCTTATCGACAACGTCGCCTTCAGCTTGAAGATGAAGGGGGTCGCCAAGGAGGAGCGTCGAGCAAAGGCACTCGAAATGCTCAAGCTCATGCAGATGGAGGCCTACGCGCCGCGCCGCCCGGCCCAGCTTTCGGGCGGCCAGCAGCAGCGCGTCGCACTCGCACGTGCCCTGATTACAGATCCGGAAGCGCTGCTGCTGGATGAGCCGCTATCGGCACTCGATCCGTTCTTGAAGATCCGCATGCGCGCCGAGTTGAAGAAGCTGCAGAAGACGCTGGGCATCATCTTCGTCCACGTCACGCACAGCCAGGAAGAGGCGATGGCGCTCGCCGACATCATGGTCATCATGAATGACGGCCGGATCGAGCAGGCCGGCTCGCCGCGGGAGGTCTTCGAGCGCCCCGCGACAGCCTTCGTGGCGCGCTTCATGGGCGATCACAACGTCCTGTCGGGTCGGGTGACCGCGAGCGAGGACGGCGTCATCACCATGACCGCGCCGGAAGGGCAGGGTTTCTCGGTACAGGGGACGGGCCGTCAAGTCGGCGAGCCCGTCGATATAGGCATACGTACGGACCGCGTGCGCCTTGCGCCATCCGCCGACAAGGGCCTCGGCTTCAACGGCGTCGTCTCCAACATCGAGTACCGCGGCGCGACGCTGAAGATCACCGTAGTCGGCGCCGGAAGTGACGATTTCACCGTGATCGCAAGCAACGACGATGTTTCAGCCAGATTTATGGCGGTCGGCGATGCCGTTTCACTGAGTTGGGCCCGGGAGGATGCAGTCCTTCTTGGCCGTATGTCCGCATGAAAATCCGAAGCATCAAAAAAAGGGAACTGACATGACGACTGAAACGAAGACTACCAAGACGACGAAAGGCATTTCCCGCCGCTCGCTGCTGAAGACCGGCGCCGCCGCTCTCGGCGCCATGGCCGGCTCCGGGGTCATTACCGGCTTTCCGACCATATGGGCCAAATCCAACATCACGCTGCGCCAGTTCGGCACCGGCGTTTCGAACATCAACGCCATCGCCGAAAAGTGCAAGGCCGACCTCGGCATCACGCTCGAGATGACGGCCATGGATTCCGATGCCGCCGCCCAGCGCGCGGTCACGCAGCCGAACAGCTACGACATCGCCGACATTGAATACTGGATCGCCAAGAAGGTCTTCCCGGCCGGCGTCATGCAGCCGATGGACGTCAAGAAGCTGAAATACTACGACAAGATCGTGCCGCTTTTCATCAACGGCAAGCTGAAGCCCGACAGTGTCATCGCCCAGGGCACCGCGCCGCATACGGTCGGGTTCGTCGAAGCGCAGGGCTCGAAGAAATTCGCCAAGGAGCCGACGCAGTGGATGACGATGGTTCCGACCATCTACAACGCCGACACGCTCGGCATTCGCCCCGATCTCACCGGCCGTCCGATCACCAGCTGGGCCGATATTCTCGATCCGGCCTTCAAGGGCAAGACCGCGATCCTCAACATCCCGTCGATCGGCATCATGGATGCCGCGATGATTATGGAAGCCGCCGGCAAGATCAAATATGCCGACAAGGGCAACATGACGAAGGCGGAAATCGACAAGACGATCGACTTCTTGATCAAGACCAAGGGCGAGGGCCAGTTCCGCGCCTTCTGGAAGTCCTTCGACGAAAGCGTCAACCTGATGGCATCGGGCGAAGTCGTCATCCAGTCCATGTGGTCGCCGGCCGTTGCTGCCGTCCGCTCGAAGGGTATCGCCTGCACCTTCCAGCCGCTCAAGGAAGGCTATCGCGCCTGGGGCGGTGGTCTCGGCCTCGCCTCGCATCTCAAGGGTGCCGAGCTCGACGCAGCCTACGAGTACATCAACTGGTACACCTCCGGCTGGGTCGGCGGCTACCTCAACCGGCAGGGCTATTATTCCGCCTGCATGGATACGGCCAAGCAATTCATGTCGGCCGACGAGTGGGGCTACTGGATCGAAGGCAAGCCGGCACAGGGCGATATCCTCTCTCCGGAAGGCAAGGTCATGGAAAAGGCCGGCGCCGTTCGCGACGGTGGTTCGTTCGAGGCTCGCATGGGCGCCGTCGCCTGCTGGAACTCCGTCATGGACGAGGATCGTTACATGGTCCGCCGCTGGAACGAGTTCATCGCCGCCTGATCCGACATTTCTTTATCGCCTCTCCCCACCATGGTGGGGAGAGGCATCCCAAAACGGAGAGCCGAACCATGGCGACGATCGCTTCCTCGGATACAGCAGAGGCAACTCGGGAAAACCGGCGCGGTTTTGGCGTGCCCGCCTGGGCTGTCGCCTATCTGCAGGCAACGCCGTTGTTTCTCATCCTCGGCTTCTTCTTCCTGTTGCCGATCGCGATGATCGGCGTCGTCAGCTTCTGGGATTATGATTTCGCCAACATCTATCCGGCCTTCCTGACCACCAACTATACCGACACGCTCGGCTCCTGGGTGACCTGGAAGACCTATCTCAACACGCTGAAATTCACTGCCATCGTCTGGATGCTGACGCTGTTCATCGGTTTCTGGGTCGCCTATTTTCTGGCCTTTCACATCAGGCGCACATCGACGCAGATGATCCTTTTCCTTGTCTGCACCGTGCCGTTCATGACCTCTAACATCATCAGGATGATTTCTTGGATTCCGGTGCTCGGTCGCAATGGGCTGGTCAATTCCGCCTTGATCGACATGGGCCTGATCCCGCAACCGATCGAATGGCTGCTCTATTCCGATTTTGCCGTCGTGCTTGCCATGGTGCATCTCTACACGCTGTTCATGGTGACGCCGATCTTCAACACGCTGATGCGCATCGACCGCTCGCTGTTCGAGGCCGCCCGCGATGCCGGTGCCAGCGGATGGCAAGTGCTGTGGAACGTGGTGATCCCGCTCGCCAAGCCCGGCATGGCGATCGGCAGCATCTTCGTCGTCACGCTGGTCATGGCGGACTTTTCCACGGTGCAAGTCATGTCCGGCGGGCAGAGCGCCTCCATCGCCCTCATGATGAAAAACCAGATGTCGCTGCTGCAATATCCGGCCGCCGCCGCCAATGCGGTCGTGCTCCTGATCGTCGTGCTGCTGATGGTCGCCGCCATCCTGCGCATCGTCGACATCCGCAAGGAGCTCTAGGATGAACCGCGAAAAGCGCAGCTTCGAGTTCTATGTCCTGGCGATCTTCTTCACCATTTTCGTGCTGTTCCTCTACGGCCCGCTCTCCGCTGTCATCATTCTGTCCTTCCAGGGGCCTGACGGCGGCCTGACCTTCCCGTTGAACGGTGTCTCGCTGCATTGGTTCGCCAATCTCTTCGAGAAGCAGGCGGTCGGTGATTTCGGCGCGTCGTTTCAGCGATCCTTGATCCTCGGCCTGATGGTCATGATCGTGACTGTCGTCGTCTCGCTGCTGGCGGGCCTTGCCTTTCGCCGCCGTTTTCGCGGCTCGACATTCCTGTTTTATGCGACGGTTGCGAGCCTCGTCGTGCCATCCATCATCATTTCGCTCGGGATCGGCGTCGTCTTCCAGCAGGGTGGCATCGCGCCGGCCTGGTATTCCTCGGCCTTCGGCGCGCATCTGACCTGGACCTTGCCGTTCGGCGTGCTGATCATGTTCGCAGTCTTCAACCGGTTTTCGCCGGCCTACGAGGAAGCCGCGCGCGATCTCGGCGCCAACTCATGGCAAACCTTCCGCCATGTCGTGCTGCCGATGATCGCGCCGAGTCTCATTGGCGTCGGTCTGTTCGGCTTCACGCTGTCTTATGACGAGTTCGCCCGTACCCTGATGACGTCGGGCACATACAATACCCTGCCGCTCGAGATCTACGGGATGACGACGAATGTCACGACACCCGTTCTCTACGCGCTCGGAACCGTGACGACGCTCTTCTCCTTCACGATCATCCTCGTGGCGCTTGCAGTCATGACCATGCTCGGCCGCCGCCAAGCCAAGAAAAGTTGAGATCATGCGCCTGCTGCTCATCAATCCAAATACGACCGCTTCCATGACGGAAAAGGCCGCAATAGCCGCGCGTGCCGTGGCAAGCCCCGGCACGGAGATCATAGCCGCCACCTCGCAGATGGGACCGGCTTCGATCGAGGGCTATTATGACGGCGCCATTGCCGTGCCCGGTATGCTGCACGAGCTGAAGGAGAGACGGGTGGCCGGCTATGATGCGGCCATCATCTGCTGCTTCGACGATACCGGCCTGGAAGCTGCGCGAATGTTCTGTGATGTTCCGGTCGTCGGCCTCTGCGAAGCGGCCGTTGCGACGGCAGGCTTCCTAGCGCAGCGCTTCTCCGTGGTGACGACGCTGGAGCGCTCGCGCATCCTGATCGACAATCTCGTCCAGCGCTATGGCATGGGCAATCGCGCCAAGGTGCGTGCCTCCGATATTCCCGTCCTCGAGCTCGAGGACTCGTCTTCCGGCGCGATCGGCAAGCTGCGGGCGGAAATCGAGCGGGCGCTCGCCGAAGATGGAGCGGAGGCCATCGTGCTTGGCTGCGCCGGCATGACGGATCTCGCAAGAAAACTGCAATCGATCTACGGTGTCCCGGTCGTGGATGGTGTCGCAGCAGCGGTGAAGCAGGCCGAGGCCCTTGTGTCCCTGGGCCTCACCACCAGCAAGCGCAGTTCCTATGCCTCGCCGTTGCCCAAGTCATTTTCGGGTGCAATGAAGGATTTCGCGCCAATGCCGGTTTCTGCCTAGCATTTCAATAACTTCGATGGATTACTTCACCTTTTGCCGGTTGCTGCTTGCTCTCTCGTGCATCGCGCAGATGCTTGTAGACGGTCGCGCGCGAGATGCCGAGCAGCTTGGCGAGATAGGGGACCAGATTGCGGATGGCGAAGTAGCCTTCCTGCTCCAATACCTCGATGAGCGCGGCATGATCTTCCTTCGCCAGTGCGGAGGCGGCGAGCCCGCGTTCACTGAGGAAATCGGCAATGGCCGCGTTGACCGTTTCCTGCCAGTCGGTGCGGAAAAGTGCGGATGGCTGCGCGCCCGCCCCTTGAAATGCGGCAAGAAGACTAAGGGCGTCGCGCGCCGCTTCGATCGGCGCGATGTCGAAATTGATGCAGAGCAGCCCGAATGGCTCGCCGGCCTGGTTCCGTAGAACGGCGGTAATGGATTTGAGCTGCCGTCCGTCGAAATTGGTTTTCCGATAGGGGCCGATGACATCGGTGCCAAGGGCGCCGATATCTTTCAATTCGGCAAGCGAGGAGCCGCCGATCTCGCGCCGCGACAGATTGTTGGCGATATGGGCAATGGTCTGCGTCCGCAGATCGTGGATGACGACTTCCGCATGCGGCTTCAGCAATGTCGCGACGGCTTCCGCGACGGGAGCGAATTGCAGAATATCCTCCCGAGCCGTCAATTTCGCATCGTCTGTGCCGGATGTTTTCGCCATAGCCGCTTTCCAAGTTCGATTATTTACAATCACTCCATATTTGACAATTTGTCAACGTATCTCTAACGTCGTGAGCTATGGGGATCGGCCCGATGCGCTGGCCTCTTACAGATCTTGGAGAGAACCCATGCCGCTTCTGCCGGATTTCGCGCTTGAAACCTATTTCTCCAAGTGGGAGTTCAGCGCGCGCTATCACATGACCGCCTCCGACGCGCAAAGCATGACGATGGCGGAACTGCTGGCTATGGCGACGCCGGAGCAGCGGCAGGGCTATGAGAACCTTTGGCTCGGCTACAGCGAGACCTTTGGCAACCCAGAACTGCGCGATATCATCGCCGGCATCTATCGGCAAATGCAAGGCGCGGACATTCTGTGTTTTGCCGGAGCGGAGGAGGGCATCTACATCGCGATGCACGCGCTTCTCGACAGGGGAGATCACGCAATCGTCGTCACGCCGAACTATCAGTCGGCTGAGACGATCCCGCTCAGCATTTGCGATGTTTCTGCAGTGGCCCTCGCCCCCGAGGATGGCTGGTCGCTCGATATGGACACGGTTGCCGCTGCGATCCAGCCGAATACCAGGCTGATTTCGATCAACTTCCCCCACAATCCGACGGGCAAGGTGCTGGAGCGAGAGCGTTTCGACGCGCTCGTCGAGCTCTGCCGCAGCCATGGCATCTGGCTCTTCAGCGACGAAGTCTATCGTGGGCTGACCGTCGAGAATAAGCCGCTGCTGCCGGCGGCCGCCGATGTCTATGAGCGCGGCCTTTCGCTTGGCGTCATGTCCAAGGCCTACGGACTGCCGGGCCTGCGCATCGGCTGGCTCGCCTGTCGGGACCGTGCCTTGCTTTCGAAGATGGAGCGGATGAAGCACTATCTTTCCATCTGCAACGCCGGTCCGAGCGAGAGCCTGGCGAAGATTGCCCTGCTGAATGCCGACAGGATTCTCGACCGCAACAACAGCCTGATTGCTTCCAATCTGGGGAAGTTGAAGGCGCTGTTTTCGGAATTCGACCACCTCTTTGAGTGGTATACGCCGGACGGAGGCTGCGTCTCGTATCCGCGCTACAAAGGTGCAGACGGTGTCGAGGCGTTCGCGCGTGATCTCGTCGAGCAGGCGGGCGTGCTCCTCCTGCCGGCCAGTCTCTACCATTCGGATCTCAATCCAACACCGGGCGATCGGTTCCGCATTGGCTTCGGCCGAGCCAATATCGACGAAGGCATCGCGGCGATGCGATCCTATCTGTTGCGGAATCGTGACTGACCGTTACCTGTTGGCATCTTGGCTCCGGTCGGGAGATTGGAACGGATGGCGCGCATAGGCCGCCGGGACTACAATGCCCCCGTTGAAGAACGAGAGTCGCGGATTTGGCACAGAGAGCTGGCAAAGCTGACCTTCCCCTGCATGGCGGCCGCGTGCCGCGCTGGCTGGGAGACCGGATGACGCGCCTCGGCGCCGTCATCACCGAGGCGATCGTGCAGCATTATGGGCGCGACGAACTGTTTCACCGGCTTGCCAACCCCTTCTGGTTCCAGTCCTTCGGCGCCGTCATGGGCATGGACTGGCATTCCTCGGGGATTACGACAAGCGTGCTTGGCGCCCTGAAGCGCGGCCTGACACCGCTCTCCGGCGAACTCGGCATCCATGTCTGCGGCGGCCGCGGCGCGCAATCGCGCAAGACGCCGGGCGAACTGCTTGATATCGGCAATCGCGTCGGCATCGACGGCGCCTCGCTTGCCACCAAGAGCCGGCTGATTGCCAAAGTCGACAGCGCTGCCTTGCAGGATGGCTTCGACCTCTATCTGCATGGCTTCATCGTTGCTGATGATGGCAAATGGGTCGTCATCCAGCAGGGCATGAACGGCGAGCGGCGACAGGCGCGACGATATCATTGGCTATCGGAAGGCCTGACGAGTTTCCTGGACTCGCCCCACGCAGCCATCGAAGGGCGTGAACAGGGCGAGATCATCAATCTTGCCGATCGGCGTGCGGATCACTCCCGCAACGGCCAGCTGGATTTGCTTTCCTCCCTGGGGCCGGATAAAATCATTCGTGAATTCAATGCACTGGAGAGAGAAGTTCCAGTCGTCAGCAGGCAAGAGGCGCAACCGATGCTGCCGTATCTTGTCATGCCGGCCCATCACGATGTGCGTCAGGAAGACATCAACATGCGGCGCCTGCATGGCAATCTTGCCGCGGCCGCTGATCGTGGCCCGGTGGATTTCGAGGACCTGCTTCTGACGCCCGGCGTCGGCGCGCGCACGGTGAAAGCCTTGGCGATGGTCGCCGAAGTCGTCCACGGCGCACCCTGTCGTTTCTCCGACCCCGCGCGCTTCTCGCTCGCACATGGCGGCAAGGATCGGCATCCCTTTCCAGTGCCGTTGAAGGTCTATGACGAGACGATCAACGTGATGAAATCCGCCGTCAGGAAAGGGCGCCTTGGCCGCGATGAAGAGTTGTCGGCGCTGAAGCGGCTGGATGACCAGTCGAGAATCCTGGAGCGCTACGTCACTGGCCCCGACCTCAAGGAAATCGTTGCCGGCGAGTTCGACAGATCCTTCTCCTATGGCGGTCGTAGCGTCTTCGGCTGGGAACCTCCCGCGAATTCCGAGGACGACGCCGCACAGAGCAATCTCCGCTCCTTGAAGAGCTGAGGCTTGACGGAAGGAACGGGCCGCCTGACCGCGCTGTCACCAATTCATGGCAGAGCGTAGCCGATCACATAGTCGCCGGGTTTCGTTCCGACGGAGCCGTGTCCGCCCGCCACCATGACGACATATTGCTTATTGTCGCTGGCGGTATAGGTCATCGGCGTTGCCTGGCCGCCCGCCGGCAGGCGCGCCTGCCAGAGCTGCTTGCCTGATGTCACGTCATAGGCCCTGAGATAATCGTCCACCGCCGCACCCAGGAAGGCGACGCCGCCCTTGGTGACGATCGGGCCGCCGATGCCGGGGACACCGACTTTGATCGGCAGCGGCAGTGGTGTCATGTCGTAGATCGTGCCGTTCTTGTGCTTGTAGGCGATCTTGCCGGTCTTCAGGTCGACGCCGGCGACATAGCCCCAGGGCGGCGCCTGGCAGGGAACGCCGAGCGGGCTGAGGAACGGCCCCATATAGACACCGTAAGGGGAGCCCTCGTTGCGGTTGAGGCCCTGTTCGCTGCCCTTGTCGCCCGCACCCTTGGGCGGGATCTCGGCGCGCGGCACGAGTCGCGAAGTGAAAGCGAGATAGGTCGGCATGCCGAACATGATCTGCCGTTCCGGATCGACGGCGACGCTGCCCCAGTTGAAGGTGCCGAAATTACCGGGGAAGATGATGGAACCACGCAACGACGGTGGCGTGTAGCGGCCTTCATATTGGCGCTGATGGAAGGCGATGCGGCAGGCGAGCTGATCGAACAGCGAGACGCCCCACATATCCTTCTCTTGGAGCGGCGGCGGCGAGAAAGTGAGATCAGAGATCGGCTGCATCGGCGAAGCATGATCCTCGGGAATGGTCCCGCCTGGCGCCGGTATCTCCTTGAAGGGAATGATCGCAGCGCCGGTGCGGCGATCGAGCACATAGATATCGCCCTGCTTGGTCGAGGCGACCAGCGCGGGAACCGTGGTGCCGTCGGCTTTCGTCAGATCAACGAGCACGGGTTGGGCCGGAACGTCCATATCCCAGAGATCGTGATGGACGAATTGCTGCACCCATTTGAGCTGGCCGGTACTGATGTCGAGCGCCACCACCGAAGAGGAGAAGCGTTCGACATTGGCGCTGCGGCCCATGCCGAGCTGATCGGGCGTCTGGTTGCCAAGCGGGATATAAACCGTGCCGAGCGTCTCGTCGGCGCTGGAAACCGACCAGCTGTTCGGCGAGTTGGTTGTGTAGGTCTGGCCGGCGGGTAGCGGTGCCGTCTGGTCGGGATTGCCTGAATCCCAATTCCAGAGCAACGCGCCGCTCCTGGCGTCGAAGGCGCGGATGACACCGGATTGCTCCTGGGTCGAATAATTGTCATTGACCGCGCCGCCAATGATGATCTTGTCGGCTACGATCACGGGGGGCGAGGTGGAATAATAATAGCCGGCCGGATTGTACTTCATGCCGGCTTCCAGATGCAGTACGCCCTGATCGGCAAAGCTGGGGCACACTTTGCCATTGGCTGCGTCAAGCGCGATCAGGCGAGCGTCGGAGGTGGGCAGATAGACGCGATCGGCGCAGGGCGCTCCAGCGGCGACCGCCTTGTCGCGATAATAGGAGACGCCGCGGCAGGTCTGGTGCTGGCGATTGGGATTCATGCCGGCACTGGCGTCGTAACGCCATTTTTCCTTGCCGTCCGTCGCACCTATGGCGATCGCCAGACTATGGGGCGTACAAATAAACAGCGTGTCGCCGATCTTGAGCGGGGTGACCTGATAGGTCGTCTCGCCGATGTCGTCGGGGCGTTTCACGTCGCCGGTCTGGTAACGCCAGACTTCCTTGAGGTTGGCGACATTCCCGGCATTGATCTGATCGAGGGGTGAATAGCGCTGGCCGAACGAGGTTCGGCCATAGTGATGCCACTCGCCATCAGGCACATCGCTGCCCATCGGAGCGTTTGCCGCCATTGTCGTCGGAAGATCGCCGGAGAGATCGTGAGGATCAGTCGTCATCGAATAGACGGCGACGAGGATGGCGATGATCAGCGGAATGGCAAGCGGCCAGGGATTGGCCCCATAGTGAACGCCATCCAGGCTACGAAAGCCTAGCGGCCGCCGTATCCAGGGTGTCAGTAGCCAGAGACCGATCAGAATGATCAGCCCGCCGCGCGGACCGAGCTGCCACCAGTCGAAGCCGATCTCCCAAATTGCCCAGGCAAGCGCTGCAAGGACGAAAATCGCGTAGAACCAGAGCGCGACCGCCTTGCGCAGAGAAAGCAGGACCGCCGTCACGAGGAAGGCGATGCCGGCCAGAAGATAAAAGGGGCTTCCGCCGAGCATCGCAAGCCAAAGTCCACCGCCGCCAAGCGCCAGACCCATGAGTACGAGGATGATCGATGTGATGACGATGGCCATGATCCGCTCCAGTCTATCCGCCGATTGGACGGTGATTGATCGAAGGCATGCAAACTCGGCCGAGCTCCTGTCGGAACTCAATGCCGAGCTATGTCGAAATCGATGTCAGTTGCTTTGCCGATAACGAGACGAGCTGCGCCCAGGGCGATTTGGATCGATACATAGAGCCCCCCAATCAAATCAGAGATTGAACGCCAGGATTGCAAGAATGTTCCAATCCGGCCAGCCATTCAAGTTCGATGCCGTGGCGCCCGATTTGATTAACGGACGTAGTTAATTCTTTAACAATTACGTGGATACTAATGGAACAAGCATTGGAATCAAGGGTTTCCGCGCAGAGCCGGAGGACTAGAGATGAGTTTGAAGATCGTTACCGCCCAGTCGGAAGTTGAAACAGCCGACACCGGAACCTATCCGGACGGCATGATGGAACGTATCCTGGTAGAGTTTTCCGCCAGCTCCGAGCTGCAGCATCGCAGATCTCACGAGCGGGATTATGGAGCGCGCAAGGCGCTTCGGCCAATACCGGCTGGGCTGGCCTGATAGGTCAGGCCTGATAGATCAGGAATGAACGCCGCCTGAGCATGCTGGCCACATAGTGAGAGCAGATTTTCTCTGTCAGATATAGAGCGGCGCCATTCGCCGCCAAGCACCCGCCCGGTGGGCGCGGCCATCCCATACATGCAGCCGATGATTGATGCGTTTGTCGGCAAGAAGCCGGCTAAGATGGTGATTGTTGTCGAAGAAGGGATCGGCATCGCCGATCGTCATGACGATATCGATCTGGCGCAGCTTGTCCAGTCGCCACTCGCAGGCAAGTCCCGGCAGAAAATGCGTCGGTGTGTGAAAGTATATCTCCTCGTCGTAATAGCCGTCGAACAGATCGGTGAAGGATTCGACCTTCATCGTCAGATCGTAACGGCCGGAAAAGGCGACCAGTTTACGGAAGAGGTGAGGGTGGCGGAAGACCAGGCTTGCTGCTTGGAAAGCGCCGAGACTGCAGCCGTGAACGATGGTGCATTCATGCTCGTTCTTCCGCGTCATCAGCGGCAGGACTTCGTTGAGAATGTACTCCTCGAACGCGTTGTGCCTGCGAATGCGCTCGGCCGGGTGGCGATGGGAGCCGTAAAACGTCTCCGTAGCCAGCCCATCGATGCAGTAGAGCTGCAGCTGTCCGGCATTCAGCTTGTCGGCGAGACTGGCGACAAGGCCGATCTGCTCATATTCCCAGAAGCGACCGTCGCGCGTGGGAAATACCAATACCTTGGCGCCGGCATGGCCGAACACCAGTAACTCCATGTCTCGATTCAGCCGAGGGCTGTACCAGCGCAGGTATTCGCGGTTCATAGCACCTTAAAAAATTGCCCGACCTTGTCTCGCAGAATTGCGTTCTGCTGTTCGCCGCCAACATAATCGAAGTGGCCGGCATCCAGGATGAAGATTTCGTTAAATTTCTGCAGCGCATTTGCGACAGCGAACTGGCAGGGCGGCGCAACGGCAGGATCGAAAAGAGCGGGTGCGACGAGCATCGGCACGGTGATGCGGCTTGCGGCGATCGCGGCATCGAAAAAGCGAAGCATCTCCAGAACGCTGCCGTGTTTTTCCTGATAGGCCTGGACCGATTGCGCGCTACCGACTGTCGGCAGGGTCAACCATAGCTGCCGATGACCGAATGTCGGGACTACGAGATGGCCGCGCCTGATCCTGGCATCGAAGGACGTTGCCAGCGCCCCGATGCCACCACCGAAACTGATGCCGCTATAGCCAATATGGCCGGCAAGCCAGGGGTAGAGGGTCTCCAAGGTCGAGACGGCAAGCCAGGTATCTTCCACGCAGCCGCCGATGACGTAGGTATCGCGACTTTCGATGCCGGAAAGAACATGGCCCGACGCATCCGACGGGATCTGAGGGCTGGCGCTGAGGGAGAGCCCGCGGCAGCAGGGAAACAGGAGAGCCGTCTCTTCTACCGGCCAATCGAACTCCGGCTGGTCTCTTCCCCCATATCCATGTCCGACGACCAGGCCGCGCCGCACCTGACCGCTGCGGGGAATAAGCAGCCAGCCATTGATCTGAAACGAGCCTGTCGACATGTAGCTGATATCGAAGACATGCCAGTTGTCGTGGCGCAGCTTGCTGTGACGAAGCTTCGGTTGCGGGTCAACGGCAATGGCCGCCCTGTAGCGCTGCTGCCAGAAGTCATCGAAACCGGGCGGGGCTTCTGGTGTTTCTATGGCCTGCAACTGCGCAAGCTGCATGCCGTAGGTGGGATCGAAGTCGAAGGGATGGGTTGTCGGGATGCTCATGGCAAATTTGTCGCGTGAAAGAACGAGTGGCGCAAGAACCAAGGTTGCTGGCCCGCGTGCCCGCGTCGCAGATTACTCTTGTCTATCCATGGATTCTTGCATGGGGCGATCGATGCGGTAAAGCACGTGTGGCCGCAAAATGTGACCTGGCGGCACGGTGACATCGTCGAAATCACCACCATCGACATGAAACATGCCGATCTTCTCCATTGCCCGGCGGGAGGGATCATTGATCGATGAGGTATAGCCGATCACACAATCGGCCTTCAGCTGTTGCCAGGCGAAGTCCAGGCACCGCCCGCTGATTTCCGTCGCGTAGCCCTGCCGCCAATAGGCGCGGCCCAAAATCCAGCCGATCTCCAGCGGGAAATCGCCCGGAACTTCCGGTCCGGGGCGCGAAAGGCCCGCGCCGCCGATCAGCGCACCATCGGCTTTCCGCTCGACGGCCAGGAAGCCGAAACCGTCCTCGGTCAACTGCTCGTTGGCTTCATCGATCAGCTCGTCCGTTTCTGCTGCCGTGAGCAGGCTCGGGTAATAATATTGCCGAACTTCCGCATCCGCGTTGATGGCGGCAAACGGAGCCCGGTCACTATCCCGCCAGGGCCTGAGAACGAGCCGGGAGGTTTCCAGAATAAGCATCGCGCACCTTGCTATGAACGAATTGGTCTCGGTGGCGCAAAGGCACGCTAGATTCGACAATCCCGGCACGCTGCGCCGCATCTCAATCCATGAATTCCCGCTGAAAGTCCATCGTCGCCGGCTGACATTCGCTCTTTTGGCTTCTGCCCCACGCACGAAAAGATGACGCAAATAGACTGGGTTTGTTGCGAACTGCTGTCGCCTCCTCGACCTGGTTGGGATATAGTGGCGGCATGATCAGGGTCCTAACGATAGTTGCGGGAATTTCGATTGCAGGCTTCGCATTGGCAGGGCAAAGTCAAATCGATCAAAGCGCCTACAAGGTTCAGGATTGTTCGAGCGCGGTGGATCAGGTCCTGTCGAAAACGAAAGGGACCCTTCTGTCCGTAAGACCGCGCGAGAATCGCTGTATCGTGACTGTGATCGTTCCGCATGGCGAGCAGCGGCCGGAAAAGGTCGTGGTCCGTGTCGATTATGCCAATACCGACGATAGCCAGGAAAATGGCCAATAACCGTAAGCGGTGAAAGGGACCGCGTGAAAAATGGGCGAAGTCATCCAGTTTCGGCCCGCAAAGAGATACGGCAAGCACCTTGATGCGCAAGCTCGCATGGAAAGGGAGCTGCAGATTCCCTTTGCAACGGCGGACCATTCCATCAGACAGGGCATTCGCGCCAATCCGGCGGAGGTCGCGCCTGGTGTTAAATCGAAAATAGGGTTTCCGATCAACGGGATCGTCATCGTCGCCGGTTCTATCCTGGTCTATGCGCTGGTGATATCCCATGTCGTCGGCCAGCCGCATTATTCGGCCCGGGCCAACCTGATGCCCTCGGTTTTCGTCCAGAATTAGATTTTCCCGGCAGCGACCGCTTGATGAAGCAAGCCGGAGTTTAACCTATCGGCATAGGCCGGTTTTTAGAGAACAGATCTCCCTATCGAAATATAGCGATCCGCGCCGAAAACTCATTTCCGGCACTGTTCTTTTCTATGGCATGCGCGTGGCGTGATGGCGATAATGATCGCGATGCAGGGTTTTCGGCTCGGAATGGCCGAGACTGTGACGTCGAGCGGCCCGGAAAGCGGCGAACCCTCGAGGCGCGAAAGGTTGTCAAATCAGGCCGATTGTTCCGATATACGGGCTGGAAGAATAACTAGAGATTTGAGCTTGTTCGTTAAGTGAATATTCCATCGAATCTGGTGTAATCTGCAATAGGCAGTGGTTTTGGAGAGCATTTGTTGTCGCGGCTTAAAATTCAACAGCTGCAATGGATCGGCGCTGTAGCTGTTATCATGGTTTGCTTGATGATGGCCGGCTCGACGATCGCCTTCAGCCTGTCGGATTATATCAATTACAAGCGTGGCGTTACGGAGTTCAGCCGTTTTCATACTGCCTTGCATGCAGCCGCGACGATATCAAGGGAGCGCGGACCCGCAAATAGTCTCATGGGCGCTTCGGAAGAAGAACAGCCGCAATTTGCCGCTGCCCTGAAGGCAAGCCGCGAAGAGACTGATAAGGATATTGCCAAGCTCGAAGCACTCTTTCGGACCGAGATAGACCGTTCGCCGGAAATGCGCAGCGCATTCATGGTGCTCAAGGCCCAACTGGAGAGCGGCAGGCAGGCAGTCGATACGGTGGCCGCCTTGCCGCGCGGCGAGCGTAGCGGCATAAAGATCGCAGACGCCATACAGGCGATGTTCCGCGCGGCGGATCGCGCCCAGGATTACCGGGACGTCGCCGGCCGATCGGTCATCGCACTGGCGCCCGAGACAGGCGCTGAAGTCGTGCTGACCTCGATGGCTGGAACGCTCAGGGAGCGCGCGGGCAGGCTGGGCTCCTACGTGGTCATGATGCTGGCCTCGCAGGGGCAGGCTCGCGCCCACTATAAGGTCGCGTTCGACAGCGAGTTGAACCGGCTGTTCGAAGTCAATGCGCTGCTTAGGACCTATGCACCCGCCACATTGCAATCCCAGACCGTTGCGCTGCTGCTGGACCAGGTGACGGTAAGTTATTTCGCCGGATCGCTGCCTTACGCCCAGCGCATCGCCTTCGAGCTGAGCGCAGGACATGCCCCGACACCGGGCGAGTTCACGGCGAAATACGTACCCGGCATGAAATCGACGGAAAATCTGCGTGAACTTATTGAGACAACTGCTTTGATTTCGCTTGAGAAAGTGCAGCAGAAGTCTCTGCAAGCCATGCTGATCTCCGCGCTGCTTGCGGTCACGGCAATATCGGTCATGATCGGATTGGCCTATGTGCTCAGGCGATCGCTTTTCCGGCCGATGTTTGCCGTCATGCGGCAGATTGACGAGATCGCGGTCGGCAACCTCACGACGCCGCCGTCGACACCTCACGCCGGCCGTGAAATGCGCGAGATGTTCCAGCGCCTTGATCTCCTGCGCGAGCAGCAGCGTTTCAAAAGACAGCTGGAAGTGGAACGCAAATCGATGACGGAAGAGTTGCGACGTCTTTCTCAGACGGATGCTCTGACCGGTCTTTTGAACCGACGCGCACTGGAAGGCGCGGTCGAGGGCCTGCTTGCCGCCCAGAGAACCGGATTCCGGGGCTTGGCGATCATCATGTTCGATATCGATCATTTCAAATCGATTAATGATCGGTATGGGCATGCCGTCGGCGACATGGTGCTGCAGAGAGCGACGCAGATCCTGGGGCCATGCCTGCGGCCCGCCGATTTGTTTGCCCGCTATGGCGGTGAGGAGTTCATCGTCGTAATGGGCGATGTCACGGAGGCTTCGGCACGCGCAACGGCGGAGAGGTTGCGGGAAACCCTGGCGCAAGCCAGCGTCAGCGATGAGCATGGTCTGAAGGTGACGGCAAGCTTCGGCGTCGACTGGCGCGCGCAAAGTGCGTACGACGATTGGGAAAAGCTGGCCGTCGCCGCGGACAACCGCCTCTACCAGGCCAAGCGCAACGGGCGCAATTTGGTGTGCTCGTCCGATAGTGCGACGGAGGAGACGGCAATCGCCACCTCGAGACGCGAGCCGAATAGCTCGGGCGGCGCAAACGCCGCCTGATGAAAGCGACGCCATCGGTTTGGCCGAAGCCAGGCGCTCGGGTGTTCAAAATCAAAAGGTGAGCGTGACCACGACCGTATCGGTGTAGCTGCCGGGAGACGGCGTGGTCTGCGGCGGTACGCGGCCATACACCGTCAGAAGCTGAGCAGTACCCGTTCCCGTTCCGGCGACAGTGCTGCCCGGTGTGTTGGCATCGCCCCAGGGCTGCAATCGGCTTGTATCCTTGTAGAGACCATAGGTCACCGTCTCCGTCCCCTTCGTCATCTTTCGTGCTGTCGGCGCGGCGTTCGTCGTGCCGCCATTCAAGGAGATCGTGTAGGCCGTGCCCGGTGTGCAGGTCGCGGTGACGGAACCAGTGGCATCGACATTCGTGCTCAAAACGCCCTGTGTCCCGAAATCGATGTTCTGGACGCTGACCAGACAATTGGCGGCGACGCTTGCATTGACGGTGAACGGCGCGGTTCCAATCGTTCCCGAGGGGGCAGTACAGTTAGTAGCGCTACTGTAGCTGTAGTAGAAGGAGGTCGCGGTCGATGCGAAGCTGGATGTATACGATCCCGGCACTGCCGTCGATGGAGTTCCGAGCGCTGCTCCATAGACCGTCAGACTGCCGGTTGCGCCGATCAGCGACCCATTCAACAAGGACATTGTCAGCGCATAGGCCGGTGACCGTGACGGATAGGACCAGCTGCTCGACCCCCACACCACGCTCCGGCCGGTATCGGAATAGAGCTGATAGTTCAAAGAACTGGTTCCGTTCAACATCTGGCGGGCGGCGGCCGAAGATGCCCCACCACTGCCGGCACCGATATCTGGGCAAATCAGGAGCCGCTTGCCCAGATCCAGAAGCCCCCCGGAACAACTGACACTTATCGTAGATGTCGAATTGACCGGGGTACCTGATAAGATATCGACCGCGCCAAAGTTCATATTGGTTGCGGTGAAGTTGCAGCTTTGTGCCGCGCAGAGCGAAGGCAACAGCAGTGCGAGCAAAAGAGCGAGTGAACGCAGCATCCTTTCAACTCCCTTTCAAAAGCACCTGACGTCATCGATCAGCACCTGTTCGCCCCGTTGCGGCTTATAGGCGAATTCGGCGTGGCATTTCGTTCCGTCTTGGAGCGAGACGTCGATTGCGTTCCTTGCATGCAGTCCGCGAATATAGGCCTGACCATCATAGCCGACGACGAAATCCTCGTTCGCACCCTGTAGGCTGCCGTTGAGCCCCGCATGCAGCGGCACCCCGTTCTTGTCCCTGATGGTCACGAGGGCGGCCTGCGGCGCCTCGGACACGCCGAACTTGACGACGACGCCGCTGCGATCGGCCGGCACGACGATTTCCTTCGTCGCCGGCACGTCGGCATCAACGGGAAGGTTCTTGGGATCGATGGTCACGGTGTTCGGCTCGTAGGAATTGAGATTGGGCACCAGAATCCGCCCGCTCGAACCGGTTCTGCCGACGGGCCTGTTCTGCTGCTGAACCTCGACATCGGGAGCGCCGACATCGACGACGGCAAAGGCATCGTCGATCCGGTTGGTGGCAAAGACGCTGCCGCCGGCAACCGCGATGGCGCCATCGACCCGCGCGGTCGCGTTGGTCTGATGATCCTGTTGCTGGACACCAGCCTCGACCTGGGCGAAGGGGGCCCGATAGCTGATTGCCGCTTGACGATCCGTGTTCTCGCCCTCGGTGGTACGCAGCCGCCAGCCGAAGCTGCCGTCCTCCTGCTGAAGCGGCTTGGAAACGTCGGCAACGACGTCGAGACCGTTGGGGCCGCCTTGCACGCCGGTATTGGCCGTGATGTTGCCGCCAAAGGGGATGGAGAGGCCGGCAAAGAATCCGAAATTGCTGCGGTCGTCGAGATCGGTGAAGGCGCTCGCGTAGACCGTCGCATGCTTAAATGTCTGACTGTAGGAGAGCCCGGCGATCTTGCTCCTGGTGCCGTCGGCGCTTTCCAGGTTGGTGTAGGAGAGATTGAGGCTGGAAAGATCGAGTGGCGTGGGCACGCTGAGCGTTACCTGGTCGATCGCGCGCGGTACGCCGGCACTGATGATGCTCGTGTCTCCGGCCGTGCTGGTCGTCGGCCGGGCAGAGACCGAAGCTATGTCGTCATAATCGGAGAAAGTCCGCTGCAGGCGGGCATAGAGAGCCCACCTGTTATAGCTGAGCTCGAATGCGGCATTCACCAGCGCGCCGGAACGCGATCCGCTCATGCTCGCCGCCCCTGCAATCGACCCCACACCGAATGAGCCGATGGGGAAGGCGGCGCCCGCACCGCCGTTCAGAAGATCCGCACCGCCCTCGAAATGGCTCTCCAGCGTCAGCCAGTCGGTCACGCCATATCTCGCCGTGGCAGTGCCCATGATGCGGCCGTCATAGTCGTTTGATTCGGTTCCGAAATTCAGACGCGGAGTGCCGAGTTCCGCCGAGAAGTCCAGAAGGCCTTGGCGCAGAAGCCAATTGGAGGAATAGAAGGGCAAGGTCTGGGTGGTTTCCCGCCCGAGGCTGTCACGCAATACGACGGTCGCCTGCCCGCCGCCGGAAAAGGAGGGGAGGTTGGTCACCTCGAATGGTCCGGCGGGAACGTCGCTGGAATAGGTGCGGACGTTCTGCGCATAGATATCGAGTGTCGAGGGAACGGCGGCGCTGCCGGTAAACGAGGGCAGGGGTTCGGTCACCAGGTCGGAACGCAGCGCGAAATTGCGCTGAAATTGAATGCCGCCGAAATAGACCGGCCGTGTCCATGACAGGCCGCCCGTCGTCAGGTCTCCCGCGCGATAGGTGATGAGGCTCTTCGGGTCGGAGTAGCTCCAGGTCGTGTTGAGGCGGGTTACGCCATCAAGGCTGCCTTCGGAATATCCAGCGAGAAAAGACTGGCTGAGCGTGCCGTAGGGGCTGAAGAGGCGGGCATCGAACGATCCGGATATGCCCTGAAACAGGTTCGAATTGCCTTGGAAGAGACCGTTGGAGCTCGCATAGAGCGAATAGTTGAGGACGGCGCCGTAGCCGGCTTGGGGCGCCGGGATCGCACTCTCCTGTTGTTGCCTCACATTGATGACGTGAGGCGCGCGCCCGTTGTCCGTCGTCAGGACATAGAGGCGCTGCGTCTCCTCGTCGACCTGATACGACAGGCCGGGTAGGGCGCTGAGTTCGACCAGCTTGTCGTCCTTGGCGCCAGCGGGCGGCTTTATGCCAACTTCGCGCAATTCTTCCGCTGTAGCCGCAAGCGAGCCGTTCTGACGTTGTTTGAAATTGCCTATCATCTTCATCGAAGTATTGTTGATGAATACTTCCAGGTAGACCTCGCGCGTGGCCGCCGGTTGCTCTGCCGTCGCAGTGGTCGCCGGCAGATCGGGCACTTCCTGAGCACGCAGCGCCGGGACTGAGAAAAACATGCATATGAGAACGGCGCCGGCACTACCGTTGATTAACGGCGACTGTAGCATCGAACGGCCCAAGATCGCTCTGGCCATGGAGTGTCACGACGCCGCCGGAGATGGACTTCGCCGCTCCCATCGGCCACTGCATCGTCGCGCCGGCAAGCACGTAGCCGACCAGTCCGTTGCGGTTGCCGATCTTTGTCGTCCCTTGCGCCAGTGTTACGTTCGACAGGCGGAAGCGGCTGCCGCCATTGTTCCTGCCGGTCAGGGAAAGGCCGTTGCCCTGCCGATTGAGGCTCCAGGCAATATCGGCGGGCTTCACGTCCGGCCGCTTGAAGAAGACCGGAATCGACTGGCGCATGATGAGTGTGACGGTGCCGGCGCGTGCGCGGCCAGGGTCCGGCAGCTCGTCGACGATGACGCGATAGGTTTCCTCCGCCTTGACGGGAGCCTTGCTCGTGCGAACCACCCTGACCACGTATTGCGCATTCGGGTTCATCTTCGTCGAAGGGGGGCTGGCAACCACATCCCTGGTCGGCTCCAGACGTTCAACGCCGCCCGCCTGGCTCCACTTGAAGACGCGTATCTGGACATTGATCGGATGATCTCCGTCATTGGCCAGATTCAAAACCGTGGCAGCCGACGGCGCTATGAGTTCGAGACTGGTGGGTGCTACTCGCAGGGATGCCGCACCTATGCCGTAAGCGTTCAGAAGCAAAAGCATAGTCGCGGCAATGCATGGCAACATGCGTTGCATGACGGCCTCCTGGATCTATGAGTTGTCAGTAGGTGACGGTAACCGCCACGGTATCGGTGTAGACGCCCGCAGCCGGTGTGGTTTGCGGGGGTACCCGGCCATAGACATTTATATTCTGGACAGCGCCATTGCCCGTCCCCGCGACAGTGTCGGTGCCGATGGTCGTGCCCCAAGTCTGTGTTCGGTTGGTGTCGCTATAGATGGCGTAGTTGATCGTCGCATTTCCCGGGCCTGTCATGACACGGACGGCTGTTGTCGCTCCGGCCCCGGCGCCGGCGCTCAAGCCAACATTGTAGGTCTGGCCCGATGTGCATTGCACGCCGATGGTCGTTGCCTGGTCGATATTGCTGGTGATGACACCATTGGTGCCAAAATCGAGATTGTTGGCACTCTGGATCAGGCACTGCGCCTGGATGGTGATGCGAACCGTCATATTTGCGGTTGCAGTGGCGGCCATAACGGACGGCACTGCCATGGTCATTGCGATACCAAAAAGGGTGGCGCCGCAGAGCATTCTCAGCATTCACATTCCCCTTCGCGTAGGCCTCAGAAATATCAGAATATAATAAAATAAGCACATATATGCTTCGCTGGCAATGAGGCGGGGAGCGTTCGCGGCAAGCGCGACAGTATCAAAAGAATACTTATCAAGTAGAGTTTTGTTTTGTTTAATAAATACCCATAGATGTTCAATCTTTTTGAAAAAATTGGTTAATATTATAGACCATGTCCTGCTTGGTTTCTGAGTAAGTGCGTCGAAGATATCGGCTTAATCGCGACCGAATCAGACATTTTGCGCACTAAGGCGGCGTGCTATGATTCGTTGCCTGAAGATATTGTGGCGCCGGCGGCAACAATTCATACGGTATGTTCGCAGCGCCTCCGCTCATGCTCGCTATCCGGGAAGTCCAGCCCTTGCGCTGCCGAACGAAAGGGAATGCTATTCTTCCGCCCACACTCAGCGCAGTCCAATAGGCTGAGATGATACGTTCCGCTCAGACGCTTCAAAGGGATCGCGCCGTCATCGATGCACACGGACCCGGACCCAAGATGCATTCATCAACATTTCTTTGCAAAAGGTCCGCAATTGGCCATCTTTCGGTAAAAGCTGCGCCACAGTTCGCGTGAAAATGGGTATCCGAGATATTGTCCAAAGGAGCGGTCAATGGATACGCAGCCTGTGAGATGGTGGAACGGTCAAAGCGAGACAACCCGAAGATTGGGTTCCGGGCTCGCCGTCTGCGGCACCGTTGTCGGTGCTCTCTATGTGATCGTTCAAACCGGCCCCGTCGACCGTACCTTGGAGTACATCGACGATAGCGGCCGCATCGCGATCAACAGCGTGGCACCTGCGCAACAACTTGCGATGAACCAATTGCAGTCGACGATCGATGCAAGCCCGGCACAGCCGCCGATATCAGTGCCGATCCCGCAACCCTCGCCGCTTGCCGCCATGGTCAAAGGCAGCGCGCCGGCAAAGCGTATCGCATCGCATTCCGACGTCGCAAAGACCAAGGTCGCGGCATCCGGCGAAGTGGAACATTTCGACCGCTGCCTGCCGCAATGTGAAACGCGGGACCCGTTAATTACCGGCCAGCCTGAATATGCTGAAGCCGCTCCGCCTCTTGCAAATGACGATACGCCTCCTCTGGTGGAGGAAAGGGTCGGATTTCATCCACTCGCAGGCGCGCGCAATCTGCTGACCAGAGCCGTGGATGCCCCGGGCATGATGTTGCGTCGCAGTCGGCAGGTGATCGATAACGTCGCCCGCGTAGATTGGTAGCTGTGACGCGTGTCCGCGCCCGTTGCCAACATCCAGGCAACGGGCGCTAGGATTTTTTCCCGGGGGCGCAAGCAGCCCTGTGACGTCGAAGATGGACGCCTACAGGCCACCGGCACTCGCCGTGCTGCGCAGGAGCCGGCAAAGGCTGACGAGACCAGCATCGAAATTGCCGGATGTCGTCACCTGACGACAGGCAATCAGCATGCGCTTCTGCTCAGCGCTCGACATGGTGCGGAAAGCGGCAAGCGTGCGCGTGCTCGATCCCGTACCGGAATTGCCCGAGCCCAGCCCAGAGCCGCTCGTGCCGCCTGTTCCTCCGGTTGCCAGGCCGGTTCCGCCGGAACCAGAACCGCCGGTCCCAGTTCCGCTACCGGTCCCAGTTCCGCCGCCGCTGCTGCCGCCGGAACTGCCGCCGCCTATGCCGACACCCACGCCGACGCCCACTCCGGACCCGCCGACAGAGACGCCTGCGCCGGCATTGACGCCGCTTGAGCCTCCGACGGAAGCGCCGAGGCCTGCGTTGACACCGTTGCTATTGACGGAGGCGCCAGCACCGGCGTTGATACCGCTGGAACCGCCAACGGAAGCGCCGACGCCAGCATTGACGCCACTCGTTCCGGATACGGAGGCACCCACCCCGGCATTGACGCCGTTCGTGCCGCCGACGGAGGCTCCGAGGCCGGCATTAAGTCCATTGGACCCGAGCCCGGCGCCGACGCCGGCGTTGATGCCGCCGACCGACACGCCAAGACCAGCTCCCAGCCCGCCGCTTCCGGACCGGCTGCCGCCGTGATCCGTCCCGCCGCCGGGCTCCGCATAGCTTGTCGAGGCCAATAGAAGAAGAGCGGATGCAGCGATTGCTATCCGTGAAGATTGTACTCTCATGACTAGACTCCGTTTCAGGTTAGGCTTTTGTCAGCCTGTTTCTGATTGTCGGAGCGCGCGCACCGTAGAGTTGGAACGAAGGGGCTTGCTTGTTCTCCTTTCCTCCCAAGACTATATTACAGAATAATCTAATTTAGTAATGCTTCAATATAAAAATTCACCAATGGCTTGCATAATGACAAGGAGATTAACTCCAGTCAGACGAAAATGCCCTATTTCGCGACAGGGTTACTAGGTTCTTGGAGGATGAATGATACTTATTCTCGGGAGCCGTCAGGAACGCTCCGCCCACACCTTCGCCAATTCGACGAGCGTCTTTACTGCTCTTTCCATGTCTTGGCGGCTCACCCATTCCAACGGTGAATGAAACGCATGTCCACCGGCAAAGATATTGGCGCAAGGCAAACCCATGAAGGAAAGCCTGGAGCCATCCGTGCCGCCGCGAATGCTGCCGCGCACCGGCGTCATGCCGGCACGGCGGATCGCCTCGACGGCATTTTCGGCGATTTCCGGATGGCGATCGAGGATGGTCTTCATGTTGCGGTATTGATGTCTGACGGTGAATGCGTGCGAGGAGCCAGGATAGGTCGCCATGACGTCCTTGACGATCTTTTCCAGCATGGCCTCCTTGACGACAAGGCCTGCCTCATCGAAATCGCGGATGATGAAGCCGAGTGATGCCTTTTCCATGGAGCCGCTGACGCCCGTGGGATGGATGAAGCCGTCTCGACCGTCGGTCGTTTCCGGCGCTATATCCATCGGCAGCCTGTCGATGATCGCGCCGGCGATCCTGATGGCATTTTCCATCTTTCCCTTGGCGAAGCCCGGATGAATGGCGACGCCCTGGATGACGACCTCGACGCTGTCGGCGGAAAAAGTCTCGTCCTCTATATGGCCTGCCGTTTCGCCGTCGACCGTATAGGCGAATTGTGCTCCGAGCTTCTTCAGATCGACCTTGTCAACGCCGCGCCCGATCTCTTCGTCGGTCGTGAACAGAAGCTTGATGGTGCCGTGGCGGATATCGGGATTGTCGACAAGATATTTGGCAGCCGCGACGATTTCCGCGAGGCCGGCCTTGTCATCGGCTCCGAGCAGCGTCGTGCCGTCCGACGTGATAATGTCGTTGCCGATCTGATCGCGTAGGGCAGGGTGCTCGCCAACGCGAATGACCTGCTGCGGATCGCCGCTGAGACGGATATCGCCGCCGGAATAGTTCCGCAGGATCTGCGGCTTGACGTTCGTGCCGGTAAAATCGGGCGCGGTATCCATGTGCGAACAGAAGCAGATGACGGGAACCGGCTTGTCGACATTCGATGGGATGGTGGCATAGACATAGCCGTGCTCGTCCAGATGCGCATCGGCAAGTCCGATCGCCAGCAATTCCTCGACGAGGATGCGTCCGAGATTCTTCTGCTTGGCGGTGGAAGGCTGCGTGGCCGAAGTCGGGTCCGATTGCGTATCGACGACAACATAACGAAGAAAACGATCAGTGACGGTATCGGTCATGACTCTGGCTCCAAAGAATCTCTGGGTTTTGCTTAGCTATAGCGCCGCACGCATGCGCCGATAAACCGATTTCGCGCTGAAAGGCGTTGATATGAGAAACGGCTTTGCGCTTGTCCTCAACGAAAACAATGGCCGCTCCGGCTTTAAGCAAGAGCGGCCATACAATGGCTTATAACTGTGGCCAAAGGTCTCAGTCGGCCGAGGTCAGCGTAACAGACGTGCCGGTTGCGGCAACGTTCAGGCCGAGCTGGCCCGTCACGCTGACGGTCTGAAGCTGGATGGAGCCGGAAGTGCCGCCAACGAGAATGTTCGTACCGGCACCGACACCGACGGTCGCTTCGACAGTGGCGCCCTGATAGAGTCCGCTCAGCGAGCCGTGATGATAGCCGGCTGTCGGCGCGAAGACGAGCCAGACAAGCCGGCTGCGGGTCGTAAAGCCGAGATCGACACCCATCTTCCGGATCGCACCGGTGTAGTGATCAACGCGCCCGCGTCCGACGGTCGAATGGAAAGTGCAATCCACTTCCTTGGCCGAGCCGAGCACATAGCCGACACCGCCGCCGATTTCGCACTCGAGGTAGCCGATCTTCACGCCGTTGCGCTGGTCTGGCTCTTCGTCGCGGTAGGTCGTCGGCATGTCCGCCGCCTGTGCCACCGCCGCACTCGCAACGATCAACGACGCTGCTGAAAACGCCAGGGTCAGAATTTTTCTCATCTGTTTTCTCCTTGTCAGAGTATTATGGGTGGCAGGCACCCTCGTGGTCGAGCCGATAGAATCAACCCCTACTTAACGTTCCTACGCGCAGAACGATCCCAAAAATAAGGCGGCTATCGTCATGATCCAACTCACAATATAGGGAGGTCCCTATGCCGCGGCATCCCCTGGCCATTTCACGTTTTGCTACCGACTGAATCGCGCCGTACAAGATCGAGGGTTTGCAGGGCGAAGCTCGCCCCGCTTGTCAATCAGCCATGTTGAAGCAAGTTTTGCTTGGCGGCGAAGGCGAACACGTCGACCGGCTCCCCTAGGCCCTTGAGAGGGAAGGAGCCAAGGCTTTCCATATCCCGCTGGCAGCCGGCCATATCGACGAAAGCCTTGGACAGAAGCACCGGCCGCTTGACCTCCTTGGTCAGCGTTTCCAGTCGGGAGGCGATATTGACAGCCGGACCGATGACCGTGAAATCAAGGCGCGTACGCGAGCCGATATTGCCGTACATCACGTCGCCGACATGCACGCCGACGCCGTAGCGCAGCACTTCGCGGCCATGCTTGCGGTTTTCCTCATTCAGCGCTGCAACGCCCGTCTGTGCTTCGGTGATGGCGAGAAGAAGATTGTCGCAGGCATTGGGGTCGCTCAATGGGAAAATGGCCAACAGCCCGTCACCCATGAACTTGAGAATCTCGCCGCCGTGCTTTTCGATCGGGTCGACCATCGCGTCGAAATAGCCGTTCAGCAGTTCGATCACATCGTCGCGCGGCCACATGTCCGAGATCGAGGTGAAATCGCGCAAATCGCAGATGAGGATCGCCGCACCGACCGTGGTGCCGCTGCCGCGCGTCGTTGCACCCGCCAGGATCTTTTCGCTGGCATGCGGCCCGACATAGGTTCGCAGCAGCGTGCGCGCCATGATGTTCTTCAGCCGGATCTCGGTCACCATCGTCAGGGCTGGCAGCAAGTCCTTCAAAACCGTGAGATGCTGCTCGGTGAATCCGCCGGGGGCATCGGAGGCGAAGGTCACGATATGGCGCTTGCCCAGTGTGTGAAAGATCGGCCAGGCGATATAGTCGGTCAGCCCTTCCGCATACATCTCCTTGTAGAGAGGATAATTCAGGTCCACCTTTTGGCAGATCTCGAGATTTTTCCGCACCTCGGTCGCGCCGTTGAAAATCTCGTTGATGGGGCTTGCCAGAAACTGAGGCGTGTTCTCGACCCCGTAGCTGAAGGTGGCGATATCGGCTTCCTTCATGCCTGTGCGCCAGAGAATTCTCGCGCCGAGCCATTGCGGATGATGCGTCCTGAAATGCATCGTCGCTCTTCCGATCGGAATTCCGACGGCCCGCATTTTCTCGCAAAGCTCGACGAGGATATTGTCGATGAACCGCTGCTCGCGGACATCGTTCATCAGCCAATCGAGGATCTTGCTTTGTTTCGTCGGCCAGCTGCCCTGGTCGTCCTGCGTCGAGGCAGCAACGGCCTCAATGGAAGATTGCATTTTCTATACCCCACAAATTCTGTCATCGATCGTGAGCGCCATTCGATCCGAATGGAACTATACGCATCTCGCCAGTAACCGGGAACGGCAATCGCCTTTATTTTGCGATTTCGTAAATTATGTGCCCGGCTATGGCAGAGGAGCCTTGAATCGGCCATAGGCTTCATATGGTCCCGCAACTCCTGCGGTGCAATATTCTGGCGAAGAGGCGAGGCATTGAGAGCATATCTGGCAGGCCCGGAAGTGTTTCTTCCAAACGCGAGGGAAATCCTCGATCGCAAGATCGCGCTGGCGCGCAGCTATGGTTTTACGCCCGTTTCGCCCGGCGACCTCGCTGTGCCCGAGACGGAGACGCGCCGGCAGCGCGGGCTTGCCATCAGTGCAATCAATGAAAAACTGATGACGAGCGCCGATCTCATCATCGCCAATCTGACGCCGTTCCGCGGCGTTGCGGCCGATATCGGCACGGCCTTCGAGCTCGGCTTCATGTGCGCGCGTGGCTGCCCGGCATTCGCCTTTTCCAACTGCGCCGACAATCATTTCGAGCGCGTGAGCAAGCTCTACGGCGGCGAGGTTCATCTCGGTGCCGATGGACGCGAGCGCGGTCCCGACGGACTATCGCTGGAAAACTTCGACATGACCGACAATCTGATGCTTGATGGCGGCATAGTGTCACGTGGCGGCGTCATCGTCACGCGTCAGGTCGCATCGGATCAGCTCTTTCTGGATCTGACGGCATTCGAGGAATGCCTGGGCCTGGCTGCGGAGAAATTGTTGAAGCAAGCCGCCAGCGCGTGATATCCGGCTATTGATTGCCGCGTTGAGCTATCCTGGCGGTGCCGCCTCTTTGAGTTTCACCACGTCCCGAGAATTTCATCAATAGCCCGGGCCCTCGCGGGAAGCTGGTCATAAGCGGCAATATCCGGTTGCGCGAAGGCCGCCAGACCGAGCAACGCAAGGATATCGCGCCCCTCCGGATCTTCGTGGGCACCGAGGAGAACGGCGCGAAGCGCTGCGACGACCTCGGGAGATTGTTGCCGCGAAGCCACCAGCAACGGGAAGGGCGCAGGCTTCGTGGTCGCAACGATCCGCAATGGCGCGACCATGTCCGGCTCGTGCATTGCCAGAAGCTGATAGGCGTAAGCGTCAATGCCGCCAACATCGATGGCACCGGCGCGAATGGCCTCGACCACGCCGCGTGGATTGAGAAGCGGGCCAACGGTTTGCGCCGCCGATGGCCTATGCGCAAGCTCCGAAGCGAATTCGCGCGGCGCGTTGTAGCCGGATTGCGAGTCTCGCACAGTCCAACCCCAGCGCGCCGTTGCGAGATCGGCTTCCGCCAGCGGCTTGTCCTTAGCGGCGACGATATGGCTCGCATAGACCGGCCGTCCGTTGGCCCAATCTGCGAGCGAAACAGGAGCCGCCAGCGGCTGAGGACGTTCGGCCGGCGACAGGCTGGAGAACGGAAAGCCGCACATCAAGACGGCGCCCATGTCCGCGCGTCCCCACAGCTCGGAAAGAGGCGCCGGAGCGGCATGGGCGATGACCTCGAGCTTGACACCAGATCGGTCCGCAAGCCAATGGAAGAGCCGATCCCAAAGCCCTGATATCTTCGGGCTGAGGTTGTACATTCGCGAGCAGGCGATGGCAGCGGAAGTCGTCATGGCCCGTCACGCAAACCGAAGGCGCTGACCGATATTCATGCGCCTCGCCTTGTCGACCATTGCTGCGCCGAGTGCCACATCGGTAGTGCTGAGGCCGCGATGCCAGAAGAGAATGGTTTCGTCGTCGCTTTCGCGCCCCGGCCTCGCGCCGCAGACGATCTGACCGATTTCGGCATGCAGCGTTTCGGCCGTCACCTTGCCCTCGTCGACATGGCGGCGAAGCGCGCCGAAGGGTCGACCGGGACCGCATTGGCCCCAATCGTCGACGACGACCTTGTCCATGATATCGGTCAGATCGAATTCGAGCGCACTCATCGTGCCATAGGGAACGACGAAGGCCCCCTTCTTGACCCAGGCAGTCTTGAAGAGCGGCGTTGGCTCCGGCAGGCGGCTTGCCTCGATCATGATGTCGGCGCCTTTCAGGCAATCCTCCCAATTGTCCGTGACGATGATCTTCTTGCCGAGGTCCTTCTCCAATCGGGCGGCGAAGGCATCACGGCTTTCCGGGCGACGCGAATGCACGCGGATTTCATCGAAGTCGAAGATGTGGTCGAGCAGCCGCACATTCCAGTAGGACGTCCCGCGCGCGCCGATATGACCGAGGATCTTGCTGTCCTTGCGGGCGAGATGGCGGGCGCCGATAGCGGTGACGGCACCGGTACGCATGTCGGTGATCGCAGTCGCATCGATGATGGCCTTCGGCACGCCGGTGCGCGGATCGAACAGATTGAGGACCGCCATTTCCGAGGGCAATCCTTGCTTGTAGTTGTCGACGAAATCGCCGACGACCTTGACGCCTGCATAGTCGAGCGGCTTCACATAGCCGCGCAGTACGTTGAAATGCCCCTTGTCGGAACTCTCCGGCACGAGATGGACACGAGGCTCGATGACGGTCTCGCCGCGCCCTTGCGCATCGAGCGCCCTGGTCACGGCATCGAGGATTTCATCATTGGAAAGCGCCAGCGCCTTGGCGTCGATGGCATTGAGATAGTCGATCCAGATTTCCTGCATTCTCGTTCTCCAGGCATGTCAGCGGCAGCGCCGGTCTATCGAATTATGCGGGCCGGCAAGCAGCCTGCGGGAGTGAAGCGACAGGCGATGACCGCCTTGCCGCCATTTTCGATCAGGGAGCCACCTTTACGGCTCTCTCCGCAATAAATTCCGACACCCTTTGAAAATCGGGACCTTGGGCGCGATCTTCTTCAAGCGGTGGCACCAGTTGGCGCACTTGCCGATAGACGCTCGATGTTCCACTGCCGAGCTCGCTCGCGACGCCACGCAGTTCGACGGCCTGGGCCGACGCGATCAGCTCGATCGCCACGAGATAGCGCAGCCGCCCGATCATCGCTTCGATCTTTGACAGAACGCTCGGCGCCATCGACGCCTGATCCTCGACACCATCGGCGACCGGGATAGGCGTCAGCGAGACCGGCATGGCGAGATGCCGTATCTCGGCTTCGAGCGCCGAGACCGTTTTCTGTACGGTGGCAAAGCCAGTTCTGCTCTGCCCCAGCGGCGTCAGGAAACGCGGCAGCTCCGACATGCCCGGAGACATGATCTTGATTGTTCGATAGGCGGTCGCCGCCGCGCAGTGGGCAATTGCCTGGCCGAGCCGCTCCCATGCGAGGACGAAGGCCGTCATGTCGAAATTGCCGTGGGACAGGATCAATCCTTCTTCGACAAGCACGACGGGATTGTCGCCGGAACTGGCAAGCTCGATCTCGGTCGCGGCGCGCGCCTCGCCAATCGCATGGAGGAGGGCGCCCCAAACCTGCGGGGCACAACGATAACTCAGCGGATCTTGCAGACGCCGTGCCGCGCCATCGACAAGGAGCGAGCTTCCGGAAAGCAGCGCGCGAAGTCCTGCCGCCGCCTCACGCTGGCCGAAGGCCGGCCTCGCTGCCAACGCCCCGTCGTCAAAGGCCGAGACATTGGCACGAAACGCCTCGAAATTCAGCGCGACGGCTGCAAGCGACCAATCGAACAGGCGCTCGATATCCTCGATACAGAGGCAGGCCTTGCCGACCGACAGGCTATTGGCGACCACGAGCACATGGCCATCCTTCGGCGCGATCGGCAATGGTTTCAGCCCCGCCCTGGAGAGAGCGTCCAGAGCTGGCATCACCACGCCATCCACTTCGGCTTCGCCATCCCCCAGTAGGGCGCGTCCCATATGCGCCAAAGGCGCAAGATCGGCAGCGCCGATCGAGCCGAGCGATGGCACGACTGGATGAAAGCCCGCATTCAGCGCTGCGACGAGGCCGGCGAAAACCGGTAATGACACGCCGGAGCCGCCGGCTGCCATGCCAACGATACGGGCGGCCATCATCGCCCTGACGGCTTCGCGTGGCAGCGCTGGCCCGACCCCGACTGCACGGGCTTGCGGCACGCGCAACTGGAAGGCAATGAGGTCATCGGTGGCAAGCCGTGTGTCGACACCTGCACCCAATGCTGTCGTCAGACCGTAGACCGGCTGGTCAGATGAGAGGTAGCGTTCCACGACGGCGCGGGCGGCGGTGATCCTGTCTTTGACACCAGGTGAAATCGCGATCGTGGCACTGCGCCGCGCGATTGCAGCAATATCGCTCACCGTCGGGGACGCTTCTGTGAGGGACACGATATGATCCGTCTTGCTCATTCCTGCTTGCCTCCAAGAAGTGCGCTCGGTTTTCCGCGATCTCAGCCGGAACGCGCTTCCAGTCGATATTGGTCGTTGGAATAGTCGATATCACCCATAGCATGGCAGATGGCCAGCAACAGTCATATCGATTGAAGAACACCGCTATCTCATTGCGAGGCAATATCCTGCTCAAGCAGCGACAAAGGACCATGACGCAAACAAAGAAGGTGACAGCGATCACACGCTGTCACCTTCTCTTGAGTTGGGCGCTGGTTTGGTGACGGGTTAGCCGCCGATCATGAGCCTCACGACTTCCTCGTGATTGGTGTCGGCGATATTGCGCTCGCCGGCGACGATCCCACGGCGCAGGACGACGATGCGGTCCGAGACGGCAAAAATGTCCTGCAGATTGTGCGAGATGAAGACAACGCCGCGCCCTTGCGCCTTCAGCGACTTGATGAGTGCTACGACCTTGCGCTGTTCCGGTACACCGAGGGCTGCCGTCGGCTCATCCATGACCAGAATGCGGGCATTCCAGTAAACCGCACGTCCGATCGCAACCGCCTGGCGCTGGCCGCCGGAGAAGTTGCTGACCGGCGCGTCGAGCCTCTTCACGTGAAAGTCCAGCTCCGCCATCGTCTTGCGCGCCGCTTCCGCCATGGCCTTGCGATCCAGAACCGGCAGGAATCCGAAGAGCTTCTTCATCGGCTCGCGGCCGAGGAAGATATTGGCGCCGATGGTCAGATTGTCGGCCAGAGCGAGATCCTGATAGATCGTCTCGATGCCCTTCTCGCGCGCATCCTGCGGCGAAGAAAAGGTGACGGGCTTGCCTTCGATCAGGATTTCGCCTGCGGTTGGCGGATAGACGCCGGAGATCGCCTTGATCATCGTCGTCTTGCCGGCGCCGTTGTCACCGGCAAGAGCGACGACCTCGCCGGGTCGGACGACCATGGAGCAATTGTCGAGCGCGCGCACTGCGCCGAAATAACGCGAGAGGTTGCGGACCTCGAGGAGGGGAGTGACACTATTCATCCTGTTTCGCTCCGCTGAACCGGCGCTGCGCCTGGTCGATGAGCACCGAAATGATGATGACGACGCCGACGGCGATGAATTGCCAGAACGGCTCGACATTCATGAAGACGAGGCCGTATTGAATGACGGCAATGACCAACGCCCCGGCAACCGTACCGATAATCGTTCCCGAGCCGCCGAACAGGCTCGCCCCGCCGATGACGACCGCGGCTACGCTATCGAGCAGCAGCGGTTCGCCGGCCTGCGCCGCGCCCGCTGTGAAGCGGGCAGCATAGAGCGCTCCGCCAAGACCCGCGCAAACCGCCGAAAGCATGTAGAGCCGGAGCAGATGAGATTTGATGTTGATGCCGGCGCGCCGCGCCGCCTGCGCATTGGCGCCGATGGCGTAATTGTGCTGGCCGAAGCGGGTCTGGCTTAGCAGGTAGTGCATGATCAGGACAAAGACGAGCGTGACGATGACAAGATACGGCACCCCAAAGAAGCGGCCGTTGCCGAGCTCGGCGAAATAGGAATTCTTGACCGGCACCGTCGTTCCGCCGGCGAGCAGGAAGGCCGTGCCGCGCGCGACGCCGAACATGCCGAGCGTGCCGATGAACGGCGGGACCTTGAGACGTGAGATCAAAAGGCCGTTGATGAAGCCGGGGACTGCGGCTGCCAGCATGGCGACGAGAATCCCGAGCACCATTGCGACAGGCAAAGGCATGTAGAGGCCGGCTATATTGGCGATATGCGCGGCCACGACGGCCGCAAGTCCCATGATGAAGCCGGTCGACAGATCGATGCCGCCGGAAATGATGACGAAGGTCTGTCCGATTGCGAGCAGCAGCGGCGCCACTGCGAAGATCGCAACGGACTGCCAATTGAAGCTCGAGCCGATGAACGTGCCGCCGAAGTCGATCCGCGCCCAGATCTCGAATGTCACGATAAGCGCGGCAAGAAAGAGCCATGCGCGCAACTGCGCGATGCGGTTCAGGATGGTTTTTGCCTGGTCGCCGTGGTCTGCCTGGGGCGCCACGTGCTGATCCGCCTTGCGGACCTCTGCATTGTCGAGTGTCATGGATCGTCCAAACTGGAGCTATGATGGCGCGGCACATGCAGCGCTCTCGGCTCAATCATCGTTGGAAATGTGCCTCGCCCTTCAGCGAGGCACAGGCTGCATCCGATTAATCGGAGTAGATGAATTTCGCGATCTTCTTGTCTGCCACGTTCGACTTGTCGATGACCGTGAAGCCGGTGCCGATCGCCGTCGGGATCGAATTGCCGGTCAGATGAGCATAGGCTGCCATCACGCCGAAGTAGCCGATTTCAGCCGGATGCTGCGCGATCGCCAGATCGACGAGGCCTGAGTTGATGTTGTCGACGATGGATGTCGGCGCATCGAAGGCGACCACGCGGATCTTGCCCGTCTGGCCGGCCTGCTGCACGCCGTTGGCGGCACCGAGGGCGGAGAACAGATTGGCCCCGAAAACGCCGTCGAGATCCGAGTTGCGGGCAAAGACGGCCTGCAACTGCGATGCTGCCTTGTTGGCGTCGTCGTCGTTGTACTGCGTCTCCAGAACGGTGATGTTCGGGTACTTCTTCATTTCCTCCTTGAAGCCCTGCTCGCGCTGGTCGGTGGTCGACACGCCGGGCTTGACGTTGGAAACGTAGACCTTGCCCTTCTCGCCAACGGCTTTTGCCAGCGCGCGTGCGGCAATCGCACCGCCGAGCAAATTGTCGGAAGCGATATAGGACAGCGGGAAGTCGGCATCGCCGCTGCCGGTCTGGTAGACGCCGGTGCCGATGAAGGTATCGACGGTGATGATCGGGATGCCGGCGTCCGCAGCCTTCTTCATAGGCTGGATCAGTTGGTCCTTGTCGGTCGGCGCAATGAGAATGAAATCGGGCTTCTTGGCGATCACCGCGTCAAGAACCGGAACCTGGGTTACCGGGTTGAAATCGGGGCCGCCCTGAAAGACGAGCGTCGCGCCAACTGCCTTGGCAGCGGCTTCGGCACCTTTACGCATGGTGATGTAGAAAGCATCGGTCGTCAGACCTGGAATGAGGGCAATGGTAAACTTCTTGTCTGCGGCTTTGGTGCTGCCGGCAACCGCCGCAACACCAGTCGCGAGCGATGCCACGGCCGAAGCCTTTAGAAATGAGCGGCGCTCCATAATTTTCCTCCTCTTGAAGCCGAACCTCCCCTGTCCGGCACAGCGATAATCAGTGGCTTATTTCCGCGCGTCAAGTAATTTTTTTCTGTAATGAATTTCTATTATCCATTTGATATAATTTGAAAATTCCGGCACAGGCACTATATCCTGATCCGCCGGGGACATAGCGTCGCACGGCGGTTCAAGACTATCTGGCATTCGTGCCGCCTGCCTGGATGGCGGCTCATATTATTCGCCGCCGAAAACCTGTAGAAGCCAGGTTAAAATAGCCTCCATATCGGGTTCTCGCGTCTGGTCGACCGTCATCACGACACCGCAACCCATGGGCTCGGCGCGATCGGCAAGGGCAATCAGCTCGGGTACGTATTCGGCACCCGGATGCCCAGGCAGTCGATCCTTCAGCCGGCTGGCATAGCGCTCGCCCGCAACCGATCCTGGCACCTTGCACCATAGTTCCGCAACGTGCTCGATTTTCGCGGCGCGGATATAGGTTTCGAGCTGCGCTTTCGGCTGGAAGCCGAACCAGGCATCGATGATGAAGGTCGAGCCGGCCGGCGCCGCCGCGACGACGGACCAGATCGCCTCGTAGCTCGCTTTTCCCAAAGTCCGGTTGAAGTCGCGATCGACCGGGCCGATATGCTGGAGGAACGGGTTCTTGATGCCGTCGAGTGACAGGACCGGCCAACCGGTGCGCTGAGACAGACCCCTGGCAAGCCGGCTTTTGCCGGAAGCCGGCACGCCATTGATGAGGACGACGCGCTTTTCCTGCGGCATGGCATCGGCGTCGAAAATCGAAAGGCCTGCGCCGATTACGCCGGCATCGTCGGCAAGTTTCGCAGGCAATATGGCGGGGCAAAACCACGGCGCCACCGCCGGCAAATCGGCAAGCGCCCGCGCCGCGTCGCAGCCGAGCCCTCCGCCGAGCAGGATAATCTCCGGGTCCATCGTCGCAGAAATATTGTCGAGCGCGACACGCAAAGGGATTGCCCATTGGCGCAGAACGCGCACTGCCGCGTCGTTTCCCGCGACTGCCATGTCGAAGACTTCTCGGATCGTTGCTACCGACAACCCGGCTTCGGTGATATGCTGGCGCAAAGCGGTTCCGGAGCTGAAGGTTTCGACGCAACCGCGTCGACCGCAGGGGCAGGGCGGACCATCCTGCGATACGCATATGTGGCCGAGTTGGCCCGCCGCCCTATGTCCGTGATAGATGCGTCCGGCATGTGCGACAGCGCCGCCGATTCCCGTTCCGATCGTCAGCATCGCGACATTGCGATAGCCCTTGGCGCCGCCGATCCGCATCTCGGCGATCAGCGCCATGCTGCAATCATTTTCGATGACAACAGGCTTTCCGAGGGCCGCCTCCAGCCGTTTCACGAAGTCGAGGCCGGCGAGGTTCAAGATGCCGCCGGAGAGGATTTCTCTGGTTGCGACATCGACCCGGCCGGGTATGCCGACGCCGATGCCCAAGACCTCAGGTGCGTCGAACTCACGCGCCATCGCGATGACGCGCTCCACTACCAGCAAGGGGTCGGTCGGCGTGCGTTCCGACAGCTTGGCAAGGATCTCGCCTTGGGCGGAGACGAGGGCCGCACGGATATTCGTGCCGCCAATATCGACACCGATCGCGGTGTCAGCCATTGGCGCGCAGCCTTTGGTCTGTGCCGTGCGATCCCGTACCCCTGAAGTGCGTCGCAATCACGGCCTGGATTTCGCGAAGCCTTGGCACCGCGACCGATTCAAGCCGATCCTTCGTCACCGTACGGTCGAGCGAAATGCAATCCTTCCATAGCGAGCGGCCGGCGATGACGCCGGAGGCGCCATTCCGCATGGCATCCTCGACCTGCATCAGGAAGGTTGCATGGTCGACACCGGCCGAAAGCACTGCCCAAGGCACGTCGCCGGCAAGCCGCGTGACCTCGGCGCAGGCGTCCGACGACCCGGGATAGGGGATCTTCAAGACCTTCGCGCCCAGATCCAGGCAGATCTTGCTGCCGCCGACGATCAGAGACGGCAGTTTGGCTTTATACTCTGCCTCGTCCTCATTTTCGAATCTATAGGTCAGGAACTCGACAACGAGCAGAAGATCTTCGTGCGCGAAGTCTTCGATGCAGCGCCTGAGGATGTCGATATTGTGAATATTCGCCGCTTCCCGATCCGAGCGGAGATAGACCATGATCTTCCCGCCGGTCGCCCCAAGCTGGCGCACGCGGCGCGCGGAAATGCCGGGAACGAGCTTCGACAGACGATAACCTTCCAGCGACGTATCCCAGCCGGAGGCATCCAGGCCGATCAGCAGTGCGGTATCGCGCTGAAGAACCCGGTCATCGACCAGCGCCGGCACAGCGCAGATCGGATCAACGAGAACGCATGATGCCTTGCTTGCCAGGAACCGGGCAATATCGGCCTTCGTGTCCCCCAGCACCTTGTCCGAGATGGCCGCCTGCTCGGCAGGGTCCTTGGCCAGAAGGCTGCGCATACCGCCGCGCTGGTCGCAGGCGATCACCATCATGGCACCGTCGCTACCGCAAATCTGCTGGTAACCGCGCATCTCCGCTGTCGTCAATTTCGTCATCTGATCCTTCCTCCAGCCGTTGCGAAACGGCACCGACGCAAGCACGCCTTCTCCACTCCTCGAAGAGGGCATTACTCTTGAAATTGAGGGCTCTCACGCGCGGCACAGACGTTGCGAAACCGGCTTTTTTGAGCGATAACTCCTCAGGTACTGTATGTGTAACACATTGCAGAAAGGAATTTCAATCTGAATTCGTCTCAATCGCAGGAGGCTGCGGCAAATCGCGCGTTGCTGCATACGGTCGCCAAATTGCACTACCAGTCAGACATGTCGCAGGTCGATATTGCCAGGAAATTGGGCCTATCGACGGCGACCGTTTCGCGACTGCTGCAGCGAGCACGGGCGGTCGGGATCGTCCGGATCGAAGTGATCGATCTCTCGCCGGCCGAGGATCTGAGCGCTGCCCTGATCGAGGGCCTGAAGTTGCGCACCGCAACCGTGATCGACACTCCGTCGTCAAACGTGCTGAGCGCGCTTGCCGCGCCTGTCGGCTCGCTTCTGCAGCAGGCGGGCATACGCTCGGGCTCGACGCTGGGCATCGGCTGGGGCCGGGCGGTGCGCGAGGTGACGTTGGCCGGATTGCCGCAATTGCCCGGTATCGTCACGGTCGCACTGAATGGCGGCATGCAGCAGGCGGCGCCACATTTCCAGATCAATGAATTCGTGCGCCAGGCGGCAGCCCAGATGGGCGGCGTACCGCACTTTCTGCATGCGCCCTACATCTCCTCGACCGAACTCCGCGATGCGTTTCTCGGCGATCCCACCGTGCAGCAGGTGACGTCCCTCTGGGACAAGCTGGATGCGGCAATTGTCGGTGTCGGGTTGGCTCACGCCGCAAACCCTTCGGAAGCGGCGCTGCCGGGAGAAAGGGCGCTGAGCCATGCGGCAGGCGACGTACTCCGCCACTACGTCACCGAAGCGGGCGAGATCCTGCATTGGGACGGGGAGGAGGGGATGATCGCCGCCTCTCCCGAGCAGTTGCGCAAAGTGTCGCTCTGCATCGCGGTTGCGGCAACGCCGAACAAGGCGAGCGGCATCATCGGCGCGGCGCGGTCCGGGATGATCAATGCCTTGGTCACCGACGCCAACACCGCACAGGCCATTCTCGATCGCCTGTCATCCCATCAGAAAGCCGAGGATCGATTCTGATGCCCTTTGACAGCCGGCCCTTCGGGGCCTTCCTGTTCGACATGGACGGAACCGTCCTGAATTCGATTGCGGTCGCGGAACGGGTATGGACCGCGTGGGCGCAAAGACGCGGCGTCGATGCTGTCAGCCTGCTCGCGACCGTTCATGGTCGCAAGGCGATCGAGACGATCACCCGGCTCGGTCTGTCGGGAATCGACCCGGCAGAGGAGGTGGAGGTCCTGACCCAGGCCGAAATCGATGATGTCGCTGGTGTCGAGCCGATCGCAGGTGCCGCCGATTTTCTAAAAGGCCTGCCGCCGGATCGGTGGGCGATCGTCACCTCGGCTCCGCGGGAACTGGCCAAAGTTCGCCTCGCGGCGGTCGGGCTCCCCTGGCCACGGGTTCTGATCGCCGGCGAGGATGTACAGAATGGCAAGCCGGCACCGGATTGCTTCATGCTGGCCGCAAGGATGTTGGCCCAACCCATTGAAGAGTGTCTTGTCTTTGAGGATGCGCCCGCCGGGATAGAGGCGGCGGAAGCAGCGGGTGCTTCTGTGTTGGTCATCAGCGCAACGCATCGGACGCCGCTATTGACGCGGCATCCGAGCGCTGAGGATTATGATCGCATAGCCGCAAGTACCACTGCAAATGGCAGCCTGCGTCTTTCGGTCGGGCCAAATTAGTTTGCCGCTATGCGGCTGAGATAGCGGTGATGACCGAGCGTGATCCTTTGACCCGCTCCGTATGCGTCATTCCTTTGCGTTCGCAGATGCCAGCCCCCTATCGAAAGGGATCGTAACCCGGCTCCTTGTAGATGGTCTCGGGCTTCCCCTGAATGTCCGGGAGGTAGACGCTCTCGACCCAGTCGGCCATCGGCACATCCTCGATCGCGACGGAAACTGCGTCCTCGTCGACGCCAAGCGTTTCCATGACGGCCTTGGTTAGGTTTTCAGCCAAAGCATGCTTCAATGTTTCGGGCCTTCCGGCGGCCATCTTCAGAATTACGTGGGGCATCAATCTACTCCTGTATCGATAAGGGATAGCCAATTTCGGCCATGCGAAGGGCCAAGTCGGCAGGCATTCTCGCCGGACCTCATAGCGACGCGGCGACACCGTCGCCTGCTTGGCCCTCCGAAACCGCGAGAGGAATGTAGGAAGATGCGTTTTCGGGATTAGCGCCCGATGACCACAAGCACTTATGATGCGCACTCATGAATTGAAGGGGCGCTGAGTGGTGGCAGCCTGCCACAAACACGGCAGGCTGGCGGAGAGGCAACTTGACGGGCGTCAGGCCCCTGCGCAGTTCCTGACCTGTACGGCAGAAAATATCGGGCTCCAATCAAGTCACCGATAGGCGACAACGCCGGAGCCTGCGGAAGGAGGGCCGCAGGCTCCGGCATTTCCCGCCGTCAGCGGCCGGTTGGGCCGGCGGCGGGGGGAGAACCTAAAGCTGCATATGGAGCACCAAGCGCCCTTGGCAAGTTTTCGACAGCGTTATGCCGGCCGAAAGTTTCGGCCGGCCTCCGCTTCATCTCAGCTCGGCGTGTTGGAGCTGCGAGCCCGCCTCTCGGCGTACTTCTTCGCGCGCTCCATGAAACGCTTGTTCATGCGGTCCTCTGCCTCCTTCGAGCCGTCGTGGAAGGTGCCGAACCATTGGTCGAGCGGGATGACGCCATCCGCATAATTGCATTCGAAGAACTTGTGATGGAGGTAGTGGTCGTAGGCGTGAGTATCGATGCCGGCATCCTCGCCGATCACGATCTTGTCGAAGCCGGCATGGCCAGGCGCCGGCGCAAGAGCCGCATGCGTCAGATGGAACAGGGCATGGATCGGATTGGACGGTACGATCCAGTGGATGAGAACGCCCGAGAAATACAGGAGATGCTCGACGGGATGCATGGCGAGCCCGGACCAGGGGCCGGGATTGACGTTGTTATGATGCAGCTTGTGGACCGTATGGTAGAGCGGCGGCCAGTGGATCAGGCGATGCACGAGATAGAAGTGCAGATCACGGAATGCCGGGACCAGCAGCATGATGATGGCGCAATAGATCGGGTGTTCGGCAAAATCGACATAGGGAATGATGCCGTTGGCAAAAGCCCAGAGCGTCAGCACCTCGAAGACCGTCCAGAGGGGCACGGCGCTGGCAAAGGTCCAGACGACGTTGTCGACGGTCTGGTTACCGAAGAGGAAGGCAGAGTTATCCTTCGATGGCCACTTGCTATTGTATTTGAAGCTCGTGCCCTGCTTCTTCTGCATGTAGAGGCGCAGGTGAAACGCGCCGAAGAACAGGAATACCAGAATGGCATTGCGCGCGAAAAGATAGGCGATCCAGCCCGGCGCCAGCGTCTTCATGCTGTCCATGGAAGGCGTCGCATAGAGCCACAGCAGCGTTGCGACGGCGGCATAGACGACGTTCCAGGGCATCAGATAGCCCGGATAGCCGAAGAACCATTTCAGGAAGGCGATCGGTTTCGCCGGCCAGATGAAGACAGGCGGATATTGCAAGAGCTTGTTGGGTTTCCAGTCGCCGCGCTTGTCGCGCTTGCCGTAGAGCGTGTCGTCCATGATGTGCCTCCCAGTGAATGGAACTAGGCAGCCAGTGTCGGAGACGTCGGCGCGAAACGACAGTATTGATTTGATGAAATTTGCTCACGGCGGCAGTTGTGCTCAGCGTTTCCAGCGCCTCTTCGCGCAGTCGGGACTTTCGAACCGAACCATGCTTTCCTGCCAGGAAACGCCGCACCACGTCCGGGAGTATCTTGAGGAAAAACCATCATGCCGCCGGCTCCCGGCTCGCGAATACATCCGCTTTGCAATGAAACGCGCTCATGAGCAAAACCCATCACCGCGCCGTCTGGCAATGAGTTGGGATTCGTGATCTGAGCAACTCGACGGTAGGGGAGGACCTATGCAAGATTTGCTGATATTCCAGTCGCTCTGGGCCATGGAGAGACGCAGTGAGAGACATCCTGAGCTTTCTCTGGAAGAGAATATCGAAAAGATAGCGGCCGCCGGCTTCGATGGCATCAGCACCCATTGGTACGACCGCAACGTCGTCGCCCGTGTCGCGGGGCTGCTCAAGCAGCATGGTTTGCAGGCGGAGGGGCAATGCTTCCCGAAGACGGTCGATGATCTGAAGCCCGTGCTCGAAATCGCCGCAAAATACAATGTCCATCACATCTGCCTGCAGCCGGACGTGCGCCTGCGGCGGCTGGAGGATTGCATTCCGCTGCTCGAAGGCTGGCAGCGGCTGGCGGAGGAAGCCGGCATCGACGTCTGGATCGAGACCCATCGCGACCGGATGACGACGGATCTGTTCTTCACGCTCGACCTGCTCGATCGGCTACCGGATCTGCGGCTGCTGGGTGATATCTCCCATTTCCTCGTCGCGCGGGAGTTCGCCTGGCCGGTATCCGACGAGAACCATGCGCTCATCCACCGGATACTCGACAGTTCCTGGGCGTTTCATGGCCGCGTTGCCTCGCGCGAACAGGTCCAGATCGAGATTTCCTTCCCGCATCACAGGCCCTGGGTCGATCTCTTCCTCGGCTGGTGGGAGTACGGTTTCAGGAGCTGGCGGAAACGCGCCGAAAAGGGCGCAACGCTCGCCTTCACCTGCGAACTGGGGCCAAAACCCTATGCCATCACCGGAAGGGACGGCGAAGACAGCACCGACCGCTGGGAAGAATCCCTGCTTATGCAGCAGGAAATACGCGATTTATGGACGCGAATTTCCAGCTAACAAATAAAATTAGATAACAGTCATAGTATATTGATTTTGAGTATTTTTATATGGACTTTAGAGCAGCGGTTGCGGCCGGCGAGCCGCTTGAGGTGATAACGGTTCAGCTTGAGGAACCGGACGCGGGCGAAGTGCTGATCGAGGCCAAGGCGACCGGCATCTGCTACACCGATGATTTCACGTTGTCGGACGCCGATCCAGAAGGGCTGTTACCACCATCCTCGGCCATGCGGGTGCCGGTATCGTCGTCGATGTTGGTCGCCGCGTCACCTCGGTCAAGAAGGGTTTCGACCTCATGCACTCCGGAAAGAGTGTCAGGGGTGTCGTCATTTACCGACGTCGGGTAGCGCGTTGGTGCGAAATTTATTGGCAGTCCGAGCGACGGATAAGCCGGTCGCCATCGTTCAAGAAGAACGCCGGTCTCGTTAGGAGGCCGGCGGCTTGACCATGAATGGCCTTCAGGCAAAAGGATATGCCCATGACCAGCAAGCTTCTTTGTGCGACAGCAGCCGCTCTGTTGACCCTCTGCTCGACAACGGTGGTCTTCGCACAGACGACGACCCCTTCGACGACGGCGACGCCTGCTCCTTCCGCGACCTCATCTGCTTCGGCCCCATCTTCGGCCATGCCGTCGAAGGACGAACTCAAGACGGCGCGGCAGGCCTGCCAACAGGATGCGGCCGGCCAGAACCTCAAGGGTCAGCCGCGCAAGGATTCGGTCAGAAGCTGCATGCAGCAGAAATATCCGGTCCTGGCGAAACGCAAGACCTGCCATGACCAGGGCGCGGCCAAGGGTCTGGAAAAGAAGGCTCTGCGCGATTTCGTCAAGCAGTGCATCGCAGCGAGCTAACCTGCAGTGAAAGCTGCCAGATGGCTTTCGCTCCGCAACTGGATCGTGGCCCGCCTGTACAAGGTGGGCCATTATAGTCTGGTCAACATCAGCAACTAGCTCTTCCGCAACGCAGACCTTTTCTAAGAGACGATCGTCCTTATCTCTTTGTCAGCGCAATATGTTTCGGGACGCGACGTGCTTTTCCATCCAGACCAGCTTTCATTCGGCATCGTCTTGCCGGCCCAGACGAGAATCCCAGCCGACGTGCAGTTCGATACGCAGCTCGGCATTGCAGCCCATGCCGACAGGTTGGGCTTCGACGCCTTGTGGGTCAGGGACGTTCCGCTCAATAGCGACAGCTATCCCGACCCGATCGGCCATGCCGATCCCTGGGTCTTTCTTGGAGCCCTGGCGGCGGCCACATCCGACATTCGACTGGCGACGGGAGCAATCGTGCTGCCTCTGCGGCATCCGCTCCATATCGCCAAGGCAGCTCTTTCGACTGCATCCCTGTCGAAAGGCCGGTTCGTTCTCGGTCTCGGTTCGGGAGACAGGCCGAGCGAATACGACATGTTTGGAGAGAATGTCGAGAACCGCAAGTTACGGTTCCAATCGCATTGGGAGCGGCTCGCCGCCGCTCTTCGTCCGGATCAGGAGGTCACGGACGAAAGCGGCCATGCACGGAATGAATTCTCGATAAGACCCCACCTGCAGCGGGCCGCCATTCCGATGGTGGCCGTGGGGTCATCGTCGCAATCCCTCGAATGGATCGCCCGCCATGCGGCCGCCTGGATGACCTATTACCGGCCGCTCGCGGTCCAGAAGGATCGATTGGCGCTTTGGCGTAATGCCCAAGCAAAGGTCGCGACGGATTTTCGTGGCTTCGGCCAGTCCATGGTTCTGGAACTGCTCGATAATCCCCAAGCGGCATATGAGGAGATCAATCTCGGCGGCAGAACCGGCAGGCGAGGGCTGATCGAGGCGCTGTCGGTAATGCGCGAAGCTGGCATCCATCACGTCGCCTTCAACCTCGTCATACAGACGAGGCCGCCCGGCGAGGTCATGGCGGAGATCGCAGCGGATATCCTGCCGGCCCTGCGATAGCGTCAGCGAATTGCCCTTAATAGTGGTGCCATGGAAATCATTTCTATTGGGTGCTGGCTTTTATAGCCCCTGCCACCTATCTTTCTGCTGAAAACAAAAAGGGCCGACTTTGCTTCTCGAAATTTCTATCGTCATCGTTCTTACCGTCCTTAACGGCGTACTGGCAATGTCGGAACTAGCGATCGTCTCATCACGACCCGCCCGCCTGAAAGTGCTTTCGGACCAAGGAAGCAAAGGGGCCGCCATGGCGATCAGGCTCGCCGAAGAGCCGGGCCGCTTCCTTTCAACCGTACAGATCGGCATTACGCTCGTCGGCGTTCTATCCGGCGCATTCTCTGGCGCGACGCTCGGCGCTCGCCTGTCGGGTTGGCTTGCCATGCAAGGTCTTTCGGTCACCGCTGCCGATGCCATTGGCGTCGGTTCCGTTGTCGTTGCGATTACCTATCTGTCGCTGATTATCGGCGAGCTGGTGCCGAAGCAGGTCGCGCTTCGCGCGCCCGAGGCCGTGGCCAGCAAGATTGCGCCGGCCATGGTGTTTCTTTCGCGCGCTGCTGCACCGCTGGTCTGGCTGCTTGATATTTCCGGACGGCTGGTTTTGCGCGCGCTCGGCCAGTCCGGCAAGACGGCAGACGGTGTCAGCGACGAGGAAATCAAGACCGTTCTGGCGGAGGCGCAGAGCGCCGGCGTGATCGCGACGGAAGAGCAGGCGATGATCTCCGGCGTCATGCGCTTGGCTGACCGAACCGCCAGAGCGCTGATGACGCCGCGCCGCGATGTCGAGGTCATCGATATAGAAGACAGTTTCGACGAGGTTCGCGAACAGCTTCGTCGCACCGAAAAGGCGCGGTTGCCGCTGCGCAAGAACAGCTCCGACGAGATCGTCGGCGTGCTGACAACCAGGGATTTCTTCGACGCACTGGCATCCGGTAGTCGAGTCGACATTCTAGCCTTGGCCAAGCAGGTGCCGATCGTTTCGGACCTTTCGAGCGCGCTCGACGTGGTCAAGGCGCTGCGCCGTTCTTTCTCGCATATGGTGCTGGTCTATGACGAATACGGCCACTTCGAAGGCGTCATCACATCGGGCGATATTCTCGAAGCGATCCTGGGAGCCGTTCAGGAAGAGACCGATACCGGCGGCGAACAGGCTATCGTTCGTCGTCACGACGGCAGCTATCTCGTGTCCGGCTGGATGCCCATCGACGAGTTCGCCGATTTCATGAATCTCCAGATCGACGACGATCGCGACTACCAGACGGTCGCAGGCTTCGTGCTGCAGGAACTACGCCATCTTCCGGATGTAGGCGAAAGCTTCACGAAGAACGGCTGGTGTTTCGAGGTGGTGGATCTCGACGGCCGCAGGATCGACAAGCTGCTCGTGAGTGCGGACGGTCCGCCTGCTGAAAAGTAATCCTCGCAGAAACGGACGCAAAAGGTCCATCCGACGGTGGCTTCCGATCGCTTTGTATCAGTGGCGGCGTGATCGTAGCGCGTCAATGTCCGGCGTGGTTCGTAGATGCCACGGAGACGTTTCGCTCGGCGATCCACGCGCTGGGCAGATTTGCGCATATGATCCCGACCAGCACGATTACGGAGACAAGACCGATCAATGTCTCCCATGATTGCCGACGAAACGGCAGAGGCCAGCGCGATCGGGATGCGTTTGGATCATGCAGCATCGGTCAGCTCCATATCCAAGGGAAAGTTGTCAGTAGTGGCGTGATCGTTCCGCGTGAGATCAAGACGGTGATGACCTTCTTTTTCTGGCTTTTCTGGCGTCCGTTCGTCTCTCAAGTCTACGTCGGCCGAATCCTGATTGTCTAGTACCTTGATCGACATTATCTGGTAACGGGACCCTTGGCGATTGCCGGCCCCTCCAATTTAAGTGGATTTTGAAGAAAATATTTCTTTAAACCATCGGAATGGCGGCGACATTAGGGAGATGATACCTAAATCAAACGCCACTCTGAAATCGCTTTCCAGGAGCCGACTAAGGTTATCCACTAATACAGTGAAGGTGAAATAGGCCGAGGCGGCGAACAGATTGCCTTCGAGCACTGCAATGGCCTGCCGTGCAGGATCACGCAGTGCGCAGCTCTGCAATAAGCTGCCTAAAGCGACATCGTGGATGCCGCTGGCTGCGTTGAATGCTCATGCAGTTTGGCCGAGGCCGTTTCAGGCTGGACAAGCCATGCACCTAACGCCGCGATGGCGGCGCCAACAACGACGGTCAGAAGCGCCTTTCGAGCATACCGCCGCCGTTCGAGTTTCGAATTTTCATCATTTTCCATCATTGTCTCCTTCGTCAGAGCCACACCTGACGAACGAAAGGCGATCCATCAGGGGTCTTGGCCCTTCCGGATCGCTGAACTGTCTGTTGCCAGTGTAACTGGTTCACATGAATGGAATCCGAACGAATGGCTGGCAGAGGCAGGCATTTCAAACATGCTGTTCCGACTGAAGCGGTTGTCCGCCAGGCCGAACCTGAAGGTCAGCCTCTTGGGGCTTGCTCGAAGGGGTGCTGCTCGTCGCCGAGTTGACGGATGTAGAGGTGGCGGAAGTTTGGGTTGATGTTGACGAAGATCGGCAGGCTGGCCGCACCGATGACCGGCGCATCGTCCGTCAACTCACCGACAACAAGCCTCGGCCAGCGTCTGTCCTTGCGTTCGCTCAGCGAACGATGCAGTGGATAGGCCCGCTCCACCAAGGCCGCGACGATTGAAGACGGCAGTGATCCGCCGACGGTGATGAATTCGGGATCGATCGTGCTCTCGAGTATGGCGGCAAGAAAACGGAGGCAAAGTCCAGCCTCCTCCATCCAGCTGGAAAGCCGGAGATCGCGCTGGCTGTGAAGATCGGCGAGGATCGAGAGGTCGGCCGCCGCCGCATCGGCATCCTCGATCGTCCACTCCAGTGCCTTTGCGATACCGTTCAATGAGAGAACGGAATCGATGATCGGCGGTTCGCCGTTGTCGCGCGTCCGTTTGGGTTGAAAGGGCAGCAGCCCCAGTTCGCCGGCATTGCCCCAGACGCCTTTCAGGGGCATGCCGTCGATAATCATGCCGGCGCCGACGCCGTAGCCGATATAGAGATGGGCGAAGTTGCGCTTGTCTTTGTCGCTGCGGGCAAAATGTTCACCGATGGCCGCGGCGGTCGCGTCATTCTCAACGAGCACCGTCAACCCGCACAGGTCTTTCAGGCGCTGTGCGACGGGTACGTTGGCCCAGGCATCCCATCCGGGTTGCTTGGTGGCAAAATCGTAGATGTCGTCGTCAAGCGTCGGCAAGACCAGGCCCATGCTCCAGATCTTTTCGCGAGGAATGGCGGCCTCCGCGATCAGCTCGTCGGCAAGGCCGGCAATATGCTTCAGGGTCGGCTCGGGATCGCGGGTATCGCCCGTCCAGGTTTTTCGCCCGATAACGTCCAGCAGCAGATTGCACACCACCATGACGACGCGGTTGCGATCGAGATGGATGCCGATGGAGAAGCCTGCAACCGGATTGGGGCCGAGATAGATTTGCGGCTGACCGCGCTGGCCCTGCGAACGGCCGGTCTCGACGATGAACTGCTGGTCCAGCAGTTCCCGAGTAATGCCGGAAACGGTCTGCGGCGTCAGCCCGACCCGTTTGGCAACATCGACGCGACTGAGCGGACCGGATTGGTAAAGGGCCTCGAAGATCAGCCTGCGGTTGAAGATGCGGGACTGTTCGAGATTGGTGCCGGTGACATCGGGCAGCCTTTGCCGTCCTTTCGCAAGTTTGGTCAACTTGGTCGCTCCCGACCCTGTCTTTGGCGTATCGTTCATTCCGTTTCCATTCAGCGCGCCCGGAATTCCTGGCCGAGAATGCCATAGGCCGGGCTCGAGCGGCGACCGAGCATAGCCTGTCCGGCATCGTTGAAAAGATGGACGGCCGCCGCCGGCGCCTCGGCCACGAAACGGTCGCCCGCCGTGCAGAAGATATCGCCTGGATAGCGGACGGTGAGGGTCTGCCCATCGGCCAGTCGCAGATAGATGATGCTCGTCTCGCCCAAATGCTCAACGAGGTCAACCGTCCCCTCAATCTTCACTGACGGGCCATCGCCGGGAATCCAGTGCTCCGGCCGAATGCCGATGGTGACCTGCGTGCCGGGTGCGACGGCGGGTCCAGAATAGGGAAGACCGACACGTTGCTCGCCGATCGAAAGCTGCAACTCGCCATTGTCGAGCGAAACGACCCGCGTTTCGATCAGGTTCATGGCCGGAGAGCCGATGAAGCCGGCGACGAAAAGGTTTGCGGGTGCGTGATAAAGGTCGAGCGGTGTTCCCACCTGCTCGATCCGGCCGCCGTTGAGGACGACAATCTTGTCGGCCAATGTCATCGCCTCGACCTGATCGTGCGTCACGTAGACCATCGTCGCGCCGAGTTCGCGGTGCAGCTTGGCAATTTCGATGCGGGTATTGACGCGCAGCGCCGCATCGAGGTTTGACAATGGTTCGTCGAACAGAAAGACCTTCGGCTGGCGGACGATAGCGCGGCCGATGGCGACACGCTGGCGCTGGCCGCCGGAAAGGGCGCCGGGCTTGCGGTCGAGCACGCCGTCGAGTTTCAGGATCGAGGCCGCCTTGCGGACGCGCCGGTCGATCTCATCCTTTGGGATCTTCGCGAATTTAAGGCCGAAGGCCATGTTCCGGTAGACATCCATATGCGGATAGAGCGCATAGGACTGGAACACCATGGCGATCTGCCGCTCCGCCGGCGCGACGTGGTTGACCACCTGGCCGCCGATGCGGATATCGCCGCCGCTGATGTCCTCCAGTCCGGCGATTGCCCGGAGCAGGGTGGACTTGCCGCAACCCGACGGGCCGACGAAGACGACCAGCTCGCCATCTTCGATCGTAAGGTCGATCCCGTGCAGCACCGTCAGGGCGCCGAAGGCCTTGCGCACATTGGTCAGGGACAGGTCAGCCATCGGTATTTCCTTCCTTGAGAGCAATAGGCATCATTTTACCGCTCCCGCCGTCAGGCCGGATACGATGCGGCGCTGGAAGATCAGGACCAGCAGAATGAGGGGAACGGTGACGATGACGGAGGCCGCCATGATCGTCCCGAACGGAAGCTCGAAGCGGCTCGCTCCGGAGATCAGCGCGAGGCCAACGGGAACGGTGCGCACCGTATCGCTGAGCGTGAAGGTGAGCGCGAAGAGGAACTCGTTCCAAGAGGCGATGAAGGCCAGCAGGCCCGTACTGGCGAGTGCCGGCGCCAAAAGCGGGAAATAGATCTGCCAGATCATCGCCCAGGTCGAGCATCCGTCCATGCGGGCAGCGTCTTCGAGTTCCGCCGGAATCTGCCGGATGAAGCTTGTCATCACCCAGACGGTGAAGGGCAGGCTGAAGATCATGTAGGACAGAACGAGGCTGCCGAGGCTGTTATATAGCCCGAGCCAGCGGATCGTTCCGAAGAGCCCCGAAAGAACGACGATTTGCGGAAACATCGAGGCGCCGAGGATGCCCGCCAGGACGAACCCGCGGCCGCGAAATTTCAATTTTCCGAGTGCATAGGCCGAGGTGATCGCAAAGATCAGCGAGAGCGTGACGACGCAGACCGCGACGATCGCCGAATTGAGGATGTTGCGGAGGAAATTGCCGTTGGTCAGCAGATCGCGATAGTTGGTGAGGTCGATCGGCGGAAAGAAGTCGACCGAGAACAGGGCCGAGCCGGTCTTGAAGGACGACACGATGGCCCAATAGAACGGGAAGACTGTGTAGAACACGACGATGATCTTGAGGAGGGTCAGCGCGATTGTTTTGGCAAGGCGTTTCATTGAGATCCTCACTCGCTGATCAATCGGATTTTGGTCAGCTGGATGTAGGCCGCCGCCACCAGGGAGATCATCAGGAAGACCAGCATCGCTACCGCCGAGCCGTAGCCGACGTCCTGGAAGTCGACGAGCTGTTGGCGGGCATAGATCGATATGGTCGCGGTTTCGCGGCTCTTCGAACTGAGAACGTAGGCGAGATCGAACATGCGCACGGCATCGAGAAGCCGAAACAGAATGGCAACGGCAAGCGTCGGCCAGAGCAGCGGCAGGGTGATGTAGAAGAACTGTGCCCAGCCGGGAGCGCCATCGACCTTGGCGGCCTCGTAGAGATCGCGCGGGATGATCTGCAGGCCGGCAAGGATCAGCAGCACCATGAAGGGCGTCGTCTGCCAAACGTCGACGGCGATGATCGCTGCCATCGCCGTGCCGGTTCCGGCCGTCCACGCGATTCCATGGCTGATGAGCCCAAGCTTGATCAGGAGCGCATTGATGACACCATACTGGTCATGCAGCATCCATTGCCACATCTGCGCGGAGACCACCGTCGGGATCGCCCAGGGGATCAGCATGACCGCGCGCAAGGCGCCTCGGCCCTTGAGCTGACTATCGATCAGAAGGGCAATGCCGACACCGGCCAGCGTTTCCAGCGTCACCGAAGTTGCCGAGAAGAAAGCAGTGTTGCGAACGGCATGCCACCAGTCCCCGTCCTTCATCAGCGCCAGATAATTGCGAAAGCCGATGAACCTTGGCAGATCGCCGGCGTCCAGAGTGGCGTGCATGAAGGAGAGATAGGCGGTGCGGGCAAGCGGCCAGGCGGTGACCGTTGCGAGCACGATCAGCATCGGGGCAAGGAGCAGCCATGGTTCGATACGCTTGATCCAATTGGATTGAAGGGTCGCCTGCGACATCATACCATGACCTTGATCGTTTACCGGTGATTGCCAGATGGCTTCGCGAGCGCAGAGCCGACGACGCCTGCAACCTCGCCGAGCGCCGCAATGAGCAGCGGCATAGACCTGCATCGCTCTGCAAAGATATTATCGCGCATGTACTGCTCCAGCCTTTCGCGATAGCGACCGGTCGAGCAGCCGAGCCCACCGCCGAGAATAACCGCTTCGGGATCGAGCATGTTGACCATCTGCGCGATCAGGCGACCGGTCACTTCCGCAGCCTCGTCAATGACGCGCCGACTGGTGAGATCTCCGTTGGTGCTCAGCGCTTCCAACGTGCGCACGCCGTCTTCTGGGAGCATTCCGCTGCGGCGGCCAAAAGAAAGCTGCATTCCCTTGCCCGAGGCGAAATTTTCGGCATTTGCAACCGCCAGACCAGTATCGTCGTCTCTCGGAAGCGCCAGCGAAGAACTGGCGAAGTGGATGGCAAAGCCGTTGGCGCCTGACCAGGGTTGCCCGTCGATAACCAGCGAATAGCTCATGCCCGTACCGAGCGAGACATAGACAAAGCTGCGGTGCGGCACGCCGGCGCCAAAGCGGGCCTCGGCATGTGCGGCGGCGCGCACGTCGCTGTCGACCATCGCCGGAATGCCGATCATGCCCTCGATCTGCGCTCGGATGGATTCGATCGAGAAATTCCAGTCGCTACAGACGCGGCCTTCAAGATCGACAAGTTCCGGAACGACGATGCCGATCGACGCTGGCGCTTTGCTTTCGGCATTGGCAAGTGCAAGGATGTCGGCGGCGATATCGGCGACATCGCGAAAGATGGCGGCCGGGCCTGCGGCGACGGGAGTTGGCCTGCGTCGAAAATGCGTGACGGCGCCCGTTTCGATATTCACCAGACCGGCGGCGATCTTGGTGCCGCCGAGGTCGATGCCGATGCGATAATCTCCGTCGCTTGGAGAGGCAATGCCGGAATCTTCCTTGCCGGCGCCTGTCATGCCTGGCCTGCCGCGGCCGTATCAAGAAGGATACGAACCTGCTTGCAACGATGAATGATGGTGGCCGGCCATTGCGGATCGAAGCGATCGCTCTGTGTCAGGCGTCTGGCCGCGTCCTTTTTGTGGGCGCCGTGAATGACCATGGCAACGGCTTTCGACAGATTGGCGATGGTGCCGAGACCGACGGTCAGGCCGTGATGCGGCACGGCATCTAACGATGGGAAATCGGGGAATGTACCCAGATTGTCGCGGCGCGTCTCTTCCGCGAGCTTGACGATGCAGCTCGGTCCATCGGCAGGGCTGCCGGGCGGATTGAACGCGACATGACCGTCGGTTGCGCCGGATGCGAGAATGAACAGGTCCACACCGCCTGTTGCCGAGATGCGGGCGTCATAAGCATCGGGATTGGCGGCATCCGGAAACCAGACATGCTCCTTGGGAACCTGATGCGCGGCTTCAATGCCCGCGTTCAGCCGCTGGCGGATCTCGTATTCGGCAAAGCGCCTGCAGCTATTGTGCGCGTCGGGCGGGCAAAGACCGAGACCATCGTCGCCGCCGCCGAGATATTCGTCCATCATAACCAGAACGAGGTTGGAGAGGTCGAGATTGCCGGCCGCCGCCTTGTCCGCCATCGCGTCATAGACCGGTTTTGGCGACCGGCCACTGGGGCAACCAAGGAGAAACGGTTTGCCTTCGGCACGCGCGGCGGCGATAGCTTGCAGTATGTCGGTCGCGAGCACATCGCCGATCTCGGCCGGCGTGCTCAGGATTTCAGCGGAATGCACGGGCAATTTTTCCTCCAGTCAAATCAAGCAGGGTCGGGCCAGCTGCTCGGCCTTAAAGGCCGAGCGTCCTCAGATAGTCGCGATTGTGCTTGGCGATGGGGTAGGGCTTTTCCGGCGGGCAGGGATACATGTCCTGCTCGACCACCGCGAAGCCATCATAGCTGCGTGCTTCGAGGAATTTTACAACCTTCGCAAAGTCGATGACGCCTTTGTCGAGTTCGCACATGACACCCATCTGGAAGGCATCCATGAACGGAATGTTCTCATCCGTGATGCGCTTGCGCAGCGCGCCGTCCATGTTCTTGAAGTGATAGTAGGGAATGCGATCGGCGTGTTTTTCCATGAAGGCGAGCGGATCGGCGCCGGTATAGATGTGATGGCCGAGATCGAAGCACAGTCCGACATGCTCCGGCCTTGTGTCGGCCAGAAGCCGCTCGATTTCAGCCTCCGTCTCGATGCAGGTGCCGACATGCGGATGGAAGACGAACCTCATGCCATATTGTTCGACCACACGCTTGGCCGTCGCTGCGACGATCGCAATCACTTGCGCCCAAGCCTTGTCATCGAGCAGACGATCGCCCGGAGCGGCATAGGATTCGGATTCGTCCATCAGGACGAACCATTCCGCGCCCGCGGCCTTCAAAAGCGCGCAGATCGGTCCCACACGAGCCGCAAGCGTTTCAGCAGAATCGGCAAGCGACAGCGGATGCACGACGCCCGTGCCGCAGAGCTTGATATCCCGGCGACCAAGCTCCGAAAGCAAGGTTTCGGGATCGGTCGGCAGATAGCCCCAGGGGCCGAGTTCCGTCCAGCCGTAACCAGCCTTCTGTACCTCATCGAGATAGCGTTCCCACCCGACCTGCTTCTCGTCCTTCGGATACCAGACACCCCAGGAGTCCGGCGCAGTCGCCACTTTGATCGTCATTGTCTTGTCACCTAATATTCGGGATAAACGGGTCCGCACCGTCGTCTCATCGATGCGGACCTCACTGTCGGAAAGGATTACCAGCCACCGCGCGACTTCAGCGCATCGAGCTTCGATGCCAGATCGTCAATCGCCGTATCGCTCGATGCCGGGGTGGCGAGGGCGGAATGAATGTTATTGGAAATCTCTGTGGAAACGCGCGGATAGTCGCTGCCGGTCACGCTGGTCGGCCGGGTCACGACGTTTTCGAAGGCAGCCTTGGCGGTCGTCAGGAACGGGATGGCCTTCAAGACATCCGCATCGGAAAACAGCGACGAGATGCTCGGAATGTAGGAGCCGGCGATGGCCCGGCGCTTTTCTTCCTTTTCTCCGGCGAGATAGGCGACCAGCGCGGCTGCTTCCTTCGGATGGGTCGAGTATTTCGACACGCCGAGATAGGCGGCGCCATCGATGCCGACATGCTGGCCTTTCGCACCCTTCGGCAGGGGAACCACGCCGACCTTGTCCTTGATGGCGCTGTCGGTGCCATTGGCGAGCGACCAGGCATAGGCCCAGTTGCGCATGAACACGGCATCGCCGTTCTGGAAGACGCCGCGCGAACCCTCTTCGTCATAGTTGAGAACGCCGGCGGGGGAGATCGTTCCGGCCCAACCGGCAGCCGTCTTCAGCATCTCCTTGGCTTCGGGAGAATCGATGGTGATCTTGCCATCGGCGTCGATGAAGGTGCCGGCGCCGCTGCTGGCGAACCATTCGGTGGCGTTACAGACAAGGCCCTCATAGGCGCGACCCTGCCAGACATAGCCCCACATCTTGTCGTTGCCGGCCTTGCGTTCGCCATCCTGGACGAGCTGCGCCGTCGTCGTGAGATCGGCCCAGGTTTCCGGAACCTTGGCGCCGTACCTGTCGAGCAGGTCCTTGCGATAGAAGAGGAGGCCGGTATCCATGTACCATGGCGTCGCGACAAACTTGCCGCCGACCGTGCCTGCCGCGACCGCTGACGGGAAATATTTATCAATGGTGCCTGCGGGCAGCGCGTCCTTGAGGTCGAGCAGGTGGCTTTTCAGCGGCCCGACCCAGACGCCATCAAGTATCATGACATCGACATCGGTCGACTGCGCCGAGAGCAGCTGCTGGTAAAGCGACAGCACGTCATCCCAGTTTGCCGGCATCGTGGTGATCTTGATGGTGTTGCCGCTCTCCTTGGCCCAGGCTTCGGAGCCTTCCTTGCACAATTGCAATTCGATGCCGGAGGACGAGCAGAAGATATTGATCGTCTCGGCCTGCGATATCGCCGGGTAGGCAGCCGAAAATCCGAGAGTGGCGATGCCGAATGCGAATGCCTTGCTGATGTTCATGACGTACTCCCCTTTTTTTAAATCCAGATTATGGATCATAATAACGAGAAGATAACGCCTGTAAATGGAATGCCCCATTCTTTTTCGAAAAATAATCGAACATTCATTCCATTTTGCTGCTTGAGGAAGTTCACTGCTTTCGATAATTAAATGCAGCATCCGAATTTAATTCACATTTTAGAGCGCGGCAGAGGAGTGGAACATGCGATTGAGGGTTGGTCTGGTCGGCCTCGGGGAAGTGGCGCAACTGATGCACATTCCGACGCTTCACAAATTGCAGGAGCAGTTCGAACTGGCTGCCGTCCACGACGTTTCGCCTTCGGTGTTGCAGCAGGTGGCCGATCATTGGAAAATCGCCAGGCGCTACGATACCGCCGGCGCGCTGTTTGCCGATCCGGACATCGATGCCGTATTGATCCTCAGCCCCGACCAGCATCACGGCGAGCAGGCGAGGGCGGCAATCACCGCCGGAAAACATGTGTTCATCGAAAAGCCCGCCTGCCTGACGCCCGCCGATCTGGAAACGCTGGTCGCTGCCGAAGCGGCATCCGACCGTGTCGTCATGGTCGGCTACATGCGCCGCTTCGCACCGGCCTTCATGGCTGCCAAGCTGGAGCTCGAGAATTTCGGGCCGATTTCCTACGTCCGCGTTCGCGACGTGATCTGCGAGGGACCGTGGTTCTTCAACCAGACCGACAAGGTCGTCACGCCGAAGGGCGATATACCGGGTGAATTGATCGACGAGAGCCGGGCGCTTCGCAAGGTAATGATGGACGCCATGTGCGGCGCCGATGCGCCTGCGATCGTCAAGCGCGGTTATGAAGTCATGACCGGGCTTTCTTCGCATTCGCTCTCGGCCATGCGCGATCTCCTGGGCGGTTCGCCGAAGCGGGTGATCGGCGCGCAACTGTCGCAAAATGGCGAACAACTGACCGCGATGTTCGACTATGGAAGCTTCACCGCAATCTACGAGTGCCTGATAGACGACATCGCGCGCTTCGATGCGGGCATCGAGGTCTTCTCCAAGAACAAGCGCCTGAATTTCCGCTACAACACCCCTTATCTGCGCAATCTGCCAATGACGCTCGAAGTGCAGGAGAGCACAGTGACCGACAATCTCGTGCGCACGCTTGGGCCGTTCCATGCGGACCCGTTCCAGATCGAACTCGAAGCCTTCTACAATTCCGTCGTCAACGGCGCGCTGAACCGCACGCCGCCCACGGACTCGCGAGAGGATATCGAGCTTTTCTCGAAAATCCTCGCAGCCGCCAAGTCGATCCTGGCGGCCCAATAACGGTTTGCTTGCTGTAACATTGCAGATACCAGAAGGGGCGAGCGAATGTGCCGTCGCTCGCCCTGAAAATTCCGGCCAGTGCGGTAGCGCTTTCGCCGATGATAAGCTTTGCAAAAGCGGCATGGCTATCCTGCAGGCATGTGCATTTTATTTAGGCGGGTAAATGCCTATCTCCTGCGCAGCAACAAAGGAGACCGCAAAAATGAAAGTATTTGAGAAGATTAGACGCTTCAGCGAACAGCGCAGAGCAATCCGAGAGCTTTCCGCCCTCGACGATCATGTTCTTCGTGATCTCGGCATTTCCCGCTCGCATATTCCTTACGCTGTCAGCGGCGCTCGCGGCAACTGAGCCTTGCCTTCGCGCGCATACCCTTGAGGTATGCGCCGCCGCGAAGCCGCATTAGCAGTAGCCGAGGATTGAAAAGATCGATTTCGGCGCCTCAACCCTGAAATACAGCGTATCGCGGCAGTGGGGACAAACGGCATCCGTGTCCGTGGAATAGGCCGGCTTCGCCAGCTTTCCTCTATTCTGTCGAAGAGCCTCGACAATCCGAACGGATGCTTCCGCATACGTCAAGGGATCAGCCGTTTCCAGAAACGGTTCGAGACGAACGCGAACCGTCCGCGACCAGATCAAAACCACAGACAAATTCCAGAGCATGGGCGCAACAAGCCGCCTCAATGTTCCATAATACTTATTATCTGATGTTTGTTTTGCCGGGTGATACACTCCATTTTCAAATGCAACGAAGAGAATGCGAACGTCACCGACCTGGCAGCCGTCTCTCGGCGTGAACTGGCACACCTGGCTCGCCATCTCAACAATCAGCCACGCAACTGCCTCGGCTGCAAAACGCCAACGGAAGTGTTCACGGCGCATTGGCAGAAAGAGACGTGATCCCCCACCCTAAACGCCGGCGCGATGGACTTGGCTTAGCTTCTCCAGTTAGAAATTTTGCGACAAGGGCCAGGTTAGCTAATCTCGTCGGGAATAAAGCCACCGGTTTGGTGCTTCCACAAACGGGCAAACAGACCATCCTGTCCAATCAGTTCATCCGGCCCGCCTTCTTCCACGATACGTCCTTGATCGAGCACAACTATCCGGTCCATCCTGGCAATCGTGGAGAGGCGATGTGCGATAGCGATCACCGTTTTTCCCTCCATGACAAGGTTAAGCCTGTCTTGGATGGCAGCCTCAGATTCGCTGTCGAGGGCGGAAGTTGCCTCGTCCAGCACCAGGATCGGCGCGTTCTTCAACAATACGCGGGCGATGGCGACGCGCTGGCGCTGGCCGCCGGACAGCTTAACGCCGCGGTCGCCGACGAAGGCGTCATAGCCCTTGCGGCCTTCGCTGTCGGCGAGATCTGCAATAAAGGTGTCCGCACTCGCCATCTTGGCGACGGCCTCGATCTCCCCACTGCTCGCCTCCGGCCGGCCGTAGCGGATATTGTCGCCGACAGAGCGGTGCAGCAACGCGACATCCTGGGCGATGACGCCGATGGCGCGGCGCAGGCTGGCTTGCGTGACTGCGCGGATATCCTGGCCATCGATCAGGATTGTGCCGTCCTTGATGTCGTAGAAGCGCAGGAGCAGGTTAGCGAGCGTCGTCTTGCCCGCGCCGGAGAGGCCGACGAGGCCGACCTTCTCGCCGGGGCGGATCATCAGCGAGAGATTGTCGATGACGGGTTTACCTGCCTTGTAGGCAAAGCTGATATTGTCGAAACGGATTTCGCCGCCGGGCACGGCAAGGTCCAGCGCACCCGGCCGGTCGGTGATGGTGGGAAGTGTCGTCATGACCGGCATGGCGTCCTTGATCGTGCCGATCGCCTGGAAGATCTGCTGGCCCATCTGCAGGAATGTAAATGTGTGACCGGAGAGGCGGTTGAGAACATAGACGGCGGCCGTGAACTCGCCGATCGTGACGAAGCCGTCGACGAGCCCGGTAAAGCCGATCGACAGGATGGCCAGCCAGTGCATCATGTTGAGGACGACGACGATGACCTCCGAGGTGCGATAGATGCGCTGTTCGCTCTGCTGCGCTTTGATAGCCCTGCCGATGATGCCTCTGATGGCGCCGGCCTCGCTGTCTTCCGCGGCAAATTGTTTCACCATCTGCATATTGGCGTAGAGATCGGTGACGGCGCCGGAAATGAGGCTGCGACGCTTGGCAGAGCGGCGCGCGCGCTCAGTGAAGACGGGCGCCAGCCTAATGGCGAGCAGCACGTTGAGCGTGATCCAGACGATGGACGGCAGGGCAAGCTGCCAGGAGAGCGCGCCCAGAAGGATGACGGAGCCGACCATCTGCATAATGAAGCGCGGGATGGACTGGAAGGCCGAGATGACCTGTTGCTGCACGGCAGACGCCACCTGCTGCAGGCGCGAGGCGACCTGGCCGGCATAGAGATCGTGGAAGAAGGCGAGGTCCTGTCGCTCCACCGCCCTGTGGCCCTGCCATTGAATGGCGGCCGGCATGCCGATGCCGAGCGTATGCGAGTTCAGCGTATTGACGAGGAACGAGCCAATCGGGATGCAGGGGAAAAGCATCAGGCCGAGGAAGATCAACAGCATCCGGTCGTTATGCAGGAAAGCGGCGGCACCCTGCTGCGTGACGCCATCAACAATGACGGACAGGCCCCAAACGATGGTCAGGCTCATGGCTTCAATCGCCATGGTGCAGAGGGCGAGCGTGATCAGGATGCCGCGAAACATAGAGATGAAGTGCAGGAGAACGGCGACCGGCCCCTTCGACGGCAACGGCCGATAGGGAATATCGAGCGGTCGGATCAGGCTTTCGAAGGGGCGGTAGATCGCATCTGAAATTGACATGGTGCTCGAACTCTAAATGAATGGGAGGGCGAGGACTCGGCAGCCGGAACAAGACCACCTTCCAGCTGCAATCTCAATTGGAACATCTCAGCAAATGTCGGGATTCTTGCGATGGTAATCGTGCAGAAGGCTTCCTGGCATGCACAAGCGGCTTTCAATTGCGATGGAAAGTGAAACCTGTTTATCTAATGCGAATGATAACTGGCTGGACAGCAAGAGGCTGCGTTTGAGATGGCCCCATATTTGCTATTACTTTTCCTCTTCGTCACATGCGGCCTCGTCAATATGACACGCCCTCGAAATTCCATTAGACCAGTGAGTGACCGAGACGTGGAAAACGCCTACAAGGAGGCTTTCAAAATTGTGTCCAGGGAGACGGTAGAGCGACGAAGGGTCGTAAGCCTCCTTCTGGTGATTGCATTGCTAATCGACATGCTCCTCATCATCTGGATAGTTCGCTTCGCCTGATAGGTCGGCTTGCCAAACGCAAGGAGGCCCCTGGACGCGCGGGTATCCCGGTTCATCCGGAACCAACAGGTCGAGCGGGACCAAGACCTCAGCGATCTGGCCCGCTTTGCCCCTAGCCTTCTCCTGCTCAACGAGCGCTTCACAGCAGCCGATGCCTACCTGTGGACCATTTTGGGCTGGTCCGGCCGCATCGATGTCGATTTGTTGTCCTACAAGAACATCAATCGCTTTATCGAAACGGTACGCAGCCGCCCGCGGTACAGGCGGCTCTTCATGCCGAGGGTTTGGCTTGAAGCCGACTGTGTCCGGAAAGATCTGAAGGAACCGAAGCGATGGCCTGCGCGAGCGGGCCATCGCTATTGGTCGGCTCCCCTACGTGGAACAGCGGAACAATCAGAAAAGCCTTGGAAAGATACTCCTCGAGAAGTCCGTGAAACTTGGCCGGCGCCTTGGTGGAGAGATAACGGCCGTCGGGCGGGCCTGCAAGAATGGCGCAACGATGCAATGCCCAATGGTTTGAGTTAGCCCGTTGTGCTTATGGCCAGATCGAGGCGAAACTTGTTCTTGCCGTCGAGCAGCCAATCTCCTCAGCGCCAATTGACGCTACCCTGCGGGACTTCGCTTCCACGGTGAGCAAGACGATTCCCCTACCCCAAATGCCGCCTGCCGCAAATGCACTGGATCGCCGAAAGCTGGAACGACTGTCTCAATGCCCATCCCGAGCAACTGCCTCTTTCGGGACCGTATCGACCAAGCTCTTCCGATGGAAGATGAAAAGCCCGGCAAGCACGATGATGACAGAGCCGATGATGATCTGAGCGTCGGGAATATCGCCGAAGAACACGAAGCCCAGCACGATGGCCCAGACAAGCAGGCTGTATTGCAGCGGCGCGAGCAGCGATGCTGGAGCAAGCTTCAAGGATCGGGTTATCAGCATGTGAGCGCTGCCGGCCACGATGCCGAGGGCGAGCATGGCGCCGAAATCGAGCGCTGACGCGGAGCGCCAGTTGCCGATGCTGAGCACCAATCCGGCAATGAGCGCGCCGACCGTCTGCCACGCAACGAGCGTCGCGTCGCGCGTCTGCCGCAACCGCCGTCCAAGCACGAGGGTCAACGCAAAGGCGAGACTGCCGCAAAGGCCGAACAGCGATGGCCAGGAAAACATTGCCGTAGAAGGCCTGAGCGCGATCAATACGCCGATAAAGCCGACCAAAACCGCCAGCCAGCGTCGCCAGCCGATCCTCTCTCCCAGGAAGAAATGCGAAATCGCCGCGACATAGATTGGGCCGGCCATATAGAAGGTCATGACATCCGCAAGCGGCAGATAGGTGACGGCGGCATAAAACAGGGCAACATCGAGAGTTGTCATGACGACGCGCAAAAGCTGCAGAGGTGGCCGTTCCAGGCGGAAGAGCGCGTCACTGCCCTGCCGCGCGATCATCGGCGCCAGAATGATGAACGAACCGAATGAGCGGATAACCAGAACCTGGCCGACGGAGAAACTCGCGACCAGCCACTTGCCCATGGCATCGTTCAACGAAAACAGGAAGTCGCCGAGAAGCATCAGAAGCATGCCGGCAAGCACGAGATTGCCACTCGCCGCGGCTTTGCCAAAGCGCATGCCGATTTATCCTTGCGAATCCTGCGTTTCTACCACCTGCGCTTTAGCCGGTTTTGCCCTCTGCACGCAATGGCGTCGCGGCAAACAGTTTATCAAAAAGATCCATCAGCTCACGATGCGTAAGCTTCCGCGCACCCTTCGCAGGCATATGCAATCTTCCTGTAAAACTTGAGCGGATGTTTATAAATTCTATTGTATGATAACATTTATTTGAGCGGACGGGCCAAAGCTCGTCAGCCGGCGACCAATCTGCCGGTACGCTTTCATGGTTGTAGATTGCCGGCCGATATTGTCCGCATGCCGGGTGAGAGAACATAGATGACGCAGCAGCCGGATGGATCGCCAGAGTCGACGCACCGAGACCAGGCCGGTGCGGAGGAGCAGGTCCGCGAGCCGCGTGAATTGTTGCAGGCTCGCTATCTATCCCTCGCGGAGCGTTACGAATGGCTCGAGGCGATGATCAATTATGTACCGGACTATATCTACGCCAAGGACAGGAATGGCCGTTTCCTTTTTGCCAACCTGGCGATCGTCCTCAACAATGGCTTCACCCATGTCGACGAGCTGATCGGCCTCACGGACGCCGAAATTCACCCGATGGCCGATGCCCACAAGATCGAGGAGGTCGAGCGGCATGTCATGGAGACCGGCAAAGCCGATCTTGGTGTCGAAGAGCCGCGCCTCAAGGGTGAAGGCTGGCTCATGATGTCGCGCGTGCCGCTGCGGGACAGAAACGGCGGCATCATCGGCGTCGTCGGCGCATCCCGCGATATCTCCGCGCGCAAACGCGCGGAAAAACTGATGAGCGCGCAGACGAAACTCCTGCAGGATGTGGCGCGTGGCGTCGAGCTCGATGTGTTTCTTAGGGATGCCCGAACCCTTCTCGAAGGACTGCTTAACGGCAGACAGGTCGGCTTTGTTCTCAACGGCGAGCAATCCGAATCCATTACCGGCGATATTCTGGAATTTCCCATCTTCTCGCGGGACGGCGGCCGACATGGAGCCTTGGTGACGGTGGAAACGGATGGCGACGAGGCCGGGCTTATGGAGTTCCTTGCCGGCATAGCGCAAACCGTTGGCATTGCCATCGATCGCCATCGGGACATCGCCCACATCGCCTATCTCGCTGAACATGACGCGCTCACCGGCTTGCCGAACCGCATGCTGCTCGACCGCAAGCTGAGTGTGCTGCTGGAAAAAGCGTCACGGAAACGAAGCTCTCTGGCCGTTGCCTTTGTCGACCTCGATAATTTCAAGCTGGTGAACGACACCCTCGGCCACGCAGCCGGCGACGAATTGCTGATGGTGGTTGCTCAGCGCATATCGACCCATGTCGGTAGCCGCGGCATCGTGGCGAGGATCGGCGGCGACGAATTCATCATCGTTCTCGAAGGTTCCCCCGAACCGATAGAGGAGAGGCTCGCGTCCATTCTTGGAAACATATCCAAGCCAATGACCGTGCGCGGCGTCGAGATCCGCGTCGGCTGCAGCATCGGTGTGGCTTGCGCCATGGAGCACGGCGAGACGGCCTCGGAACTGTTTGCCAATGCCGACATGGCGCTCTATCGCGCCAAGGAAGCCGGGCGCAACGCCATTCGACTGTTCACGCCGGCCATGGCGGAAGATGCCCGCAACAAGCTGATCCGCATCGAGGAACTGCGACGCGCTGTGGAGCGGGACGAATTCATACTCCACTACCAGCCGCAAAAAGAGGTCCGCAGCGGCAGAGTGATCGGTGTAGAGGCTCTGGTGCGGTGGCAGCATCCTACTGAGGGCTTGTTGCCTCCCAGCGCCTTCATCCCGCTTGCCGAGGAAACGGGACTCATCGTCCCGCTCGGAGAAATCGTTCTGCGCAAAGCCTGTCAGCAGACCAGAGCGTGGCAAGATCGCGGTCTGCCCACGATGCGCGTCGGCGTTAACGTATCGGCACGGCAATTCCTGGAAAGTTCGCTGACAGGTCAGGTCGCATCCGCGCTGCGGTCCGCGGATCTCGATCCGCAATGGCTCGAGCTCGAGTTGACGGAAAGCTTGATCATGCGCGATGTCGAGGGGGCCATAGAGCGGATGCATGAGCTGAAGAAGCTGGGCGTCAGCCTTGCAATTGACGATTTCGGCACCGGATATTCAAGCCTGAGCACGCTCAGGCGTTTCCCGCTTTCCCGGCTGAAGATCGACAGATCGTTTATTGCCGATATCCCGGAAAAACCCGGCGATATGGCGATTACGTCAGCCATCGTATCGCTTGGCAGAACTCTTGATCTGGAGGTCGTGGCGGAAGGCGTCGAGACCGAGGAGCAGGCCCGTTTTCTCGAAGGCGCCGGATGCGAGCTGCTTCAAGGCTATCTGTTCGCCAGGCCGCTTCCCTCCTCCGAACTCGAAAGCCTGATTGCCGGGACAGTCGCCGTCGCGGCGACTTGACGTTTGCCACCGGCGGCCGCGGCTCAAGGAAATGTCACGATCTCGATCCAGTTCGCGCCGGCATTGACCGGATATCGGCCCAGCAGCCCGAGGCCACCATCCGCCTGGTCGATGGCATAGACCGAAAGCCTGTCGGATTTCTCCCCGGACGCGACGAGAAACCGGCCCGATGGATCGATGCGGATACCGCGCGGCTGCTGCTCGGTCGGATAATTCGTGACATAGACGAGTCTTCCATTGTCTGCGCCCACATGGAAAAGCGCGATCCGACTGGTGGTTCTCTCCGTCGTATAGAGAAATTTGCCATCCGGCGTGATGGCGATATCCGCGGCCCAGACCTTTGGCTTGTCGTCGTCCGCCTGTGCTGCCGTCGGCGCGACGCCTGGTGAAAGCCTCGCGTTCTCCGGAACGGAAGCGACGCTTTCGATCTCGCTCAATGTGCCGTTGGTAGCATCGAGCGCATAGTGGATGACATGCCCGGTCAGTTCCGTCAGCACGTAAACGGCCCTGTTATCGGGCGAGACGACGATGTGGCGCGGACCAAAGCCAGGGCCGGTCAAGACCTGCGTCGGATCGTTCGCCTTCAGTATCCCGGTCTCGGGATCGAGAATGAACTGCTGTACGGCATCGGAACCGAGATTGGCGGCAAAGACATATTTGCCTGTCCGATCGCTGACGATCGAATGGGCGTTGCGTCCGGTTGCGATCACCTGTTGGGCCTGTCCGTTGACCAGCCCGTTCTTGCCGATGAGCAGGACGGCGATCTTGTTGCCGCCATAGGAAGCCGCAAACAGAAGCCCGCCGGTCGGATCGAGGGAAATATAGGCCATGTTGTCGGGCAGGCCGGTGACGGCCTCCTGCCTCAACTTGCCGGTAGCCGGGTCGATCGCCAGCGTCAGCACCCGATACGGCTGCGAGCGGATGACGGCATAGAGATGCCGCCTGTCGGGACTGATAGCCATCGGCATGACCATCTGACCGACATCCGCGCTGGATACCTGCGTGAGCGCGCCTGTCGTCCCGTCCATGCCATATATGTCGATCGTTCCGGCAACCGCCGCCGAGACGTAGACGAATGTGCGCGGCGCGCTGAAAGAAGACTGAACCACGGGTCACCCTGTCCAAGCATCGAGGCCGGCTTGACCGGCGATCACGCCGATTCTTCTAGCAGATATTATCCGGCTGCCGCGATGATCTTTTCCAGGGCCGCCATTTCCTCTGTCGTGAGATCGGTCAGCGGCGGCCTGACCGGTCCGGGATCGCGGCCGAGGATACGCAGGCCCGCCTTGATGATCGAAACCGCGTAGCCTTTCTTGCGATTGCGCAGCGCTACCAGCGGAAAGAAGAAGGTCTTCAGAATATGGTCAACCGTCGCCTGATCTTGCGTGCGAAGCGCCGTATAGAAACGCTGCGCCAGGGTCGGGACGAAGTTGAAAACCGCCGACGAATAAGTGGTGACGCCGGCGGCGAAATAGGCCTGTGCGTAGACTTCATGTGTCGGCATGCCGCCGACATAGACAAGACGATCCTTGAGCGTCGTGGTGATCTCGATCACCTTGTCGACGTCGCCGACGCCATCCTTGTAGCCGATAAGGTTGGGGCAGTCGTCGGCGAGCCGCGCGATGCTATCGGCGCTGAGCACGGCATTGTCGCGATTATAGACGATGACCCCGATCCCGACGGATTGGCAGACCGCCTTGACATGGGCAATCAGGCCCGCCTGCTCGGCGAACATGAGATAGGGAGGCAGAAGCAGCAGGCCGTCCGCCCCGGCCTTTTCAGCCGCTTGGGCGATGTCGATGGCGAGCGACGTGCCATAGCCCGTTCCCGAGATGATCGGCGTATTGCCCGCGGATGCCTTTGCGGCGCGAACCACCTGGGGCACTTCGGCGGGATTGAGAGAGAAGAACTCGCCCGTGCCGCCGGCCGCAAAAAGGACCGCGGCTCCATAGCCCGCCAGCCATTCGATGTGGGTTCGATACTGAGCCTCGTCGAAAGTCAGATCCGGACCGAAATGGGTGACGGGAAACGACAGCAGTCCGCTGCCAACTGCCTTCTTCAATTCATTCGGGTTCATGACGACATCCTCTTCTCAATCGATTGGGCCGCGAGAGTTCAAAGCGCTATTTCAGGGTCTGAAGCAGAGCGGCGATATAGCCGTAGCAAAAGGCGAAGGCGACGCCGGTCGGATCTCGGCCGCTGACCGTCGGCACATGGTCGGGCATCAGCATGTATCGATAACCGACCTCCTTATAGATCCGGGCCGAGCGCGCCATGTCCATGTCGCCTTCCTCCGGGAAGGTTTCCATGAAGGACAGCTTGCCGCCCCTGATGTTGCGGAAATGGACGTTGAAGATCTTGCCGCGCGTGCCGAACCAGCGGATGACGTCGTCGATCTCGTCGCGCGGATTGTCGAGCATTTCGCCGATCGATCCCTGGCAGAAGTTCAGCCCGTGATAGGGGCTTTCGCGCATCAGAACGAACTTCTTCAAACCTTCCACCGAGCCGAGGACGCGGGTGACGCCGCGGTAACCGGGCGGCGTATAGGGGTCGTGCGGATGGCAGGCGAGACGGACGCGATTGCTTTCCGCCACAGGAACGACGCGTTCCAGGAAATAATCGATCCGCTCCCAGTTTTCGTCTTCCGACAAGACGCCGGCAAGGCCAGGGGCAGCCTGCTGGTCTGCCTTGTTCCAGCGGAAACTCGCATTCAACGAGCCTCCTCTGCCCGGCTCATCCGGCGTGCGCGGAATGCCGATGAGATTGAGATTATATTTCGCGGAGGGAATGCCGACCGCCGCTGCATCCTCGATGAGCTTGCAGACCGCGTCGATCTGGCGATCACGGTCCGGCCCCGCGAGCAGGATGTCGGGATAGGACGCCTTCTCGATCGGCTGGGACGGCAAGGGAAGCTGGATCATGTCCAGAATCAATCCGAAACTCTCGACCTTGTCGCGGTGCCGCTCAAGGTCGGACTGCGTCCAGCTTTCCGGCCTCCCCGGCGGATCGGCGCAGATGTGCTTCACCCCCAGTTGCGCGAAAACGCGATAGTCGTCGTCATCGCGTGCTTCAACCTGCGTTCCCAAATACACGCCTGCACCTCCCTTGAGAGTCGTATCATATGACATAATATGACTATGGTGCCATGTCGAGCATTATTGCGGCTGCAGATCGGCCAGGAGGCGATAACGGCGCTGGCTCGCCATCAGGTGCGCACGCATCGCCTGCCGCGCACGTTCGGCATCCTGCTCGGCAATCCCGGCCAGAATCTCCGCATGTTCGGCGTGAACCCTTTCCAGATAGACGCGATCATTGGCCTCGGGCAGTGTCGGAAACTGTCCGCGCGGAATGGTGCGAGAGCCGAAATGCCGGAGCACGTCCACATAGAAGCGGTTGTTGGTGGCGACGGCGACGGCCAGGTGGAATTCGTAATCCGCCTCGACGGTCGACAGCCCCTGCTCTATCAAGGATGCCATTTTGCGATTGGCGGTGGCGATGGCCGATTCCTGCTCGGCGGTTCTGCGATAGGCGGCGATCGCAGCCGCCTCCCCTTCCGTTGCCATTCGGAATTCCAGCAATTCGAGCGTCTCGGGGATGCTTCTGATCTCGACAGGCGTGAGCATCAGGCCGGAACGGGCCGTCACATCCGAAACGAACACGCCCTTGCCTTGTATCGGCTCGACCAGGCCGGCGGCGCGCAGATCGGCGATCGCCTCGCGCACGACCGTCCGGCTGACGTCGAAGGCGGCTTCGAGCTGCGGCTCTGTCGGCAATTGGTCGCCAGTCCGCAGCTTGCCGGTCTCGATCTGCATACGCAATTGGTCGATGACCCTCTGCGCCAGCCTTTGCCGCGTCCGGGCGTTTATCGTCATTGCCAATCCCCGATACCGTTGCCGCTGCTCAATCGCACTTGTCTTTCACAGGCGGCATTAAGTCATAATATGACATAGTTTTAACATGAGGCGGGTCGATTGCAATCGGGACGGACCACGCGATCAGATTTCCCAGTCGGACCTGTATGCTCTGGAATTCAATCTCGATGATAGCTCCAGCTTGACCTCGATCGTTTTTCGCAACCTTGCCGCAAGAGTGTCGGAGAGGATGGTGCCGTCGATCCAGTCCCTTTCCGTGGCGTAAACCACATAGGGATTGATCACGCATTTGAAATCGAGCATCAGCGACATGGCCAGACTTCCATACGCCATGTAGCTGTGCGGGAGCCCACCGGAGCAGATGAAAGTGACCAGCTGATCGAACCATGCTGATTTTCGACCTTCCGCACCTGTCGCGCCGGTGAGTTCGATGAGGCTTTTGGCGGCGCTACCCACCGACCAATTATAAATGGGCAAAGCAAGCAACACGCCATCCGCATTGCGAATTGCACGATACAGCCTGTCGTATGAAGGATGCTCATAACAGTTCGAGTTGTCGAATGCCGGCAATTCAAGATCCTGGAGGTCGATAAACTCGACCTCGCACCGCTTCTCCTGCAACAGCCTCTCCGCCTCACGGGCAATCCGGCGGCTGCGGCTTTGCGGGTCCAGGCTGCACGACAAAATGGTGATTTTCGATGGATGCATCTCTGTCTCGCTCTGGCGCCAGTGACATCGGTCGGGATGCGCTGCACGCAGCAATTAAGCGGATTGGTTACGCTTGCAACCAACTTTTTTCTGCACGATCGCGGCCCTCTGCACAAGGGACTTACACCGCCACACTATCGGAACGGCATTTCTAAACCTGCTCATCCTTAGTGACATGCGTTGAGCTTCAACGTATTTATAATAATAATTACAATTACTTAATCATATTTTCTAAAGCCGGATTTAAGCCATATCTCTCACGGCCATCGACACGCGACACCGCAACCGCACGAATTCAAGGTAACCATATTGACATTTGTCGAAAGCACCTCGAATATTGTCAATATTGGTGCTGGGCAATGACTGACGCTGTCGTCAGAGCTCGTTCCGGCATCGGGAGTGCGGAGGGGAAAGTGGAATTCCTGCTTGAAGTAGAGGGGCTAAAGAAGTCCTTTGGCGGCGTCGCTGCATTGCGCGACGGGCGCTTTCAGCTGCGCCCCGGTTCCGTGCATGCCTTGTGCGGAGGCAACGGCGCCGGCAAGTCGACTTTCCTCAAGATCCTGATGGGAATTCACAAGCGCGATGCCGGCTCCATTCTCCGCCGCGGCAAGGAGGCCGATTATGCAAGTCCGGCCGAAGCTCTGGCGGCCGGTATCGCCATCATCGAGCAGGAACTGAGCCCCATCCCGCACATGACCGTTGCCGAGAACATCTATCTCGGTCGCGAGCCTTCCGCCCGTTTCGGCGGCATCGATTTCAAGACGATGAACCGCAATGCCCAGGCGCTGCTCGACCGGCTCCAGTTCAACATTCGCGCCACGCAATTCATGATGAACCTTTCGGTCGCCCAGGTTCAGCTGGTCGAAATCGCCAAGGCGCTCAGCCATGATGCCGAAGTGATCTTCATGGATGAGCCCACCTCGGCTATCGGCGAGAAGGAAGCGCAGCAGCTGTTTGCGACAATCGAGCGGCTGAAGGCCGGGGGCAAAGGCGTCGTCTACGTCTCGCACCGGCTATCGGAAATCTTCCAGATCGCCGATTCCTACACGGCATTCCGCGACGGCTCCTATGTCGGTAGCGGCGCGCTTTCCGATATCGATCGGCCCGGCCTCATCCGCATGATCGTCGGCCGCGAGCTTGGCGAGGAATACATCAAGACCAACGTTCCGACGACGGCCCCCGGACTGGAAGTCGCCGGCCTGACGGCGGAAGGCAAGGTCAGCGATATCTCGTTTACCGCTCACAAAGGCGAGATTTTCGGCATCTACGGCCTGATGGGATCGGGTCGGACCGAAATCTTCAACTGCATCTTCGGTCTCGACAGCGTCAATAGCGGCGAGATCAAGCTCGGCGGCGCGCCCATCGTTGTGCGCAAGCCGGCCGAAGCCATGCAGCACGGCATTGCCTTCGTCACGGAAGATCGCAAGCTGACGGGGCTCAATCTGATCGACAGCGTGCGCAATAACATCTGCCTGGCGAGCCTGCCCGAAATGAGCCCGCGCTTCTCGATGGATCGTCGGGCCGAAGCCGGCGCGAGCCAGGATATGATCAAACACTTCGGCATTAAGGCCGCGCGCGACAGCATGCCCGTGTCGGGTCTTTCGGGCGGCAACCAGCAGAAGGTCGTGCTCGGCAAGTGGTTTCTGCGCAAGCCGAAGGTGCTGCTTCTCGACGAACCGACGCGCGGCGTCGATGTCGGCGCCAAGCGCGAAATCTATCGCATCATCTGCGACTTCGCCGCCGAAGGCGGTACCGTCATCATGATCTCATCGGAAATAGACGAGGTTCTCGGCATGTCCGACCGCATCCTGGTGATGCGCCAGGGGCGTTCCGCAGGAATTCTCACGAGGGAGGAGGCCGACGCGCAATCGCTCGTGCATCTGTCGACCTGAATGCGACAAAGCGCGAAGCCCAAAAGAACGCGTCCGGCAACAAGAGGTATTTGCAATGACCGCCACTGACAACAACCAGTCCAATTCATGGTTCGGCTCGGACCGGCGCCGATTGATCATTCAGGAATACGGGATCTTTCTCGCCTTCCTGCTGCTCGCCATCGTCCTCTCATTCTCGAATGAGTACTTCCTGACGGCGGGCAACATCTCCAACGTGCTACTGCAAACCTCGATCAACGGCGTGCTGGCGATCGGCATGACATTTGTCATCCTCACGCGCGGCATCGACCTCTCCGTCGGTTCCGTGGTTGCCTTGACCGGCATCGTCAGTGCCAGCTTCGCAACGACCTCGGCGACGGCAGGCATCGTCGGCGCGCCCTACCCGCCCTATGTGGCGCTGGCAGTCGGTTTGCTGGTCGGCGTCGCCTGCGGTGCCTTGGTCGGCCTCATCGTCTCGCGTTTTGCCGTCCCCGCCTTCGTCGCAACGCTCGGCATGCTTTCCGCTGCGCGCGGCCTGACGCTGATCTACGGCGGCGGCAAGCCGGTTCCGGCTCTGACACCCGATTTCCGCTGGATTGGCACAGGCAGCGTCCTGTCGATCCCGATGCCCGTCATCCTGTTGGCCATCGTCTTTGCGATCGCATGGTGGGTTCTCAATCGCACGCGTTTCGGCCGTTACATTTATGCCGTCGGGGGCAATCCGCACGCCGCCACCACCTCGGGTATCAATGTCAGCAAGCTGCGCTTTCTCGTTTACGTGATCTCTGGCGGTCTTTCCGGATTGGCCGGCATGCTCCTCGCTGCCCGCACCGGCTCGGCTCTGCCTCAGGCGGGTATCGCCTATGAACTCGACGCCATCGCGGCTGTCGTTATCGGCGGCACCAGTCTTTCGGGCGGCGTCGGCCGCATCACCGGCACGCTAATCGGCGCATTGATCATCGGTGTCATGAACAACGGCCTCGATCTCATGGGTATCCAGTCCTACTACCAGCAGGTCCTCAAGGGCGCGCTCATCGTCGGCGCCGTCATGCTCGATCAGAAGAGAAATCTGGGCGGCTGAGCCCAAAGAAATCTGGGTGTTCGCACTCGGAAACCAAACGGCACGCCACGACGGCCGCCGGACTTTCAACGGAGGAGAATTATAATGAAGAAATTATTGATTGCCCTTGCAGCGGCCACTGCGCTTCTGGCCTCGCCGTCCCTCGCCCAGGACAAGAAACTGAAGATCGGCGCGGCGCCTTATGGCCTCAATGCCGAGTTCATGCAGATCTGGTCCGCAGCGCTGAAGGAACATCCGGCCGTCAAGAACGGCGATGTCGATCTGACCATCTTCGACGGCCGCTATGACGCGCTCGTCCAGCAGGAACAGATCAACACGATGATCACGCAGAAGTTCGACGCGATCATCTTCGCGCCGATCGATATCGAAGCCGCAGCAACCGCCGTGCAAGCCGCCCATGACGCCGGCATCCCGGTCATCGGCTCTAATACCCGCGTGGATTCCGATCTGCTGACGTCCTATGTCGGCTCCGACGATACGGTCTCCGGCTACATGGAAGCCAAGACCGTGCTCGACAAGATCGGCTGCAAGGGCAATGTCGTCATCCTCGAAGGACCGGTCGGCCAGTCCGCCCAGATCTCGCGCCTGCAGGGCAACAAAAAAGCGCTTGCCGAGTGCCCGAATGTGAAGGTGCTGGAAGACCAGACCGCCAATTGGTCGCGCGCCGAAGCCCAGACGCTGATGGAAAATTGGCTGACCTCGCATCCAGGCCAGATCAACGGCGTCATCGGCCAGAATGATGAAATGGCGCTTGGCGCGATCGAGGCGATCAAGTCCGCAAAGCTCAACGTCAAGGACTTCGCCATTGCCGGCATCGATGGCATCACCGATGCGCTCCATGCCGTCAAGCAAGGCACGATGACCTCGATCCTGCAGGACGCGAGCGCACAGGCCCAGGGCGCACTCGATCTTGCGATCTTTGCCGCCAAGAAGGGCAACTACAAGCCGGAATCCAAGATTTGGGAACAGTATCCTGCCATGCCGTTCAACGACGGCAAGGACAAGAACTACAACGTTCCGTGGACCCCGGTAACGGCCGAGAACGTCGACAAGCTGCTCGAAACCCGCAAGTGAGATCAATGAGGCGGGGCGAACTGTCGCCCCGCCTCACCCCGAAGACAGAGGTTTGAAAAAGATGACCGAGACATCTCCAGACATTGATTTGAATTTCCCGCTGTCAGGCAAGACAGCTCTTGTTACCGGCGGTGGCTCCGGCATCGGCGCCGCGGTCGCGGCGGCGTTCGCCTCCAAGGGCGCAAAGGTCGCCGTGCTCGATATCAATGTCGATATGGTGAAGACCAAGGCAGCCGAAATCGGCGGCGGCGCTGAAGCATTCGTCTGCGATGTCTCCGATCCGACTTCTGTGAACAAGGCCGTCAGCGATGTGGTGTCGCAGTTCGGCGGCATCGACATCGCCGTCAACAGCGCCGGCGTCGTCTTCCTGGCCCCTGCCGAGGATCTGCCGCTCGACTACTGGAACAAGACGATCGATATCAACCTGAAGGGTACGTTCCTGGTCACGCAGGCCGTCGGTCGCGCCATGATCGCCGCCGGCAAGGGCGGCAAGATCGTCAACCTCGCTTCCCAGGCAGGCACCGTCGCCATCGAGGAACATGTCGCCTATTGCGCCTCGAAGTTCGGCGTCATCGGCATGTCCAAGACCTTTGCCGCCGAATGGGGCAAGCACGGCATCAACGTCAACACCATTTCCCCGACCATCGTCCTGACCGAACTCGGCAAGAAGGCCTGGGCCGGCGAAAAGGGCGAAGCCGCGAAGAAGCGCATCCCCACCGGCCGCTTCGCCTTCCCGCAGGAGATCGCAGCCGCGGCTGTTTTCCTCTCGTCTGCTGGCGCAGACATGATCAACGGCGCCGATCTTCTGATCGATGGCGGCTACACAATTCTTTGAGCGCAAGCGCTCGGCAATTCGACAGGAGAGACCATGCAGCGGTTCATCAACAACCCCGATGAAGTCGTTGAAGACACTGTAAAAGGCTTCATCAAGGCACATTCGGATATCGTCCGCTTGGCCGAAAACCCACGCGTGGTCGTCGCCAAGGATGCGCCCCATACCGGAAAGGTTGGCGTCATCACCGGCGGCGGTTCGGGTCACGAGCCGGCCTTCATCGGCTACACCGGCAAGAACATGCTGGATGCGGTCGCAGTCGGCGAGCTCTTCTCGTCTCCGACGGCCAAGAGCTTCCATGACGCCATTCGCGAGGCCAATGGCGGCCGTGGCGTTATCTGCCTTTACGGCAACTATGCCGGCGACAACATGAACGTGAAGATGGCGACGAAACTCGCCGCAAAGGACGGCATCGAAGTCGCCACCGTCGTTGCCAACGACGATGTCTGCTCGGCACCGCTGGAAGAACGCGAGAAGCGTCGCGGCGTGGCGGGCGAAATCTTCATGTGGAAGGTCGGCGGCGCCAAGGCTGCGACAGGCGCGAGCCTTGAAGAAGTGCGCGTCGCCGCGCAGAAGGCTATCGACAATTGCCGCTCCGTCGGCATCGGCCTCGGTCCCTGCACCTTGCCCGCCGTCGGTCATCCGAATTTCCAGATCGAGCCGGGCACGATGGAAGTCGGCATCGGCCATCACGGCGAGCCCGGCGTTCGCGTCGAGCCGCTGAAGTCGGCCGCGGAGATTGCCGAAGACATGTGCCAGATCGTGCTCGACGATCACAATCTGGCGACCGGAACGGAGGTTGCCGTCATCGTGTCCGGCCTTGGGGCGACTCCGGTCAACGAGCTTTACATCCTCAACGATACGATCGAGGCGAAGATCTCCGAACGGGGCCTGAAGATCTACAAGACCTATATCGGCAACTATTTCACGTCGCTTGAAATGGTTGGCGCAACGCTGACCGTGATGGCACTCGACGACGAGCTGAAAGAGCTTCTGGACGTCGAAGTTCAATGCACGACGCTGCTCTGAGGGGGACGCAAACATGCAGACGTTCAACAATGCAACGGCGGGCGATATCGTCGTTGTCATGGCTGACCGCATCATCGAGAACCGGGCCTATCTCAGCGAAATCGACGGCAAGATCGGTGACGGCGACCACGGCGTGAACATGGCCAAGGGCTTCGGCATGGCCTCGGAGCGTCTGAAGGGCAAGAACCAGTCGCTATCGGCTTCGCTCGATACGCTCGGCACTGTCCTGATGACGGAGATCGGTGGCTCCATGGGCCCGCTCTATGGCGTGATGTTCACCGAAATTGCCGAGAAGCTCGAAGGCATCGACGCGATCGACAGCGCCGCCTATAGCCGGGCGCTGCATGCGGGACTCGAAGGCATCCAATCGATCGGCTCAGCCAAACTGGGCGACAAAACACTGCTGGATACGCTAATTCCGGCAATCGAAGCCTTCGACGCTGTTGATGCCGCGGGCAAATCCTTCGCTGAAGCGCTCAATGCGTTGATCGCGGCAGCCGAGGCCGGTCGTGACTCGACACTCAATCTCGTGGCCAAGATCGGCCGCGCCAGCCGATTGGGTGAGCGCTCGCTCGGCGTTCTGGACGCCGGTGCAACCTCGTGCGCGATCATTTTGAAGGAGCTTTCCCTCGGCGCTCGCGCACGGCTGCGATAACAGGGTTCTCCCAAGGCTGCGCGATCCTGTGCTCCACCACGGGGTCGCGCGCCGCCCCGCTCGAAGAAGCATTTGCAAACATGCGTCATTGCTTTCATGTTCGGGCGGAAAAAGGGAATTGTGAATCGTCATGACAGGCAAGGCATCTTCGGTCGGCAAGAATAGCGCAAGCAAGGCGGGCGTGGCGGACGCAACCGACGCCATGCCGCTGCGCTATGGCGACGACCCTTATGTCTGGGCCTGTTGGCTCTATTATGAAGACGGCAAGACCCAGGGCGATATCGCCGAAATCATGGGGATTTCGCGGGCGACGGTGAACAGCTATCTGGCCGATGCCCGCAGCCGCGGCATCGTCAATATTTCCCTTGAGCCATCCCGCCTGAGCTCTTTGTCCATTGCGCAGGAACTCAAGCGCCATTTCGGCCTCAATGACTGTCTCGTCGTGCCGAGCGACGACGGCTCGCGACCACTGATCGATCGCCTCGGCACGGCCGGTGCCCAGGCCATTGCCAGGCTCCTAAAATCCGGCGACACGCTTGCCGTCGCCTGGGGTCGCACGGTTCTCGCGGTTGCCGAGCAGGCCAATGTAGCGAACCTGCAGGATGTCACCATCGTTCAGGCGACCGGTGGCACAAGGGCGCGCTTTGCCTATACGCCGGAACTCTGCGCGGCCGCATTCGCGAATGCGACAGGCGGCAAGCTCATCAATATCACGGCGCCGGCCATCGTCTCCGCGCCGGAGGTTCGGGAGATCCTGCTCCGCGAGCCGCTGGTCGAGGATCAGTTTGCGACGCTCTCCAAAGCCAACAAGGCGGTCTTCGGCATCGCCTCGTTGCGGCCGAACTCCACAATCCATAGCAGCGGCTTCTTCGAATCCGTGTCGCTGCAGGATTATCTGGCCAAGAACGCCGTCGGTGTTCTGGCCGGTCGTTTCATCGATGCCAAGGGCCAGCGGGTAGCAGGGCCGCTTGACGATCGCACCGTCGGCATATCCCTCGACATGCTGAAATCGATCGGTCTGCGGATTGCCGTTGCCGGCGGCTTCGACAAGGTGCCGGCCATTCTCGCCGCCTTGCGCGGCGGCTACATCAACGTACTGATTACCGACGCGGCCACGGGACGCGGCATTCTCAATGCGGACGGCGTTACCGAATTCGATCAGAAATCCCAACAGCGTCCGAGAACGGATAGCAGTGTCGCGCTGCCCAGCAGCTACCGGACCCACATCAAGAAATTCCTCAACAATCCCGATGATGTTGTCGACGAGATGCTCGAGGGCATCGTCAAGGCGCATGCCTCGCATATCGTGCCGATCAGGGGATCGAACCGGGCGCTGGTGGCAAGCAATGGCCCGCGGCCCGGCAAGGTCGGCTTGGTCATCGGCGGCGGCACAGGCCATGAGCCCGGTTTTCTCGGCTATGTCGGCAAGGGCCTGGCCGATGCCGTTGCCATCGGCAATATCTTCTCGTCGCCCCCGCCGACACCGATCCTCGAATGTACGAAGGCTGCCTCCGGCGGAAAAGGTGTTCTCTACATCTATGGCAATTATGCCGGCGACGTCATGAACTTCGAAATGGCCGCCGAGATGGCGCAGGAGCAGCAGATCGAAGTCCGCACGATCCTCACGACCGACGACATCGCATCATCGCCCATCGAAGACCGCGAGGGCCGGCGCGGCGTTGCCGGCAATTTCTTCATCTTCAAGATTGCGGGCGCCGCCTGCGACAGGGGCCTGTCGCTCGACGCCTGCGAGGCGATTGCACGCAAGGCGAATGACCGCACCTTCACCATGGGGGTTGCGCTCGAACCTTGTTCGCTGCCACAGACCAGGCGCCACAATTTTGAGATCGGCCCTGACGATATCGAGTTCGGCATGGGCATTCACGGCGAGCGAGGCGTTACCCGCGAGAAAATGATGACTGCCGACGAGATCACCGACCGTGTCATGGACCGGATCTTTTCGGAAATGAAGCCTGTTGCAGGCGATCGGGTCGCCGTGTTGATCAACTCCTTCGGCGCGACGCCGTTGATGGAGCTCTACATCCTGTTCCGCCGCGTCGAGCGGAGGTTGAGCGCCAAGGACATCAAGATCGAGGCGAATTGGGTGGGGCATTATTGCACATCGCTCGACATGGTCGGCGCTTCCATATCTATCCTGCATCTCGATCAGGAACTGACAGACATGCTGTACCATCCGTGCGACGCCTTCGCCTTGAAGGTCGGATGAACCTATAAGAATGCGCCCAGCCACAGTAGGAATGGCCGGGACCGGGAGGAAGACGATGTCGGAAAAAGCCGCGCGATGCCTGGCCACCATGTTTCAGCGCATATCGATCGCGATTAACGCCGAAAAAGACCGGCTCTCCGAGCTGGACGGGGCGATCGGCGACGCCGATCACGGCATCACCATGTCCCTCGGCTTCATGGCGGTAAACGCCGAACTGGCAAAGCTCGATCTCTCGCAGGCATTACCGTCCGAAATCTTCTCCGTCGCAGCCTCCGCCTTCCTGGATGCCGTCGGCGCCTCGACCGGCCCGCTCTATGCCACAGCCTTCCGCCGAGCCTCGCAAGCCTTGAAGACGGATGAATCCCTTTCGCTTGCCTGCCAGGCGATGATCGTCGACGAGATGCGCGCCGGCATCCAGCAACGCGGCAAAGGCCAGCGCGGCGACAAGACCATGCTCGACGCATGGGTCCCTGCTGCCGAGGCCGCAATCGACGCAAAGGCAAATTCGCGCGATGTTGCCGCCATGTGGAAAGCCATTCTGGAAGCAGCTGAAACCGGCGCAAACTCGACAAGCTCCATGGTTGCCGCCCGCGGCCGTGCAGCGCGCCTGGGCGAACGATCCCTCGGGCACATCGACCCAGGCGCGGCATCGGCTGTGATCATCTTACGCGCAATGCAGGATACGTTTGTTGGAGCCGGTGCGCATCCGTAACCGGTGAAGCTCAACGCCTCGTTTCAGCGATTGTTACCGTTCTTCCTGTCGATGAAAATCTCATGCTCAAAATCTTCAATTTATGAGCGTTACCTGAGATAGACATATTCCCGGCAAGATAGTATTTGTGTCGCCTCAATGGTTTGATCGCCCCTAGACTCAACCAAGAGGCTACGTAATGATGCTTACAAGAATAGGTTTTGCGTTCGCGCTTGCAGTTCTTTCGGCTTCTCCGGCGCTGGCAGACGGCTGTGCAGACCACTATGAGAGCAGCGGTGTTCCTCTGGTCACGGGCATCACCTACAAAACCTGGATGATTTTTCCATCCGTCAATCCCAATGCCGCTTTTGATAAGGTATCCCGCGCCGTTCTGGCGGAAGGCTTCGTCGATGTGAACGTCGAAAAGAAGCTCGGTACGCTGACCGCGCAGCAGGAAACGAGCGGCTCCGGCAGACCGCAAACCCTGCGTGTCGTCGTGCGCAAGAGCGGCAAGGGCAGTCGTGTCGATGCTGTATTCATCGTGCAGGCCGGGCAAGTGGCGCCGGGTGTCAGCAAGAATCTCTGCCGTATCGTGAATGCCGTCGGCGAGTAAGCCAGGCTCTGCCGGCGAGCAGATCGCGACGCTATCTATCCCCGTGCCGAGGCTGTTTGACGGTCTCGGAGGGCATTTCGCCGAAGCATTGATAGTAGAGCGCCGCGAAGCGCCCCATGTGGGAAAATCCCCAATCGCGAGCGATGTCGGCAATCAGCCGTGAGTGGCTTGAATCCATCAAGGCTCTGCGCGCGCCCTGCAGGCGGATCATCCGCAGATAGGCAATGGGCGTTGTGTTCTTGAACTGCTGAAAAGCGGCCTGCAAGGACCGCACGCTTGCTCCAGCTTCGCGTGCGACATCGATCAATCTGATGTCGGCGCCGGCATTGGTGTGCATATATTCCATCGCCCGTTTCAACTGTCTCGGGACCGCCGGTGACGCCGGCCTTTGCAGCTGCGCCGAATAGTTGTGCGGTACAGTTTCAAGCAAAGAAATCATCATGGCCTGCAGAAGACATTCGGTGAACGCGGCAGAGGATCTGTCTGCTCCGCCTGCCGTCAGGTTGTGCCAGATCAGATTTCCGAGCGCGGCAATCTGCATCCCCCGCTCCGACATCAGATCGACAGGACCCGCAAATTCCAGGTTGCCCGGAACCGGTGCATCCAGCAATTCGCTGAGCTGTCTGACCATGGCAGACTTTTCGAATGCGATACCCATATGGCCGCGCTGTTCAAACAATGTCAGCTGTTTGAACGATGACATATCCGCCAGCAGTCCCCTGCCCGGCACTGACTCCAACAGCCGGCTATCAGTGTCGATCAGCATCCCGCCCGCAGTCGGCAGATAGAGGCCGTAGGCATCGGGGCCGCCCGGCAGTGCGACGCTCATGCCGGAGTTACATTTTCCGCTCCAGACGCCGTAAGAGCCGACCGTATAGTGACGATCTTCCACCGATATTGTGCCGCGCGCGGCAAGAGGCTCGACAATGGCGGGAAACAAGGTTCTCGCATAATGCGCCGTCATTTCCTCGGCGTCAGCCTTGTCGATTTTGAACACCGAGCGCGCGGGGTAGGTCAAATGATCTCCTCATATGCAGCGCCGCAGATCGCCTCTCAGACTTCGACTATTGGTCTTGAAAGTAAATCCTCGCCCGCATCCCCATACGAAATAACTCCAGATGACGAACAAAATCAACGGATTTCGTAATAAATATTACTTTTACAACCACACGGATACATCGGCATGTCATCGCATATATTTTGATTATACTTATATAATTTCATACTATCATCTCAACTGGCCAAATATATTTTAAGTGTAAAGAATTATTATGGGTAATACGTCAATCCTTCCCTCAGCGTTGCCAAACGCTTGAGTGTTCGCCAGCCATCGCCATGCCTCTTGACGGAATGTTATCGATAACATAGCCTTTCCCAATCGACGCTTTGGGAGGAGCAGGATGGACGACGGAAAGCTGCTCGAATTTTCCGATATCACCAAAGAATTTGGCGGAACGCGCGCGCTATCGAACGTATCGCTCGATTTGCAGCGGGGCGAAATTCTCGCTCTTCTCGGAGAGAATGGTGCGGGCAAATCGACGCTCATCAAGACATTGGCGGGCATCTATAAGCCGGATGGCGGGCAGATCCTGTTTCGCGGCAAGCCTTATCACCACCGCCCGCCGCAACCCAACCAGCGCCAGCCGGTCGCCTTCATCCATCAGGATCTCGGGCTGATCGAATGGATGACGGTGGGCGAGAATGTCGGGCTGGCCCAGGGCTATTCCCTGCGCGGCCGATTGATTGATTGGCGCGCGACGGAACGGCGCACCGCCGAAGCCCTGAAGCTCGTCGGTTGCGACTTCGACCCCTCGACCCGCGTTCAGGAACTGACTCGCACGGAAAAATCGCTTGTCGCGATCGCCCGCGCGCTCGCCGTCGAGGCGGATGTGCTGGTTCTCGATGAACCCACGGCCAGCCTGCCTGCCGACGAAGTCGAGAAGCTGTTTGCCGCCATCCGCCCCCTCAAGGAGCGCGGCGTGGCCATGATCTACGTCTCGCATCGCCTCGACGAGATTTTCCGTATTGCCGACCGCGTTGCGGTCCTGCGCGATGGGCAATTGGTCGGCCAGAAGCCTGTCTCTGAGACGACGCCCGATGAACTCATCCGCATGATCGTCGGGCGCAAGGCGGACCAGCTCTTTGTCAAAGCAGAAAGAAGCGCTGGACCTGCGATCGTTTCAGTGAAGGAGCTTTCCTGCCGCGGCGCCGGACCGGTGTCCTTCGATATCCGCCAGGGCGAGCTCCTCGGTCTCGTCGGCCTGCGAGGCGCCGGACAAGAGCTGATCGGACGTGCCCTCTTCGGCTGCGAACCGTCGCAAGGCAGCGTGCGATTGAACGGGGCGGAGCCCGATCTTTCCAGCACGGTCGCCGCGATGGCATCCGGTATCGGCCTGATCGCCAGGGATCGCACGGAAGAGTCTGTCGCCATGTCGCTCAGCCTGCGTGAAAATACCTTCCTGAACCCGGGAGCCTCCGGCAGACGCCTGTTTTCGTTCCTCTCGCCACGCCGGGAAGCGGAAGCTGCCTATTCTCTTGGGAGCCGTGTCGGCCTTAGGCCCAACGACCAGAGCCTTGCCATCGAGGCGCTGTCGGGCGGCAACCAGCAGAAGGTCGTCGTCGGACGCTGGCTGGCGACGGGCCGAAAACTTTTGATTGCCGAAGACCCGACCGCCGGCGTCGATGTCGGCGCCAAGGCTGACATCTATCGCCTCATCGCCGAGGCCGTTGAAGCGGGTCTCGCCGTTCTTGTCGTCTCCACGGATTTCGAGGAGATCGCCCATATCTGCCATCGTGCCCTGGTGTTTTCGCGCGGGAGGATCGTGCGCGAACTCAGCGGCACTGAACTCACAACACCGGCGGTCATCGCCGCCGCATCTGCATCCGAAGCGGCCTGAACCGGAGGGGGAAACCATGCAATCGATCGAATCCAACGCGCTCGAACCGACCCGCGCCGAGCTGTCGACCATGAGCTTCGGCCAGAAGATTCAACGTCTCCTGCCGGTCTATGGCCTCGTCATCCTGACCGTCTTCCTGATCCTGCTTTTCTCCATTCTGCTGCCGCAGACATTTCCGACGATGCTCAACCTGCGTTCGATCATTTCTGACAAGACGATCATCGCCATCCTGTCGCTTGCGGCGATGATCCCGATGGCGGCGGGGCGCATCGATCTGACGATCGGTTACGGTATCGTGCTGTGGCACGTGCTTGCGATCAGCCTACAAACGATGTTCGGGCTGCCTTGGCCGGTCGCCGTTCTTATTGTCATCGCCCTTGGCGCGCTGACCGGATTCCTGAATGGCCTTCTGGTCGAGATTGCGAAGATCGACAGTTTCATCGCGACGCTCGGCACGGGCACGGTCCTTTATGCCATCGCACTCTGGCATACCGGCGGCCGGCAGGTTGTGGGCATGCTGCCTCAAGGGTTCTATGCGCTGAACGGCACGATGGTCTTCGGGCTGCCTATCACCGGCATCTATGTTCTCGCGCTTGCCTTCGTCATGTGGATCGTCCTCGAGTATCTGCCGATCGGCCGTTACATCTATGCAATCGGCGCCAACCCGAAGGCTGCGGCCCTGAATGGTATCCCCGTTCGCCGCTTCGTCATCGGTGCCTTCGTCACCTCGGGCACGCTTGCCGCCATCGCCGGCGTTCTGCTGGCCTCCAAGCTGCGTATCGGTCAGGCAAGCGTCGGGCTTGAATATCTCCTGCCAGCGCTGGTCGGCGCCTTCCTCGGATCGACCACCATCAAGCCCGGCCGCGTCAACGTCTGGGGCACGATGATCGGCGTCATCATCCTGGCGGTCGGCATCGCCGGCATCCAGCAGTTCGGCGGCTCCTTCTATGTCGAGCCCCTGTTCAACGGCGTCACCCTGCTCGTCGCGATCGGTATTGCCGGCTATGCGCAGCGCCGCCGCAGCCATGCCGGACGCATGGCGCCGCCCCAAGCATCACAGCTTGCCGCCAAACCGGCGGAGAAATGACCATCATCTCAGTTCAAATGTCAGGGAGGAGAAGACATGAACCGTAGACAATTCCTGCAGGCCACGACCGCCGTTCTGGTGCTCTACGCCGGCCAAGCCTATGCCGACCCCATGGCGGATGCAAAAGCTGTCGTCGATAAATATGCGACGCCGGTGACCAAGTGGGACGGCCCGACGACCGGGCCAAAGGCGCAGGCCGGCAAGACCATCGTCGTGCTCGCAGGCGACCTCAAGAATGGCGGCATTCTCGGCGTCAGCAACGGCGTCGAGGAGGCGGCAAAGGCGATCGGCTGGCAGGTCAAGGTTCTCGATGGCGCGGGCTCCATCGGCGGACGCACGGCCGCCTTCGGCCAAGCGATAGCGCTGCAGCCTGCCGGTATCATCATCGATGGCTTCGATGCCGTCGAGCAGGCTCCGGCGCTGGAACAGGCAAAGGCCGCTAAAATTCCGTTGGTCGCCTGGCATGCCGGCCCGACCATCGGCCCCGATGACAAAAACGGTCTCTTCGCCAATGTCAGCACCGACGCCATGGAAGTCTCGAAGGCGGCAGCCGACTGGGCCTTCGTCGACGCCAAGGGCAAGCCGGGCGTCATCATCTTCACCGACTCCACCTATGCGATCGCCATCGCCAAGGCGGACAGGATGAAGCAGGAGATCGAACGGCTTGGCGGTAAGGTGCTCGAATATGTCGACACCCCGATCGCCGAGACATCGCAGCGCATGCCGCAGCTGACCACGTCCCTCTTGCAGAAGTACGGCGACAGCTGGACGCATTCACTCGCCATCAACGACCTCTATTTCGACTTCATGGGTCCTTCGCTTGCCTCGGCCGGCAAGGGCGGCACCGACGCGCCGATCAATGTCGCCGCCGGCGACGGCTCGCAATCGGCCTATGAGCGCATCCGCGCCGGCCAATATCAGAAGGTGACGGTGGCCGAGCCGCTGAACCTCCAGGGCTGGCAACTGGTCGACGAGCTCAATCGCGCCTTTTCCGGCGAGAAATGGTCCGGCTATCTCTCGCCACTGCATGTGGTGACGGCGGACAATATTAAGTCCGATGGCGGCCCCAATAATGCCTTTGACCCGGATAACGGCTATAAGGACGAATACAAGAAGATCTGGGGCAAGTGATCCCAGCAACAGGAAGTGGCGCGGCCTTTAGGTCGCGCCACTTCCCTCAACGGGATGACTAAACTCGGCGGCTGCTATCGCGCGCAATCAGCTGCGGCGAAATCCGGACATTGCCAGCCCGCTGCGCGCCATCGAGAATATCGAGGATCAGCTCAGCGGTTTGCTCGCCGATTTCCCGTGCGAAGGCGTTGATCGTCGTCAGTGTCGGCACACAGACCTCGCCGATCTCATAATTGCCGAAGCCGCCGATGGAAAAACGTTGCGGCACCGGAATATCGAGCCTCCGGCATTCCGTCAGCGCGCCATAGGCGGCAAGGTCCGAGACGCAGACGACCGCTTCCGTATCCGGATAGGTTTCGATCAGCCTTGCCATGGCATTGGCGCCTTCGCGCATCGAAATCGGCGGTGAGCCCACAGCGATCAGCCTGGAAGCCTCGAGGCCATGCCCCTGCATGGCCTCGATGAAGCCGAGCCTGCGCTCGCTGCCACGTGAATCCCGCTCGACATCGCCACCGATAAAGGCAATACGCCGACAGCCGAGCTCGACGAAATGATCGACCATATCGCGCATGACGGCCCTGTTGGAAAAGCCGACATAATGGCCGATCGGATCAACCGGAATGTCCCAGGTCTCGATCACCGGGATCGCCACCGTCTGCAGGAGCCGACGGGCGCGCTCGGTGTGGGTCCCGCCGGTCACGACGATCGCCTGCGGCTTGCGACGCAAAAGCTGCTCGATCAGCCGCTCCTCCTCCTCGACATTATAGTTGGTATAGCCGAGCAGGATCTGCATATCCCGCCTGGACAAGGTATCGGAAAGACCACCGACCGTGTCGGCGAAGTTAGCGTTGTTGATCGAAGGAATGGTGACCGCGACAAAGCCGGATTTTTGCGAGCGCAAATTGGCTGCGGTGCTGTCGAAAACATAACCCAGTTCTTCCGCCGCGTTCAGGATGGCTTCGCGCGTCTCCGGGCTGACCAGGCTGTCAGCCTTGAAAGCGCGCGATACGGTCATCGGAGAAACTCCCATGACGCGGGCTATGTCTGCCATGGTGGGCGCTTTGCGATCGTTACTCATTAATGGCCTATGTTATCGTTACCATCAGAGTAATATGCCTCTTCCCCGAATGGCAAGAGCGCTGCCTTGCCGATCCGGGAACGAAAGCGCGAAACCCTCTCTTTGCGAGCATTCCATTGGCCAACCCTTTCAACAGAATGTTGTTAAATCACATCACAACTCATGGGCGACACATTGAAGCGCTTTAAAGCCGTTGATAGGTTCACACGATGCCTGAGGAGGAAGTCAAAGCCGTGTTTGAACCAGATAAGATCGTGCCATTCGCCGCCGCCGCCGCATCGTTGATCATGACACCCGGGCCAGCCAAACTTCTGTTACTATCGACGAGCGCATCCCGTGGTTTTCGGCCCGGATTCAAGCTTGCCTTGGGTATTTTCTTCTCGGACACGGCTCACGTCACCCTCGTTTCGGTGGGCCTTGGGGCTCTGATCGTTTCAAGCCAGATGTTCCGCGGCATCATTGCCATTATCGGCGCGGTTTTTCTCATCTACTTTGCCTCAATATATCTGCTGAAGGCCTATCGTGGCCCTGCTCCGGCGACCGTCCAGGGACGAACGGAGTCCGAGAAGGACCTCATCGCAGTGGGTCTTTTCCTAAACCTGTTCAATCCCTTAGCGATTGCCTTCTATATGGGGCTGCTGCCCCAGTTCGCTGATCCTCATTCACCACACTCAACCGTCGCGCAAATTGGAACATACGGCGGAACGCTCATCATAATTTTCCTCGCGACGCACACGATGATCGCCTTTGCTGCTTCCAGAGTGAAACGAACACAGGTTTCCCAAATCTGGTTTCGAACCAGCTACTGCCTCGCGGCGCTCGTCTTGCTCTGGCTATGCGCCAAGATGCTGATCGGCATATTCCTGCGGTAATGAGCACTCGTCGCGGGCACCATCCTATGTACCCGCGAAACCAGGGCTCTTCCGCCGAAACAATGTCTGTGGAAGCACCTTTCGGTATCGCCTAGCTATTGGCACCCAGCACGAACTCGTTGGCACGCGTCACATGATGATGGATGCGCCCCTCGAAAAAGCGGGAGAGCACCGCTTCCGTCGCCGCGCGGGCCTCGCTGCGCACGGGGCTTGCGAGCGCTGCTTCGACCGCAGCCATGTCCGGATAATCGACGGCCAAAATCATCGGGAACTCGGGAGCGCCCTCGTCCCGCGCTTCGGCGAAAGACACGCGGACATCCAGAGCGCCCGGAAACTGCTTCCATTTCGGCAGGATCGTTTCCATGACCGCCGTTCGAAACGCCTCTGCCTCCCCATCCCTGACCTTGCCTTCGAATAATGCGTAGCGGGTAATCATCCGGCGATCTCCTTGTTCGGACCCTTGAAGAATTCCATCAGTACCGCCTGGTCTTGGCCGCCGAGGCCGGCGGCCGTCAGCATGCGGTGGATCTCGGCGCAGGCGGCCGTCAGCGGCATGGCAGTGTTGGTGCGCCGGGCGAGGTCTTGCGCACCGTTCAGATCCTTGACCATGTTGTCGATCCGGCCGGTGCGACGATAATCCTTGGTGACGTAGCGCGGCATGTATTCCTGGAGGATTGCGCTATCGGCCCGGCCGCCCTTCAGCGCTTGCGGGATCTTGGCGGCATCGACACCGGCATCGAGCGCCAGTTGCGTCGCCTCCGCGACCGCGAGAAAGTTCAATGCGCAAAGCACCTGATTGATGAGCTTCGTCGTCTGTCCCGCGCCGACCGGGCCCATATGCGTATAGTTCGATGCCACATGGCGCAGGACCTGATGCGCATCCGCGACATCCCGCTCACTGCCGCCGGCCATCAGGGTCAATTGCCCGACGAGCGCCTTCGGCGCGCCGCCGGAAAGCGGACTGTCCACCCAGCGCAGGCCCCTTTCTGCCGCCTCGGCGGCAAGCGCCTTGGTCGCATCGGGATCGATCGACGACATGTCGATAATCAGCGTGCCATGTCTTGCGCCCGCTGCAACACCTTCTGATCCGAAGACTGCGGCGTGGACAATCCTCGGCGAGTTGAGGCTCAAGACAACGAAATCGGAAACCGCGGCTGCTTCTGCGGCACTGGCCGCTGCCGTTGCACCTTTCGCCGTCAGCGCCGCGACCTTATCCTTGTCGAGATCGAAAACCGTCAGTTGATTGCCTGTCTCCACCAGGCGGTTACCAATGGCTCCCCCCATCGCGCCGGCGCCAATCAGCGCCACCTTGTTGCTCATGATTGTGTCTCCTCCAAACTTGCGACGATGGCCGCAACGAGCATATCCAGCGGCTGATCGATATCGACGGTGATCGCCTGCTCGTCGGCGCCGGGCGGTTCGAGCGCGGCAAACTGACTATCGAGCAACGCCGGCGGCATAAAATGATCCCGCCTTGCCTGCAGACGTCTCAGGATGGTTTCCTTCGTGCCGGCGAGATGAATGAAGGAAACCGGTGCGCCGGCGACACGCCGAATCCGATCGCGATAGGCCCGCTTCAGCGCCGAACACCCAATGAGCGCCGTCTCATCCGCCAAAGCGAGGCATTGACCGATCTTGTCGAGCCAGGGCCACCGATCGGCGTCGGTCAATGGAATGCCGGCGCTCATCTTGGCGACATTGGCCGTCGGGTGCAGATCATCCCCATCGACATAGATGCCGCCAATGCGCGCGGCGAGTGCCGACCCGACGGACGACTTGCCGCAGCCGCTGACGCCCATGACGACGAAACGGCGCAGCCCAGCGCCGTCAGAGCGAAGCTGTGATGCCGCCGTCGACATAGAGCACGTGACCGTTGACAAAGGAGGAGGCATCGGAGGCGAGGAAGACGCAGGCGCCGACCAGTTCTTCGACACGTCCCCAGCGGCCGGCAGGCGTGCGTTTTTCAAGCCATGCCGAAAAGTCGGCATCGGCGACCAGGGCCGCGTTCAATGGCGTATCGAAATAGCCCGGCGCAATGGCGTTGCATTGCAGCCCATGCCTGGCCCAATCCGTCGCCATGCCTTTCGTCAGATTGCCGACGGCACCCTTGGTTGCCGTATAGGGCGCGATCGATGGCCGTGCCAGCGCCGTCTGCACGCTTGCGATATTGATGATCTTGCCGGCGCCGCGCTTGATCATGTGCCGCGCGACGGCCTGACCGACATTGAAGACGCTCGATATGTTCGTGCGCAGAAGCCTCTCAAAGGCGTCTGCCGGAAAATCCTCGAGCGGCGTGCGAAACTGCATGCCGGCATTGTTGACGAGGATATCGATTGCGCCGGTCTCAGCCTCGAAAGTATCTACGGAATGACGCACGGCCTCGTGGTCGGTGGCGTCGAATGGCAATACATGCACCTTGTTTTCGAAGCCTTCCGCCGCCTTGGCGAGCCTGTCCTGATCGCGGCCATTGAGAACAAGTTCCGCCCCTGCCGCCGACAGCCCCTTGGCGAGTGCAAGTCCTATGCCTTGGGAAGAACCCGTCACCAGGGCACGCCGCCCTTTCAGATCGAAGAGGCCAAGAGACATCGTTTCCTCCGTTTTTTATCTCGACAGTGATCGCTTCCCTTGTTTATGTTATCGATAACATTTGAAGTCAAGAGAGGATGCGAAAGATGGAAAAGCCAGCGATCCTGCAGATTGGCCCCTACCCTCAATGGGATCAAGAGCCGCTCGACGCGGCGTTTCAGGTTCACCGCTATTTCGAGGCCGCCGACAAGGCGAAACTGCTTGCCGATGTCGGACCATCGATCAGGGGCATCGCGACGCGGGGCGAGCTTGGCGCCAACCGTCCCATGATCGAGGCCTGCCCCAATCTGGAAGTCATTTCGGTCTATGGCGTCGGCTTCGACGCCATAGACCTGCAGGCCTGCCGCGAACGCGGAATCCGCGTTACCAATACCCCCGACGTGCTGACCAACGACGTCGCGGATCTCGGGATCGCGATGATGCTTTGCCTGTCGCGCGGCATGATGGGTGCGGACACCTGGGTGCGTGACGGCAGCTGGGCCGAAAAGGGTCTTTATCCCCTCAAGCGCCGCGTCTGGGGTCGACGCGCCGGCGTCCTCGGTCTCGGCCGCATCGGCTTCGAGGTTGCCAAGCGCCTGAAGGGATTCGACATGCAGATTGTCTACTCCGATGTCGAGGCAAAGTCCTATGCTCCAGATCTGACATTCGTGGCCGATCCCGTCGAAATGGCTCGGCAGTCGGATTTCCTGTTCGTCACTCTCGCCGCCTCCGCGGCGACCCGGCATATTGTCGGTCGGAAGGTGATCGAAGCGCTCGGTCCGGAGGGCATGCTGCTCAACATCTCCCGCGCTTCTAATATAGACGAGGAAGCGCTGCTGGAGGCGTTGGAGACCGGCAAGCTCGGATCGGCCGCCCTTGACGTCTTCGAAGGCGAGCCGAAGCTCAATCCGCGCTTCCTGGCGCTTGATAACGTGCTGCTGCAGCCCCACCATGCTTCCGGCACGGTGGAGACGCGCAAGGCCATGGGTCAGTTGGTGCGCGACAATCTCGCCGCCCATTTTGCCGGCCAGGCATTGCCGACACCCGTTCTTTGAGGAGGAAGACATGAAAGCCATCGTCGCTCACGCCGCCAAGGATGTGCGGATCGAGGATTATCCGGACGAAGAACCGGGTGCAGGAGAAGTCAAACTGCGGCTCGCAACCGGCGGCGTCTGCGGCAGCGATCTGCATTACTACCATCATGGCGGCTTCGGTACCGTGCGATTAAAGGAGCCGATGGTTCTCGGCCATGAGGTCAGCGCGACCGTGATTGCGCTCGGCCCCGGCGTAGACGAGCTCCAAGTCGGCCAGCTTGTTGCCGTTTCGCCTTCCCGCCCCTGCCGAGCCTGCCGCTATTGCCTGCAGGGCCTGCCCAATCAATGCCTCAACATGCGCTTCTATGGCAGCGCCATGCCCTTCCCGCACATTCAGGGCGCATTCCGTGAGACGCTCGTTGCCGATGCCATCCAATGCGTGCCGGCCGATGGCCTGACGCCGGGTGAAGCGGCAATGGCGGAACCCCTGGCAGTGACCTTGCACGCCACACGACGCGCAGGCGAAATGCTTGGGAAGCGCATCCTCGTGACCGGCTGCGGCCCGATCGGCGTCCTGTCGATTCAGGCCGCGAGACGCGCGGGCGCCGCCGAAATCGTGGCGACCGATCTTTCGGATTTCACCTTGTCGCTCGCCAGGCAAGCGGGTGCCGACCGGGTCATCAACACGAAGAACGAGCCCGAGGCACTTGCCGCCTATTCCGCGGACAAGGGCACTTTCGACGTGCTCTATGAATGCTCGGGCGCCACCGCGGCCCTCGTCGGCGGCATTGCGGCGCTCAGACCGCGCGGGATCATCGTCCAGCTTGGCATCGGCGGCGACATGAGCCTGCCGATGCTGGCGATCACCGCCAAGGAACTGGAGCTGCGCGGTTCCTTCCGCTTTCACGAGGAGTTTGCTGTGGGGGTCGATCTGATGCGCAAGCGCCTTATCGATGTGCGGCCGCTCATCACCCATACGGTGCCGCTTGCCGATGCGATCAGCGCCTTCGAGATCGCCTCGGATCGAAGCCGAGCCATGAAGGCGCAGATCGTCTTCGCCTGAGGGAAAAACGGCGAGAAATCCGCTCCATCGAAAGCGTGGACGGATTTCGCGCCGAGACCCAAACTAATCGAGATCAGCACCGATTGCCCTAAGGGCGGCGCGCGCAACCTGTTCGTCCTGTTCGCCCGAACCCGAACCGACGCCAATGCCGCCCACAAGGGTACCTCCAACGCGGATCGGCAAGCCTCCGCGCAAACCCGTCATCCCGCCATGGGTGGCAACCGCCAAAGGCACCCTCGCATGTTCCGGCAGTGAATGGCTCGGTGCGTCGATGGATGCGGCCGTCTGCGCCTTGGCAAGCGCGCTTTTCAGTGATTGAAACCGCGAACCACGCATGCGGAAGGAGCCGAGCGTCACGCCGGACTGATCGACGATGACGATGCATTGCGGCTGCTCCATCTGCGAGGCCGTCGAGATCGCAGCGCTCAACAATGTCATCACCCCTTCGTCGCTCAAGACACTCGACGTCAGAATATGGCTCATGCACTATCCTCCCGACTTGCGGACCCTATTGAATATGTTATCGATAACACATCGACCCCTCGATGTAACCTTATGGGAGGTATTGTTACAATGTCGTTCTTCGAGACCATGGACCCGGCCTTCGGGAAATTCGTTCTTGGCAACGCTCCCGTCAAGCAGATCGCCACCGGCTTCGACTGGGTGGAAGGGCCGGTCTGGTTCGGAGATCTGAACTGCCTGCTGTTCTCTGATATTCCCAACAACCGCATCATGCGCTGGATACCGGGCATCGGCATCAGTGTCTTTCGCGAACCGTCGAATTTTTCGAACGGCCATACGCGCGACCGGCAGGGTCGGCTTGTCAGCTGCGAGCACGGCGGCAGGCGCGTGACGCGTACGGAGTATGACGGATCGATCACGGTGATCGCAGACGGCTATCAAGGCAAGCGCCTGAATTCACCCAACGATGTAATCGTCGCCTCGGATGGTGCCATCTGGTTCACCGATCCACATTATGGCATCGCGACGGACTACGAAGGACACAGGAGCGAGCAGGAATTGCCGTGCAATGTCTATCGCGTCGATCCCTCCGGCTCGATACAGGCGGTTCTGACGGATTTCAATTGCCCGAACGGACTAGCCTTCAGTCCAGACGAGACGAAGCTCTATGTCGCCGATACCGGTCGTATCCATAGCAGCGATCCGCAGCATATCCGGGTCTTCAATGTCGGCGAGAATTGGCGCCTGTCCGGCGGCGAAGTCTTTCATGTAATTTCGCCGGGCTGCGCTGATGGTATGCGCGTCGATACCGACGGCAATCTGTGGTCGTCGGCAGCCGATGGCGTGCATTGCATCGCGCCTGACGGTCATCTCATGGGCAAGATCCTGGTGCCGGAAACGGTTTCCAATCTGTGCTTCGGCGGGCGCGGCAAACACAGGCTCTTCATGACGGGAACCACCAGCGTCTACGCCATCTCGCTCAACCGGAGCGGCGCCCTCTGACATCGGGACCAACTCATTGCCAGGCGATCCGTAGAGAGGGTTGGAAATGACGGCAACTTCATCGAGGTCCCGGATGAAGAGGCAGCGATCCTTGGCTGCATGGGGTACTGGTGGAGAGGTTGGGATACAGAAATATTGCAGCGACAATCGCCGATCACGCGGCGATTGTCGTTTCCGCATGGAGCGATATCAACGCAAGTCGGCTTGCGGTACGGAGCGTACGGCCGCATGCGCGATCGGCACAAGATTGGCGGACAGGGCCCGCTCCTGCTTGCGCGCCGCGTCTTGCAGCAGGTTCGCCATCCGGGCCACGGATATGCGATCTGCGCGCATGACCTGGCGGATCAGCGGGTCTCTAAGAACTTCGGTGATCGTCAAGTCCCTTTGGGTCATGGTTACCTCCTGTTCGTTAAAGCAGAAGATAAACGGCTTAATTAGCAGTGCGATGTCAAAAGCCGGACAAAAACAAGGCAGTTCGTTCGATTTTGTTACAGAATAATCGCAAATCGAATGGAGGGACATATTCCCAAAATACAATAGGACCCTAGTTGTCGGCTAAGGAAGGGTTGATCATTTGTGATCGGCCTAAGTGGGAGGTCCGTTTGCTCCGCGAAGGCGCAACGTTTTTGCAATAATTTAGACCATAATTTTGCAACTTTTGCGTTTATGATCGCGTGATGCCGGGGGCTTTATAGTTTAACATCAACGATCGGCCGCACGATGTACTCAGATCAAACTACGGAAGACGAGCGTCTCATCTATCACGCAGATCTTCTCAGCCAGCTCTCCAATCCCAAACGCCTGGAGGTCTGCATTCATCTTTCCGGCCACGAGGAAGATGTGAATAGCCTTGCCAAGAAGCTGGGCATATCACAATCGGCACTGAGCCAGCATCTGACACGCCTGCATCACTCCGGTATCGTCAAAGTGCGCCGGCAGGCGCAGTTCAGATATTATACCTGCGACCATCCGGGCGTTCTGCAGATCCTGAAGACGCTCGCGGGGATCTTCGACGTCGAGCTCAAGCCGGCAACGAATGCCATCGACCGTGACGCTCACGACGAGACGTCATGACATTACACCGGCGAGCTTCGCCGATTTCGGCCGCCAATTGAAATCTTCGGATGCCGACGGATGGCGCAGACGCGCGATCGCGGTTGGCAATTGTTCAAACGCCGCGCCTGTTCCCCCAGATGATCACATGCAATTGCGGTAGCACTCTTGCCTCGAACCATCTGTCATCGCTGACCTTTCCCACCAGCCAGCGCATACGCTCGACAATGCCGTCGATATCGACAACGGCATCTTCAGCATCGGCAGGCGGCGGCGTGTGATTACCGGGTTGGAGATAGAGAGGCAGGTGGGGATAGCGCGAAGCAGCCTCCCGCGCATAGGCATAGTCCGGATCGTCGAATATGACGATCTTCATCGCGACCTGCGGTCCATCGCCCGCCATCCGCAGACAGTCGTCGAAGGCCGCCCAGTCCGTCATCATCCCGCTTGACGGCGGTTTCGGGCTCAGCACCAGCACATCGAGTTCGTTAAACCACGCCTTGGCGGCACTCCCCTGCGTCTCCAGCGCGAAGCGATAGCCTTCCGCGTGACCGCGCGCGATCAGCGGGCCGAGCGGCTGGATAGCGGGATTGCCGCCCGAAAGCGAGATGGTCAGCGGCTTGTCGCCGGAAAGCCGCGTCACCTCCCGCCAGATCTCATCGACCGACATCGGCTGCCATTGATCGCGATAATCGCTGTCGACCGCATGCAGCGTATCGCACCAGGAACAGCGATAGTCGCAGCCGCCGGTGCGCACGAAAATCGTGGGAAGGCCGATCAATATCCCCTCGCCCTGGATCGTCGGCCCGAAGATCTCGCTGACGCGAATACGCGCATCGCTCATGGCCGGTACTCCGCCCATGTCTTCGGCGTTTCGCTGACCCGCACGGCCGATGTCTGCGGCAAGCGCTCCTTGCACCAGTCATAGAAATGCTTGGCGAGACATTCTGATGTAACGCGGTCATGTCCGAGGACGTCGTTCAGATGGCGATGATCGAACGCCTCGTCGATGTAACGCTTCAGCGGCTGCAGCTCGTGATAGTCGCGGACGAAACCGTTCTGATCGAGTTCGTCCGCCGAAAGCTCCACTACGACGATGTAGTTGTGCCCATGCATGCGCGCGCATTGATGATCGTCGGGCAGATGCGAGAGCTGATGCGAGGCGGAGAAATGAAACTCCTTGGTGATGCGAAACATCACTTCACCTCTTCGGCCGAAAAACCCGCCGTCGCCGCGACCCAGAAATCGGCATCGTCGTAATCGGTCGGATCTGCGATGCCGGCGAGATGGAAGGCTTCGCGCCGCTCGACACAGGTGCCGCAGCGGCCGCAATGACGCTCGCCACCCTTGTAGCAGGACCAGGTTTCGGCAAAGGGGATTTTATGCCGATCGCCGTCGGTAACGATATCGGCCTTCGAGATCGTCACGTAGGGCGCATAGAGCGAAACGCTGGCGTAGCCGTCGAGCGCCCGGTTCTGCATCTGCTGGAAGGCGTCGATAAAGCCGGGGCGACAATCGGGATAGATGAAATGATCGCCGCCATGAACGGCGACGGCAACTGCGTCCGCCTTCTGCGCGGCGGCCAACCCGAAGGCGATCGCCAGCATGATCGCGTTGCGGTTCGGCACGACCGTCGCCTTCATGGTTTCCTCGGCATAGTGCCCGTCCGGCACCTCGATATTATCGGTCAGTGCCGATCCGCTAAGGTGCTTGCCGATGGCGGTGATATCGATGATTTCATGCGGTACGCCGAGCCGCTTGCCGCAGGCCGCGGCAAATTCCAGTTCCTTGCGGTGCCGCTGGCCATAGTCGAAAGAGACGAGGCCGATAAGCTGATGTTCGGCTGCGACCTTATGGGCGAGCGAAACGGAGTCCAATCCGCCGGAGCAGATGACGATAGTCTTCATAATGTATGATCCCTTGTTTTGACCGGGTGGGCTGCGACCGGATTTCATGGCTTCTGGAAGCCACTGCGGGCTCTCTAGCAGCAGAACCCGGTAGAAACAAGGCATCCCTTGGTCTCATGGCAACACGCCGGCAGCTGCCGGCCTGTTGCCCGTAGTCGCGAGGCCGTCAGCTGACCCCGGCAAACTTGCCCGAGATATTCAGATCCGGATAGTAGCCTGCCGGCTTGCCTCCGACCGTTTGACCGCCGGTGAGACCGCCCTGGATCTCGGGGCCGAAGAAGGAATAAGGGAAGGTCGGCTGCAGGGCGCTGACCTCGTCCAGACGCCGGCGCAGCTCATGCGGTATCGCAAACTCCAGGGCGCCGAGATTATCCTTCAGCTGCTCTAGTTTCGTGGCGCCGACGATGATCGAGGCAATGCCGGGCTGCGTCATGGCCCAATTGACCGCGACCTGCGCCATGCTGCGGCCGAGCTCTACAGCCACCTTCTCGAGTTCGGCAACGATCGCCCAGTTGCGCTCGTTGAACTTCTGGAAGCCGGGATTGGTTGTGCCGCGCACGGTTTCGAGCCGACCGGGGGTCTCCCCTTCACCGCTTGGCCGATATTTGCCACTGAGCAGGCCGCTCGCAAGCGGGCTCCAGGCCATGATGCCGGCGCCATAGCGCGTGCCGAACGGTACGAATTCATTCTCGATATTGCGCTCGACCAGCGAATATTCGAGTTGCAGCGCCGAGATCGGCTCGTAGCCGCGATGTTCGGCGATGGCCTGGGCGCGGCTCGCATACCAGGCGGGGACATCGGACAGACCGACGTGCCGTACCTTGCCCGAGCGGACGAGATCATCGAAGGTGCGGATCACCTCTTCCGGCGGCGTCAAACGATCCCAGCAATGCATGAGATAGAGATCGATGTAATCCGTGTTGAGCCGCTTCAACGAACCCTCGACCGATCGCAGGATGTTCTTGCGGCCATTACCGGCGGCGTTCGGTGTATGAGCCGCAAGGTTCATGGTGAATTTGGTCGTAATCACCGCGTCGTCACGCAGCCCGCGCTCGGCGATGAATTCGCCAAGCCAGCTTTCCGACGTGCCGCCGGTATAGGCGTCGGCGGTGTCGAAGAAATTGCCGCCGGCATCGACATAGGCATTGAAGATAGCGCGTGCCGCTTCCTTGTCGGCTCCCCAGCCCCATTCCGTGCCGAAAGTCATGGTGCCGAGGGCCAATCGCGTGACCTTCAGACCGCTATTTCCCAGCGTATAGAATTCCATGCTCATCGCTTCACTCCTCTTTGACATCGCGGGGCTTCGTTCGACGATCGAGCAGGTCCGTGGCGATGCGATGGGCCGAGGTTCGCTGTTTTCGGACGGTTCGATAAGATCATTTAATTTGCATGTATTATGCGATATCGTGCAGCAATGGATCGCGATCTGCTGACACATCTTCCCATTGTCGCCGCCGTGGCCCGCCGCGGAGGATTTGCCGCCGCCGCCAGCGAATTGGGCATGAGCGCATCGGCCGTCAGCCATGCCGTGCGGCTGGTGGAGGAAAGGCTCGGCCAGCCGCTGTTTGCGCGCACGACGCGCAGCGTGGCGCTGACCGAGGCCGGCAAGAGCCTGATCGCCACCATCAATCCGGCGCTGCAGGATATTCATGAGCGCATGGAGCGCATCAAGTCCGTCAAGGGAAGGCCAAGCGGCCTGCTGCGCATCAACGCCTCGCGTATCAGCCTGCCGCTGGCGGTCACCCGCGTGATCGCAGCCATGGCGGAGCGTTATCCCGAGGTCGAGGTGGAGATCTTTTCCGATGAAAGACTGACCGATATCGTCTCCGAAGGTTTCGATGCCGGCATCCGCGTCGGCGAAATGATCGCGCAGGACATGGTGGCCGTTCGCCTCACGCCTTCTTTCCGATCGGTCGTGGTCGCCTCTCCTAGATATATCGGGCGCTTCGGGCGCCCGAACACACTTGCGGATCTCTCCAGCCACAATTGCATCGGCTACCGCCTGATCCGCTCCGGTGGCCTCTATCAATGGAAATTCGTCGAGGATGGACGGGATGTGGCGGTCACTGTGAAAGGCCAGGCGATCGTCACGGAATCGCACTCGGCCATCGAACTGGCCCTGGCGGGCGTGGGATTGGCCTATGTCTTCGAACCGTTGGTGCAGGCGGAGATCGCATCCGGCAGGCTGGTTCAGCTTCTAAGCGACTATGCGGTGACGGAAGCAGGACTTTTCCTCTATTTCCCGCGTCGCGCCGAGCTGGCGCCAAAGCTTAGAGCCTTCATCGACACGGTGCGGCAGATCAATCGCGAGTCGGCCACCGCATAGCCAGCAGCGCCCTCAATTCCCCAATGACACGCCGTCGAATGGTCAAATTACGCAGTATTTGTACCAAATGCGCATGAAATGCAGGGCTTCATGGCGATCCAGGTGAATCGTGATTGCCGTCTCCGACGCCGCTGGGCAGTCATACCCTGAAAGCTTTGCCAAAAGAACATTCAGGAGCTCCGCGGCATTCGCCATCGGCCTCCCGGTTCGATGGGCGGCTTCCCGGTCAGGAAGAGGAACCCGTGCAAGATATCCCGAAAAGAAAGCCGCCCAGCCCGATCGACATTGAAGTTGGCAAACGCATCCGTGAACAACGGCGCCTGCTGGGCATGAGCCAATCGGCCCTCGCCGAAAAGCTTGGCCTCACCTTCCAGCAGGTTCAGAAATATGAAAAGGGCGCCAATCGCGTCGGCGCAAGTCGCCTGCAACGTGTTTCAGACTGCCTTGGCGTTCCGATCTCGCATTTTTTCGACAATGCCGCCTCTGACAATCCGGCCTCCGCCGACGAGGCGCGATCCATCCGGAACGATCTTGTCAACTTTCTGTCTTCGGAAGAAGGCGTCGCGCTCAACCGGGCCTTTGCGAAGATCAAGGATGCAAAGACACGCCAGAAGATCGTCGGCCTGGTCAAGTCGCTAGCCTTCAACTAGCTCATTTTGCGCTGTCGGCACCGCCGCACGCCCGTCGTCAACTTGTGATGCGCGGCGTGCGAATGACCTTCAGGAACAAGGCGTTCATGGCGTCCGAGATACCCTGCGTCGGGCTCACTTCGAAATAGAGGCCCGCTGATGCGCAGTTCTGCAGATCGGTGCCGATTTGCGATTGGAAAGGTGCGATCCACTGATTGTACCAACCGTTCGTCGGTAACGGAAAGTAGGTCGTATAGAGAATGGCGATCTTGACGTTCTGATTCTTCAACGGCTGGCAGAAGGATGTATCGAGCGGCTCCTGACAGCGCCCACCCGTCGTCGCCTTGGTGCAGGTGTTGGGTTTGTAGCTGTCGCCGACCCCATCCGTGACAAGGAACAGGACCTTTTGGCGATCGGCGCTGGTCGTGCCGCTGCCGCCTGTTCCGATGATTGGCCCAAGCTGCGTCAGCATCGTATCGAAGCTCGTATCCTGATCGTTGTTGTAACCCTGATAGGGAACAGTCATCAGGTCGACTGCGCTCGTGGTGCTCTTGACCTGTGTCATATCCGACGACAGCGCCGACACGCTCGTCAAGCCGACATTTTCTGCCTGCGTGCCGAACGTATAGACCGCCATGCGATACTGATCGGGCGTTACCCGATTGGCTGCTGCCGTATCGGTAAGCTGCTGGGTCGCCTGGCGAACGACGTCGATGCGGGTGTTGATCTTGAGAACGTTCTTGGCAAGATTATAATAATTGTTGGTCGTATCGAGATTATGGCATGCAAAGGCACAGCTATCTGGCGTATTTGCAACCATTGTCTGAATGTCGGTCAGAGTAGCGCCAATCCCCATGGATGGCGTGTTATCCAGCAGCATGTAGAAATCCATGAAGTTAGCCGTCTGATACTGCGCGGATGCCGAGCCGCTGACGGGAATGGATGTTTTTCCAATGATCTGGCTGAGCGTAGTCGGCACAGCAGCGGAAAAATTGACCGTCGATGAGACGATATTCCCCGTGCGCAATATCGCGGCGCTAACACTGACCTGTGTGTTCTGCAGGTCGCTTGACGCCTGGCCGAAGAAGAGCTTGTTGGCATCGCTTTGACCGATATTGACGGTACCATCAGTCGTCATGGCCATCGCGGCAGCAACCGCCGGAGACGAATCCGCGATTGCGCCGACGGCAGCCGCGTCTGCGGCATTTTGCAATTCCGTTCTGACGAGCATCGCATTGGTGACATCGAGTGCGAGGCCGCCCACCGCGATCAACGGAACGGCAACGAGCGCCGTCGTTATGCCGAAATTGCCCGAACGGTCCAGAAGCAGCTTCACGGAGAGCTTACGCAATGCATCAAACGATTGTGGATAGATCCTGAATCTCTTCACGGGAAAGCTCGCTATAGTATAAGTTGCATTTTCAAAACGTTCGCGAATTGAAAGTATTAAAACTTTCAAATATACTTATTTATAGTATAAATCTAAAATATTTAGATTCCAATAAAAGCGAACTTCTCATTTTATATTGATATTTTAAAAAGAAATTCACCAAGAATCCAAAATATACATTACCGGCGATCGCAGGTGAAACGATGAAAATACAGCAGCGTATTTTGGGATATCGACCTCGGTTTGCAGTCAAATCGACTGCCTCGTGAAAAAGGAGCATGTTTTATGTAACGGACGCAGATTTGATCGGTACAAAAATAACGCGCTATCACAGATTTGATCAAAGTATCTTTACTCGATTTTCAGTATTTACCCGCGATGCAATGGCCATCGATTTCAGGAGCGGCCGCCGTGGTTGGAACGGCATTCGCTCTGTTTGTTGTAGTTGGGATATTTGCGTGCGCGTTCTTTCCTGCATCTTCACCGAACACAATCTGTGGCTCGTTCTTCTCGCGGCATTCGTCTGCGTCAGTGGCGGATGGATCACGCTCAACTTGCTCAAGCGAGCCGAAAAGACGCGCGAACTTCAACGTGGCGGCTGGATTTTCCTGACCGCCGTCGCGGCCGGCTCATCGATCTGGTGCACGCATTTTATCGCCATGCTGGCCTATGAGGTCGGCGCACCGGTCACCTTCGATCCGATCCTGACCATGGCCTCCTTTCTTCTGGCTGTTGTCGGCTGCGCCGCGGGTTTTGCGATCGCCTTGTCGCACTTGCCCCGCATCGCGCCGGAGTTTGGTGGGGCCGTCGTCGGCCTTGCCATCACCATCATGCATTATACAGGCATGATGGCCTACCATGTCGATGGCATCGTCGAATGGAACCAGGGCTACGTCGTCGGCTCCGTGCTGCTTGCCATGATTTTTGCCGCACTTGCGCTCAATCAGGCGGTCCGCCGATCCTGGGAGTTTTCCTGGATCGCCGCGCTCGCTCTCTTCGTCATAGCAGTGGTCTCGCTCCATTTTACGGCCATGACAGCCGTATCAGTCACACCGCTCGTAACCGGCGCCGCTCTTGCGGATACTTATGCGCTGAAGGCCATGGCCGTTGCGGTTGGCGGCGGCGGATTGCTCATCATCGGCACTGGCGTTGCAAGTTACATGATCGATGAGCAAGCCACGCGTGAATCGATCCAGAAGCTTCAGCATATGGCGCTCAACGACCTGCTGACCGGTCTGCCCAATCGCAGCAGCTTCGCCGACCATCTTCAAGGCGAGATGGAGCACGCCAAGGAAGACGGCGTGAAGATCGCGGTCATCGGAATAGATCTCGACCGCTTCAAGGAAATCAACGACCTGCGTGGCCATAAGGCCGGCGACCAGGCACTGAAAGCGATTGGACGCCGGCTGCTGCGCCTCGTTCGGGATGGCGAGTTCGTCGCCCGTGTCGGGGGTGACGAGTTTGCCGCCGCCAAGCGCTTCCGCGATCAGAGCGAGCTCCTCGATTTCGTCGCCCGTCTGGAGAAGGTCCTGTTCGAGCCGATCCGCATCGACGACTTCGAGACGGTGACGGGTGCCAGCATCGGTGTTGCCGTCTATCCCGATGACGGCATCGATCAGGAGCGCCTTGTCAGCAATGCCGATCTCGCAATGTATCGCGCCAAGGCCGATATTGGCCGCGCCGTCTGCTTCTATGAATCCAAGATGGATGAAGCCGCCCGCGCCCGTCATACGCTCGCGCAGGATCTGCGCCGTGCCGTCGAACTGGATCAACTCGACCTGCACTATCAGGTGCAGACTTCCGTTCGCACCGGGGAGGTCTGCGGTTATGAAGTGCTTCTACGCTGGCATCATCCCGAGCGCGGAGCAGTGCCGCCCTCGGAATTCATCCCCATTGCCGAGGAAAGCGGTACGATCCTTGTCATCGGCGAGTGGGTGTTGCGGACGGCTTGCAGAACGGCCGCCTCATGGGAGCAGCCCTACAAGATTGCCGTCAATCTCTCGCCCATACAGTTCTCTCACGCCGATCTTGCCAAGCTCGTCCACGCGATCCTTCTCGAAACCGGCCTGTCGCCGTCGAGACTGGAACTTGAGATCACCGAGTCCACTATCATTGCGGACAAGAGCCGAACGTTGCATGTGCTGAGGCAAATTCGGGCTCTCGGCGTGACCGTTGCGATCGATGATTTCGGAACGGGATATTCTTCGCTCGATACGTTGCGCTCGTTCCCCTTCGACAAGATCAAGCTCGATCGCTCTTTCATGAGCGAGGTGGATCACAGCATTCAGGCAAAGGCGATCGTCCGCGCCGTGCTGACGCTGGGCAAGAGCCTCGATATTCCGGTTCTGGCCGAGGGTGTGGAGACTAACCACCAGCTGGAAATTCTCCGCGTCGAAGGTTGCGACGAGGCGCAAGGCTTCTTCCTTGGCCGACCGAAGCCTGTCGGGCAAATCTTTCAGGACGAGCCCGCCGCCACGGAGGATGAGGCATCCGCATTCTCTGGCCGGGTACCGCCCCAGCGCATGCGCCGCCGTTGAGCGCATGCCACGCGCAGCCGAATAATTCTCGGAAACGAACCGCGATCGCGCATCATTGGAACCACCCATAACCTTGCTCTGCGGGCAGCCAGCCCGCTTGCCTCCTAGCGCGCAAAGATGTCAGCGGCTAAGGGCGGCACGGCATGCCTTCATAGATTATCCCATCGCCAGATCGCCGATGATGACGCGTAGCAAGCCAGTTTCCGGTTTTTCTCCGCCGTTGCGCGGCAGGGATTCGTATTTAAGACAAATAAATCATAAACGCGACGAAACCCTTCTGTTAACCGATTATCTATTTGATATTACAGTATTTTTCTTATCGTATTTAGGCCACTTCAATCACCGGCGGCCTTTCGTAACCGATCGTAAATCATAAACGCGGCTTCCGGTTTGAAAATCGCGAGCGACGCGAGGGTCGAAAGCGCCGATTCGATAAAATGCGAACAATCTTGTTTCGAGTAAATTCGACCGCATCGGATTTCATGAGCCCAACTCATGGAGCCGAGTATGCGTTCACTTCTAGTCGCTGCAAGCTTTCTCTTCGTTGCCGGCCTGTTGTTTTCAACGGCAACAACCGCAAAACCGGTGGCAAATGCCACCACCGCACACGCGCACCAATTCGCCCGCGAGGTGACGGATGCAAGCGTGCCCGTCGGCTGGGCCGGCTTCTGCAGCGCGCAGCCTGCCGAATGTGCGGCCGGTCAAAAGAGCGCGGAATTCGTCAACCTCGATCGCGACCATTGGGTGCAGCTGCAGCAGATCAACAGCCTCGTCAATCACGAGATCCAGGGCGTCGGCGACAATGACCATTATGGCATTTACAAGCTCGGCATCATCAACTGGTGGACCTATCCCGATGACGGCGCCGGCAACTGCAACGATTATGTCCTTCTGAAGAAGAAATTGCTTGTGGAAGCAGGCTGGCCGCGCTCCGCACTGCTGCTGACGGTCGTTCTCGACACGCATAACGAGGGACATCTTGTCCTGATGGCGCGCACGAATGACGGCGATCTGATCCTCGACAACCTCACCGATACGGTCAAAAACTGGAGCGGAACCGGCTACACATTCATCAAGCGCCAGACGGCCGACAATCCGAACAACTGGGTTCGGCTGGAATCCGGACGTACGCCGGAAGAGCTTGCCATGATCAGCAAGGCGCTGGCTTCTCAATCGCAGTGATTGGCAGACCAATAGCTATCGACAAGACCTTTGCCATCCTGTTCCAGGATGGCAAAATCGCCAGGGATGACGACGAAGAAGCGTTCTCCGCCTTCCGCACCGGCGCTGTCATTTAAAGCCGACGCATCGATACGGCCGCAGACAACGAAGCCCGGCATTCGTTCGCTCGGCTTGGCGGCCAGAATATGAATGGCAGAAGGCGGCACCTCTATCCGTCGCGCGACCGCCGCTTTGGCCAAAGCCGGGACATCCGCCATCGTCGGCAGGGCTTCACCCGGGGCGGCTGCAAGCAAGACGCTTCCTGCGATCACGAGATGTTTCACCGACATCCTCTCGAAACTCAACGCAAAGGGCTGCAACCTTAAACGGCGCTGTCCCATGCACATCTGCAGCCGAAAGCTGCTTTACGCAAAGTTTATTGTGATTCGCGAGGCAGACAAAGCATGCGCTCTTGCCTTCACGCAGCGATCGCGTATGAAGATCGTCCCCGCGCCGGGGAAAACTTTGGAAAGTCACTTAGCGAATGCGAACACGCCTGTCGACAATCCCGGCACTGGGTCTCCTTCTTGTCCTTGCATTGACGAATGCCAGTTTCGGACATGAACTCGTCCGCGTGCCGCCAGGCAATCGCAACAGCGTTCAACCGCCCATTCCCAACACATCGGCGCTGCGGGCCAAGGCGTTCGACACGACCTATGACGAAAAATACCAGAAGATCGTCGGCGTGCTGCGCGACGACAAGGATCTGATGGCCTCCATCAAGAAGGCCGGGCAGGCCTACCAGATCGACCCCATCCACATCGTTGGTGCCCTTGTCGGCGAACACACCTACAACATCACCATCGTCAACAGGGTGAAGTCCTACTACGTCAAGGCGATGGCTTATTCGCAATCGCAGTTCAAGTTCGCCTACAGGGACGTGACCGTCCAGACCTTCCTGAAGAAGCCGGAATTTGCCCATTGCGACGCCTTTACCGGCAGCGCCGAACTGTGGGAGTGCCGCGACGAGACCTGGGACAAGAGTTTTCGCGGCAAGGTCATCGATGGCGTGACCTACGAAAACATGACGTTCCAGCGCGCCTTCTTCCAGCCCTTCTTTGCCGGCCAGACCTTCGGTCTTGGACAGATCAGCCCGTTGACCGCGCTCGAGGTCACCGATCTCGTGCATGCGACCAGCGGTCTGCCGAAGCTGTCGGTCGACGATCCGCAGGCAATCTATCGCGACATCATGGACCCCGATCGCAGCGTGATCTATATCGCCGCAATCGTGCGGGACGCGATCGACGCCTATCGCGCTCAGGGCTTCGACATCACCGGCAATCCCGGCCTGACGGCGACGCTTTACAATGTCGGTCAGCCGCGCCGGCGCGCGCTTGCCTTGCGGCAGGCGGCGGACGCCTCAGGCGGCAAGAAGCTGCCCGAAGAAAATTACTATGGCTGGCTGGTGAATGACAAACTACCGGAGCTCCAGGGGCTGCTTGGCAGCAATAATAGCCAGTAAGCCGGCAAAATTCTCCAATCTCGGACCGTCGGGTGGATCAGAGGATCAGGCTGACGCGATCGTTGGCAATCCTGTTTTCGACCCAGGCACGCTCGTTCTGCCAATCGTGCCGCTTCCATCCTTCCCAGCCGAATCCGCATAGCTTGACGTCCCATTCGGACGCGGGAAAGCTTGCAAGGGTATAGCCAATGCCAAGGAAGCCGGTGCTGGGAAAGACCTTGTGCATGCGAGGCCCGGCAATGCCGAGTTCTTTGCAGCCGTCGATATAAGTCTGCGGCGGCATGATGCGGATTTCCTTGCCGGCCCCGCCCAACAACTCGATCGCCTGCATCGTCCAGTCGGCTCTTCTACCCTGCAGACGTTGGAAGATGTTGGGGCGAGGATGATATTTGCGGATGATATCGGGGTGATAGGCCAACATCAGAACCTCTGCGGCCTTCAGCGCCGCATTGTCCAGAAAATCCGGATCGAGCAGCCGCCGATACAAGGTCTTGCTCGAGGCGGCCAACATGATCATGTCGGTACGCTCGCCGCTCATGCCTCCAGCGAGGTTCGGCTCGTTGAAGCGCATGACGAATTGCGCGCTATCCACGATACCGGAGATATCGCGTTCCAGATTTCCATTGCCAACGATAACTGCAGTCTTACGCGCCAATGCGATCGTCCGGAAAGTGCGGCAGTCTGTTAGCAAGGCATTCTGACAGAATGCTGAAGAGTTGATGATGCAGAACTGAAATCCCTTCGGCCAAGCCGTCATGAGGCCGCGATTTAAGCAGGTTCACAGGAAATAACGGAATTTTAACGGCAATAGGGCTGCCCCGATCGCGCTGGCATCGCCTTGCGTCTCGCTGAGAACCAGCCGAGGCCCCGACGGCGCGGCGCCGTAGCGATGCTGGCGCTGTGAGGGCACATGGGCGCGATCGATCATCATTTGCCCGAGTTTGGGAGACAGCTGCCCGCCGAAGACGATGGCCTGTGGATCGACCACCCCCGTAAGCGTGGCTATCAGCCTATCGAGCATCGGCATGGTTTCTGACAGCCAGTTCTCGACACCCGGCCACGAAGGGTCGAAATCCTGCTTCAGCGCCTCGATGGAACCTATGTCGACGCCGTTCTCCCGCAATATGCGCATGAGATATTGCAGGGCCGGCCGCCGCGGCGCTTCGTCCGGATTGTAGATGACGCTGAACTCCCCCGCATTGCCGTGGAAACCCAGATAGGGCCTGCCCTCAAGGACAAGGCCGCCGCCAAATCCATAATTGAAGGACAGATATGCGAAGGTCTGGCACCAGCGTCCGACGCCACGCAAGCTCTCGCCGATGGCGCCGGTGGTCGCATTGTTTTCCAACGAGGCCGGCAATGCGAACACATCCTCGAGCTCCGGCTGCAGATCGATCAGCGACCAGTCCCGCAGGGGCTCCGGAGCGTTGAAGCGGCGATCATCGCCGACGAAGAAGCCTGACATGGCAAAACCGAGCCCGATCAGGCTTTCGCGCTCGATGACATGCCGCGTCAGGATCACATTCAGTTTCTCGGCCAGTACGGCCAGCGTTGCCTTGCGGTCGGCGAGCACGCCCCTCACCGTCTCCTGATCGACGATATCGCAGCCGAAATCGGCAACCGACAGCGTGGCCGCGTCGGTATTGACGGAAATGCCGACCGAATACACCGTCTGCCGTGCCAGTTCGATTGTCGGGCTTGGCTGCCCCCGTGCACCCTTGTGCGCTGCACCGGCGCGAAGTAAGCCGCGTGCCATCAGCGCCTCGACGAGACGATGCACCGATTGCTGCGTTAGATTGGTGTGACCCGTTATGGTCGCCCGCGGGATCGGCTCTTGTCGGCGGACAATATCGAGGATGAGGCGTTCGTTCTCGCTTGCCAGTGGGGATTTTTCAAGCGCGGCCATGACTGCAATCCTGATCCTGTGATCCCGCCTTAGCCGTTCATCTGCCCGCGCGCAATCCGCGTGCTTGCATGTTCGTGGCGGCTCGTCATAAATATTACACTTTATGTGTATTAATAACCATACAAGCCACCGATGACCGCATTCGATTGCAGACATCGAACCCTTCATTTCGCCAGAAAAATCGAAATCGCACGGAAGCCACCTTCATGCACAGCCAGACCGCCGCCTCTCCCTCGCCTCGCACTGCCGATATCTACGACCTTCTGTCACGCGCCAATCCGGACATTCTAACAATTGCGCATCGCGGCCTCTGGTCGGCAGCACCGGAAAATTCCCTGGCGGCAATCCGCGCGGCGGCCGAACTCGGCGTCGAATTCGTCGAGATCGACACGCAGACAACGGCCGACGGCCACCTCGTCGTCATCCACGATAAAACGCTGGATCGCACCACATCCGCCAAGGGCATCGTCGGAGCGAGCAGTTTTGCAGCCGTTCGTGATGCGCGGCTACGCGCCGGAGCTGGCGGCGACACGGCAGCACTGACGGATGAACGTATCCCGACACTCGAGGAAGTGCTTGAAGAAGCGCGCGGTCGTGTTTTCGTCAACATCGACACGAAGTTTCCGCATGAGTTGCCGCTGGTCATCGCCGCAGTGCGGCGGCTGGGCGCCGAGGATCACGTCATCATCAAGTCGGACGTCGAGCCTGAGAGCGGCAGCTTCCCAACGCTTGACGCCGATTGGTTCGGCTCCATCCCGCATATGCCGATGTTTCTCGTCCGGCCGGGGAAATTCGCCGACGACCTGCGGATGATCGAACCGCTTAGAGCACCGATGGTCGAGGTGAAGTTTACCGACATCGCCGACCTTGCCGCCGGACGCGACGAGCTGGAACGCCAGAATATCCGGCTATGGATCAACACGCTCGACGTCTCATACAATCTCGACTTCAACGACAGCCGCGCAATCCAAGACCCCGAAGGCGTCTGGGGAGCACTCGTTGCCGCCGGCGTCGGTGCTATCCAGACCGACACGAACGTCGAATTCAAGCAATGGCTCGCAACCAGAAGCGGCAGATAGCTGGGCCTTTAGCTGAAAGACCAGATGGAAAAGCCCGGGCGATCCTTTGATCGTCCGGGCTTTCTGCGTCTTTACGGGTCGCGACGCACCCATAAGTAGCTACAGCCGATATTGTCCCCCAATAAGGCAAATGGTGCACCGCAAATAAAATGATGTGAAAATGAATTAAAACTGACGCGAAAATGAACCGGAAACGTTGACTTAAGGATTCGCTGAACTAGTTCCCGCTGAGACGCCGGGGTCAGCCCCATCCACAGTGACCATATAATCCTACATAATTCTGCGCAGCCGTCCCAGCCCTAACATGTTGGTTCGGCACGGGAATGTCTGTGCGGATAAGAGGTCGCATCACAGCCTAGTGGGACTTCAGTATCGTATGACCAGCATTACCGGACGGCTCGTCAAGGGAAGCATGTGGTTAAGCTTGTCCCGCACCATCGTGAACGGGCTTGCGACACTCAGCACCTTCGTATTGGCGCGCTATCTGGCGCCGGACGACTTCGGTGTCGTCGCTCTGGGGATGACGATCCTCATGATCGTCACGACCATTACCGAGCTCTCACTTTCCGAAGCGCTGATCCGTCATGCGGCGCCGGACGAGTCCCATTTCAGCGCCGCCTGGACCCTCAATGCCGCGCGGGGGCTGGCGATTTGCATTCTGTTTGCAATCTTCGCCTATCCGGCGGCGGCCCTGTTCAATGAGCCGAGACTGACAGTCGTCATGTTCGCTCTCGGCATCAGCATGCTGATGGGCGGCCTTACGAATCCGCGGCGCATCATGCTGCAGCGCGATCTGATCTTTTGGCAGGAGTTCGTGCTCGCCGTTTCACAGAAGTTCGCCGGCTTCGTAGCCTCCGTCGCGATCGCGATCATCTATCAAAGCTATTGGGCGCTGGTGGTCGGGACGCTTTTCAGCCAGGCGACCAATGTCATCGTCTCCTATCTCGTGCTGCCGTTCCGGCCGAGGATCACCTTCCAGCACATGAAGGAATTCTTCTCCTTTTCCGCCTGGCTGACCGCCGGCCAGATCGTCAGCACGCTCAACTGGCGCTTCGACTATCTGCTCGTTGGCAAGATGCTCGGCGGCATCCAGCTCGGCTACTACTCGGTGGGGAGCAACCTCGCCATGATGCCGACGCGCGAGGCGACCGCCCCCCTCACGCAGACGATCTATCCGGCCTTTGCAGGCATCCACAACGACCCTACCCGGCTCGCCGCCGCCTATCAGCGCGTACAGGCGCTGGTCGCGGCCGTCGCACTTCCGGCCGGCATCGGTGTTGCCGTGACCGCTGACCCACTGGTCAGGCTCGCGCTCGGCGACAAATGGGCGCCTGTCATCTTCATCATCCAGTCGCTTGCCTCTGTCTTCGCACTGCAGACGCTGGGCTCGCTGGTACAGCCGCTCGGCATGGCAAAGGGCGAGACACGTGTGCTCTTCGTCCGAGACACGCAGATGTTCTGCCTGCGGGTGCCGATCATGATCGGTGGCCTGATGCTCTATGGCCTGCCAGGGGTCATTGCCGGCCGTGTGTTTACCGGCCTCTTCAGCACCGCCGTCAACATGATGCTCGTGCGGCGCTTCACCGGAATCAGTGTTGCGAAGCAGTTGTCGGTGAACCTGCGGGCGCTCGCAAGCGTGGCGGTGATGGCGGCAGGCGTTTCGCTTGCCTCGAGCCATCTGGTCCCCACGGACGACAAGCTCGTGCTCGTGACGCATCTCGCGATGCTGATCCTGCTTGGTGCCCTGCTCTATTGCGGTTCGACGCTGCTGCTCTGGACGTTGATGAAGCGGCCGGCCGGCCCGGAAACGGAGGTTCGAAACATACTCGGCAAAGTGCTGCCGAGACTTCGTCCCGCCTGAGAACGTTCGGCCGACACCGGCCGAAGACTGACTTATTATCTGAATGGGGGAATGGGGAAATGACATCACTATCAAATCAAGTGCTGATCGCGAAACTGGACAACATGATCCATGGTTGCCTGAAAGACTACATCAGCAATGATGAGCCTCTGGCGATCCTCGACTTTCCGGACATTCGCAACTGCGGCGATTCTGCCATATGGCTGGGCGAAATGGCCTATCTCAATAGGCGATACGGCAAGCGGCCAACCTATGTCTCGCGCATCGATGATTTTTCGCCCGAGCAACTCGAGCGCACGATGCCGACCGGCCCGATCTTCATTCATGGCGGCGGCAATTTCGGCGACATATGGGACGCGCATCAGGATTTTCGCGAACGGGTGCTGGAGAGATTTCCCAATCGGCAGGTCATTCAGTTCCCGCAGTCCATTCACTACAAGTCCCAGGCCCGCCTGGATGAAAGCGCTCGCGTCATCGGACGCCACAAGAACTTCGTCTTGCTGGTGCGCGATGAAGAATCGAAGGAGTTCGCCCTCAAGCACTTCGATTGCGAGGTGCGCCTTTGCCCGGACATGGCCTTCTCCATCGGAACGATCCAGCCGGACGAACCGGAATTTGACGTACTTGCGATGTTGAGATCGGATCTCGAGAAGGTCGGAGACGCCAACCTTTCGGCCTATCCCGATATTCCGAAAGAGGATTGGACGACCGAATCCGCCAGGCGCGTGCGTATCTCCAAAGCACTCGGCGCGGCGACGGCTTTGATAGCCCTTAAACCAGCTGAAATACGGTTGCGCAAACTCGACGCGGCGGCGCATAATCGACTGCGGCGCGGCATCCGCCAGATCTCCCGCGGCCGGGCGCTCGTGACCGACCGGCTTCATGTCCACATCTGCTCGATCCTGCTTGGACGGCCGCATGCGGTGCTGGACAATAGTTACGGCAAGATACGCCGGTTCATGGCGGCATTCTCCGGCGGTACCGATCTCGCCTACCGGGCGACTTCGCTCGAGGACGGTATCGCTTGGGCGCGCAATCAGGCCACGCAGCGACTGGCGCCAGCCGCTTGAGGCGGCTCGTATGGTGCCTTCCGGTAAAGACATCATAAGGCGGAAGCGCTTTAAGCGTTTCCGCCCGACATGTGGTTGGGCTCTATTTCGTTCGGGAAATCGCCATCCGGGCGGTGCGACGTTCTCGAGGACTCGCCGCACCGCTCATTGTATGGCTTCGGACGGAAAATCGCTTCGCGGCTTCCCCAAAATCGCTCTTAGCGAGCGTTATACTTCGCATCGACCTCGTCGATGGCCTTGACGTTACCAGCCGAGCGGCCGTTCTCGTCGAAGGTCTGCGCCAGGAAAGCGTCGGCAATCGCCTTGGCAAGTTCGGTGCCGATGACGCGGGCGCCCATGGTGATGATCTGGGCGTTGTTCGAAAGCGCTGCGCGCTCCGCCGAATAGGTGTCGTGGGTGAGCGCCGCGCGAATGCCCGGCACCTTGTTGGCCGAAATGCAGACGCCGATGCCGGTACCGCAGACCAGGATCGCCTTGTCATAGGTGCCGTCGATCACGCCGGAAGCGACGCGGTCTGCGAGGTTGGCATAGAAGTCGTCCGGGCCGTCCTCAGTGCGCGACACTTCGCTCACATCGAAACGATCCTTGAGGTGATCGGCAAGAACCTTGGCGAGGCCCTCGCCGGCGCTGTCTCCAGCAATTGCAAGCTTCATTGTATGCTCCTCAGAGTTTGGCGGCGCACTTGGCGAGGATGTCGAGATAGCCTTCGACGTTCCAGGCCGAGCGGCCGATGAAAAGCCCGTCTACGTTCGGGCAGGATATGAGTTCTTCGCAGTTTTGCGGATTGACCGATCCGCCGTAGAGGCATGGTATCTTTCGGCCGAGCACATGTTGTGCGACCGCAATGATCTCGGCCTGGCGCGCGTCGGCATAGGAAGGTTCGGCGGGAATGCCCCTTTCGCCGATTGCCCAGACAGGCTCATAGGCGAGCAGGATCTCAGCCTGCTTCTGGGCAGCGGAAAGTTTGGACAGAGCGCCGACAACTTGGTCGCTCAAAATCTCCGTCGCGCGGCCGCTTTCGCGATCCTCCAGCGTCTCGCCGATGCAGATGAGCGGGATCAGGCCATGGCGGACGGCAGCCTCGGTCTTCAGTCCAACGGTCTCGTTGGTCTCGCCGAAATGCTCGCGCCTCTCGGAATGGCCGAGTTCGACGATGTCGAGATTGCAATCCCTCAGCATCAGCGGTGAAATCTCGCCGGTCCAGGCGCCTCGATCGGCCCAATGCATGTTCTGGGCACCGACCTTGACGGAGCTTTCCGAGAGGATCGACTTGACTTCGCGCACCGCGGTAAACGGCGGGATGACGAAGCGCTGGATGCGCTCGTCCCGAAGCGCATCGGCGGCACGCAAGGCCTCGGCGAAGGCGCACGCCTCCGCCAGCGTCTTGTTCATCTTCCAGCTCGTGCCGATCCAATAACGAGGCTTCTCTGTCATGTCATATCCTGGTTCGAGGCAATGGTCAGGGCGATGCCGTCCCGGCGGAATTGCTCGAGGATGGCGGCATCAGGCGCGTGATCGGTGATCACGGCATCGAAATCCGTAAGGTTTGCCATCACATGCAGGGCGGTGTGCCCCATGCGGTGATGGTTGACGAGCAGGCAGCTCTTGGCTGCCGATGCGATCATCGCCCGCTTCGTGCGCACGACGTTGTCGTCCATGTGATAGGCGAGCTTGCCGGAAACGGCCGGCGTCGACAGAAAGGCGATATCGGCCCGCAGCCGCGACAACGCCTCCTCGGTCACGACGCCCAGAAAGGCGTTGAACTTGGCGGAATAGACGCCGCCGAGCGCAATCAACGTGATGCCGCTTTCGTTCTTCATGCGATCGATGATCGCGGCATTGTTGGTAATCAGCGTCAGCGGTCGCTTCTGCAGCAGCATTTCGCCGAGAACGGCGGCCATGGAACCATCGTTGATCATGACAGTCATGCCGGGCTCGACCAGTTCGAGCGCCGAGCGGGCCATGGCGAGCTTTTCGTCATGGCCCTGACGTTCGCGGAAGCGGAAATCGCTTTCGAACTGCGTGCCGGCATCGATGGTCGCACCGCCGCGAACCTTGCGCAACACGCCGGCCTGCTCGAGATCGTCGAGATCGCGATGGATCGTCATCTTGGACACGACGAACCGGTCGGCCAGATCGTCGAGGTCGACGGTCTTGTGCTCGACGAGCAAGTTGATGATCGATTGTTGGCGCTCTTCGCGTTTCACCCTGCACCCCGGCCGCCGGCCTAAATAGCACTAAGCATAATATAACATAAAAATCTCACAACTCAACATTTCTATTGTTATATTGTGATGAAATCGTGTTTCACGCAGATGTCATGCACTTAGCCCTTCAGCAACGCCTGTGCTGTTTTCTCGTCGGTGATCAGCCCGTAAAGACAGCGGCTCTTGAGCACGGCGCGAATGGCTTCGACCTTCGGCAACCCACCCGAAAGCGCCACCAGCCGCTCGCTTCTATTGCGCGGCAGGGAAGCGGACAGCGTTCGTGCCGTCAGCGTCGTCTCGAGAATATTGCCGTCGGCATCGAAGAAATGACCGAGGATTTCACCGACACCGCCAGCCGCGGTGATCTCCCTGATCTCCTTCGGCTCGACCATGCCCGACAAGACGAGCTGTGCATCCGTATCGACCGTGCCGAGACCGACGAGTTTGAGATCGGCGCCGTTTGCGAGATCGAAGACTTCCTTCACCCCGCGCTGGGCAAGCAGCACGTCGCGGTCTTCCCGCGTATTGGCGAAGAAGGGCACCGGCATCACATGCGATTGCATGCCGGTCTTTTCGGCAATGCGATGCATCACGTCATAGGGGTTGGCCGCGTAGTTTCGCGTCAGGCCACCGAGCAGCGAGACGAAACGCAGATCCTTGGCGTTGACGCGCGCCATGTGATGAACCGCGGAGGAAAGCGTTCGACCATGGCCGAGGCCGATGACCCTGTTGTTGCCACTCTCGATCTCACGTCGCAGAAAACCGGCGCCCGCCTGCCCGAGCGAACGAAATTCGAAGCCTTCCTCGCCGAGATCGGGGGCGACTTCGCAATATTGCAGGCCGAAGCGTGCTGCGAGCTGGGTCTCGAGTTCGACGCATTCAACGATGTCGCCATAGATCGTCACCTTGACGACGCCTTCGGCGACGGCACGCGCGATCAGCCGGTGCGCTTTTACCGAGGGAACCCCGAGACGCTTTGCCACTTCGGACTGCGTCAGCCCGCCAGCATAGTGCAACCAGGCCGCCCGCACGGCGAGTGAAGCATCCGCATCCGTCATCGACCGTTCCTTTTCATTTCAATATGCATAGCCCCTCGCCCGCCTTCCATCCGACCAAATAGTCCCGCTCCGCCCCGCTCTTTTGAGAGATGAGGTGCTTGCGACATCAAGACTCGGCCACTCCAGCAGCTAGATATGCAAGTCGGCGACGCCCGTGTCGATATGAGGCGCCCAAAAAGCAATGCTTTCGGCAATCTGCGAGATGACCTGACGATCGTTGGGCTCGCGCTCCTTGAATGAGAGTTCCAGGCAGATTTCATTGTCCTTGGCGCCGCCTTCAGCGAACGCCTTCAGCAGCGGTTCCGGCTGGATACGGCCTTTGGCATTGAATTCCGCCGTGAACGGGCGATGTCCGCCCTTGTCCATAAGGCTCTGCTTGATGTGAATGATCGGCGAAACCTTCGGCACGGCACGCGCCCACGCATAGGGATCATAGTCATCAGGATTGGACGAGGTGACATCGCCATGATCGATGTCAGCCATCATCCACATCGGTATGGCGAACGGAGCCTTGGTCAACCTCTCCTGTAGGGAAAGGCAGGCCTCGATCGTCTCGCCGAATTCGCGGCCGATGCTCATCGGTTCCCAGAATAGATAGGAGATGCCGGCGGCACGAGCATGTTCGGCCACCTCGCCCCAGCAATCGATCGCAATCTGGATCAGTTCCTCGCGCCGGGCCAGATCGTCGTAGTCCTTGTAGGTGAAGATCGCGAACTGCGTGCCGACGGAAAGACCGCCAAGATCGGCGGTGATATCGGCAAAGGTCTTGAACCAGTCGACATAATAGCGCCGGACATCCTTGTCCGGATGGCCAAAATGGTTGAGGCGGCCATAGGGGCCGGTCATGCCCGACGTGACGCGGACGCCGGTCCGCTTCATGGCCGACTGCATATCCCGCGTCAGCCGGCGTATGACCGGCGCCTGCCAGCTGGGATTGATGAATTCATGCGTGAGCTGCAGATCGCGGATGCGCAGATCGCGCGCAACCGTTTCGATCAGGTCGGCCGGCTCGGCAAAGCGGTTCACCAGCGGGTTGGTGTTGAGTGAAAGCGTCAACGGCATTTGCGGTCTCCCGACAGGTCTGTTGTTTCAGGCGGCAAGCGCCAATTCGGCATCGAACCAGGCAGAGAACGCTGCCTTCTCCTCAGCCGTCATGCGCAGACCCTCCTTGGTGCGGCGCATCAACACGTCTTCAGCCGCCTGCGCCCATTCGGAAGCCACGAGATAACGGACCTCGGCCTCATAGAGATTGCCGCCGAAATGGCGACCGAGCTCTGCCAGCGAAGTAGCGTTGCCGACGACCTGCCTGGTGCGGGCGCCATAGAGATGGCCGTAGTGATTGACGAGCGCACGCGGCATCCAGGGATAGGCGGCGCGCAGCGTATCGGAAAAGGCGACATAGTCGGCATTCGGAATTTCGCCGCCAGGCAGAATGGCGCCACGCGTCCAGTCACCGCCCATCTTCGGGAAGAATTTTTCAAGCCTCTGCATCGCGTGTTCGGAGAGTTTCCGGAATGTGGTGATCTTGCCGCCGAAGACGCTCAAAAGCGGCGCACCGCCGGTCTCGTCGAGATCGAAGACATAGTCGCGCGTGACGGCCGAAGGATTGCCCTTGCCATCGTCGAACAGCGGCCGGACGCCGGAAAAGCTTTCGAGCACGTCGGAGCGACGCAGCTTCTCCTTGAAGTAGCGATTGACCGCAGTGATCAGATAATCGATTTCCTTCTCCTCGGCCTTCACCTCTTCCGGCTTGCCCTCATAGGGAATGTCGGTCGTACCGATCAGCGCCTTGTCGCCTTCGTAAGGGTTGATGAAGATGACGCGCTTGTCGTGGTTCTGGACGAGATAGGCCTGCTGGCCGGCCCAGAACTTCGGAACGATGATGTGGCTGCCCTTGACGAGCCGGACGCTGCGCTGGCTGTTCGAACCGACGACGCGGCCGATAATGTCATTAACCCAAGGCCCTGCGGCATTCACCAGCACGCGGGCACGCACGGTCCGCACTTCGCCGGAACGCTGGTCACGCATCTGGACGATCCAGATCCCCTGCTCGCGCCGGGCGCTGACGCAAGCGGTCCGCGTCAGGATCTGCGCGCCCTTGGCGGATGCATCAAGCGCGTTCAAGACGACGAGCCGGGCGTCATCAACCCAACAATCGGAATACTCGAAACCCTTGCTATACTGATCGAGGATCGGCGCCCCTTCCGGATCGCGATGCAGATCGAGCGAACGTGTTCCCGGCAGCTTCTTGCGGCCGCCGAGATGATCGTAGAGGAACAGGCCGAGGCGCACGAGCCAGGCAGGGCGATCCGTCGGGCTATGGGGCAGCACGAAGCGCATCGGCCAGATGATGTGGCTTGCCGAATTCAACAGCACCTCGCGCTCGATCAGAGCTTCTCGCACCAGACGGAATTCGTAATATTCAAGGTAACGCAGGCCGCCATGCACGAGCTTGCCGGAGCGCGAGGACGTTCCCTCGGCGAGGTCGCCCTTCTCGCACATGACAACCGAAAGCCCGCGGCCAGCCGCGTCGCGGGCAATGCCGGCACCGTTGATGCCTCCGCCGATCACGAAAAGATCAAAGATTTCCGGTTCCGTCATGTCATGCTCCTTCGGATGCCATCGGCATCATCAAATCAAATTTCCGCGGCGGCGCTCTCGCACCAGTCAGCTTTCGCCCTCGTGCTTGGCCAGCTTGTCCCAGGCAGGCGCGATCGCCTGCCGCACATCCTTGTAGGCTTCGAACAAGCGGTCATAGCGCTCAACGTTTTCCAGATCCGGCGCCTCGGCTTCACCGAGCAGCGGCGTCACCCAATCCGCTATGCAGCTGTCCATGTCGCGGTAGGCGCCGATCGCGACCGCCGCCATCATCGCAACACCTGCGGCACCCGCCTCCTCACGATCCGAAATCCGCACCGGCGCCTTGACGGCGGCAGAAAGAGAGCCCCGCAGCGCGCGGGAACGGGCGGCCCCTCCGGTGATGCGCAGCTCCGAAGGCATGTCGCCCATGGCCGCATAGCAATCCCGCGTCGCCATGCCGAGGCCTTCGACCACGGCCCTCAGCATGTCGGCAAAGCCGTGCCGGGTGGAAAGCCCGGTAAAGCCGGCACGCGCATGGGCATTGACAAAAGGCCCGCGCTCGCCCGCCTCGGAAATATAGGGGTGATAAAGAAGATTGGTCGGCCGCGCTTCGGCAAACCAGGCATCGATGCGGGGAATGAGATCGGAATTGGAAACCTGGCTTCCACCTGCAGACATCAGATCAGCCGCGATCCGCAGGACCCAGTCGATATTGATGGTCGCGCCCATATTGGTCTGGACCTGCGTGACGATGCCGGGGATTGGCAAGGCAATGACATAGCCCGTGCCCTCGTCATTGAGCTGGACATCGGGCACGGCCTTGGCACGCATATGCACGCCCGTCGAACCGATCGTCGAGCAGGCGGCATTCTCACCACCGGTGCGCACGCCGGCACCGAGCGCGGTCATGACCATATCGACATAACCCAGGCAGACCGGCGTCCCGGCAAGCAGACCCGCAGCCTTGGCCGCCACTGCGGTCAGGGGATGGCTTGTTTCCGTGCCGTCAATGATCTCAGGCAAGAGCGAGCGCCGGCGTTGAAGGCCAAGCGCATCGATGACAACGGTATCATATTGGCGGTTACGGAAATTGCCGAAAGTAAAGCTTGCCTCGGACGGATCGGTCGCGCGGACGCCTGTGAGATTGAGATAGAGCCAGTCCTTGCAGTGCAGTGCCGTCTCGGCCCGGTCGAGGAGCTCCGGCATGAAGCGATCCATATGGGCAAGCTGCGTGCCCTGCTGACAGGTGTTCAGACCCGTTCCGGTCGCCTCGAAACGAGCGCGATTGCCTGCCGTGGCGCTGAGACGCGTGACGGTCGACGCGGCGCGGGCGTCAAGCCAGAGCCAGGCATCATCGACCGGAGCGTTGCCGGAGCCGACGAGCCAGGTGCCGTCGCCTTGGCCGGTGACCGAGATGGCCGCCGTGCGGGCGGCCAGATTCTCGACCTTCTCTCCGAGCCCGCGCAATGCGCTCACACAATCCGACCAAGTCTGGCCGAGCGACTGCGTGACCGACCCGTCTTCACCCGTCTCGTAGCGATTGCGTGCCGACGCAGAAGCGATCTGCTTGCCGGATAATTCGAAGGCAACCGCCTTCAGAACAGAGGTACCCGCATCGATCCCGATGATGATCCCGTCATTTTTAGGCATTGCACGCCAGCTCCACCGTCTCGCACCATGTGACAGGGGCATAGGCATACATCACAAACATTTTCATTCCTCCCAGCGTGGCCAAGGGCATAATCTACACCAAGCCGCATATATCATCGCCATCGCACTCCGGCCCACAGGGAGGATCGCGAACGAAGCGCCGGCACATGCTCGACAGCGGCCACGCAACAGGACCGGCGCGGCTGCGATCCCTCAATCAGTACACTCGTTTATAACACAAAGATATCGCTGTTGTAGTAATATTTTTCTGGTGTTGTAATTTTTTTCATATAAAATAGATGCGATCAATTACCTGACCGCCGCGGCGAAAGCTGCGATAGCACTGTGAAGAAAAGCGGGCCAGCAATCGACATACCCCATACAGGATCAGGGGTGCGATCGAAGCACTACGGACAGTTTCAGGATATTTTATTGTAATATCAATATATTAAATCGACATCCTCATATTAGATCGATCGAAGCGATACCGACGATGAAACCTCAGAGCGAGACCAGTCGAACGGAAGCATCAAGTAGGATAAGGGTGAAAACATAGGTGTGCATGCAGGCCGACCGAATGTAGACCACGCTAGATCGCGGTTGACACACTCAAGAATTTATAACATATGAAATACGGTTATTAACATACTTATATCACGAATGTCGCATGGATGTGGCGATTGTGAATCCGAAAAGGGCGACTGGAGGAGACGGTCGCCCACATGCTGAGGAGGCTCCTGATGTTGAATTTCCTTTCCGGTGACGGCGTAACCCGAAGCCGGGCGGAGCGTCTGCAGGCTCAATTGCGCCAACTGGGCTTCCGCTAGATCGGATCGCAACACCTTCCTCTCCCACTCCATCAGGCAATCCGGCTGACATGCCGAAGGTCGTTTGAACATGAATACGCAAGCTCAATACGCAACTGCCAAGCCGACAGGCTCCAAGCTCAAGATCGTCACCGGCATTGCCGCGGTAGTCATCGTGATCGGCGCCATCGCCGCCGATACCAAGGTGGTCAAGATCGGCTCCGCGCATGATGTGCGCGAACAGGGCTTCCAGCCGGAGGCCTATGGCGCCGAGGAATTCCCGAAGGTGCAGGCGGATGTCGAAAAGCGCGCCGTTGATGCTGTGACGCTCGCCAATGCCGTTCTCGCCGACAAGAAGGCCGCCGGCACGAAATATGGCGTTGCCACCAGTACCGGCCCTGTGCTTCCAGTCTCATTGTCAGGCACGTTCGGCGAGCGCAAGGCCAACCTCAGCGAGTTCAAGGTTGACGGCATGCCTGATGGCGTCACAGTCCGGGTACAGACCGGGCCTGCGATCAACGGTACCGATCTTCGCGACGCCACAGGCAATATCCAATTCGGCCAATTCACCAACCAGATCGAATATCAGGACGCCGGCTCCGCCATAAACAACGAGATGAAGAAGGCGACGCTGGGCAGCCTCGATCCGGAAAAACTGACGGGCAAGAGCGCTACGGTCGTCGGCGTGTTCAAGCTCATCAATCCGAAGAACTGGCTCGTCACCCCGGTCAAGGTCGACGTGAAATGAGCCAGGTCCAGCACAATGGGACAATGACGGGCGAAGTCGTTCTCGCCGCCCGCAACGTCGCCAAATCCTATGGAAGCGTCCATGCGCTGAAGGGCGTCAATTTCGATATTCGCCGTGGCGAAGTCACCACGCTCTTCGGTGAGAACGGCGCCGGCAAGTCGACGCTGATGAAGATCCTATCCGGCGTCATCCAGCCGACGTCGGGCGAGATCATTCTCGATGGCGCCCCGATCTCCTTTGCCTCCTCCACCCATGCCCGCTCCTGCGGCATTTCCATCATCCACCAGGAATTGAGCCTGGCGCCGAACCTCAGCGTCCGCGACAATATCTTCATGGGTCGCGAGATCATGAAGGGCGGCGTGGTCGATTTCGCCGAGGAAGAGCGCCAGACCCGAGCGCTGATGGAAGAGCTGGAAGAGCATATCGATCCGATGACGCCGGTCGAGGATCTGCGTCTCGGCCAGCAGCAGATCGTCGAGATCGCTCGCGCTCTGTCGGTCAATTCGCGCATCCTGATCATGGATGAGCCGACGTCGGCGCTGAGCGCCACCGAAGTCGAGGTTCTGTTCAAGGTCATCCGCGACCTGACGGCGCGCGGTGTATCGATCGTCTACATCTCGCATCATCTGGAAGAAGCGCTGCAGATCACCAACCACGCCGTCGTGCTGCGCGATGGCAACATGACGGCTTATGCCGAGCGCAAGGACATCGATCTCGAATGGATCGTGCGCAACATGGTCGGTGACAATTTCGACCTCGGCAGCCCGCCGACCGGCCACAAGATGGGCGATGTCGCGCTGACGATTGACAGCCTCACGGTCCCCGGCCCTTCCGGCGCTGCCTATAATGCCGTCGACCGCATGTCGCTTGCAGTTCGCGCCGGCGAAATCGTCTGCATCTATGGGCTGATGGGCGCCGGGCGCACCGAGCTGCTCGAATGCGTGGCGGGACGGCTCAGATCGAGCAGCGGCCGCGTGCTGCTTGGCAATACCGATGTCGGCGGCCTCAGCATTGCCGGGCGCATTGCCCAGGGCCTGGTGCTGGTGCCGGAAGACCGGCAGCGTGACGGCCTCGTTCAGACGATGACAGTCGGCTCAAACCTGTCGCTTGCCAGTATCGGCGCCTTCACAAAGGGTTTGCTTACGTCAGGCGGGCGCGAGCGGGCTCTGGTGAACGAATCCATCCGCAAGGTTCATATCAAGACCGATGGCGGCGATGCCGCGATCGGCTCGCTGTCGGGTGGCAATCAGCAGAAGGTCGTCATCGGCAAGATGCTGGCGACGGACCCGAGAGTGATCCTGCTCGACGAACCGAGCCGCGGCATCGACATCGGTGCGAAGGCGGAAGTCTTCAAGCTGCTTGCCGAGCGCGCCAAGGAAGGCCTGGCGGTGATCTATTCGACATCCGAAGTCGCCGAATGCCTCAGCATCGCCCATCGCATCATCGTCATGCACCGCGGCAAGATCTCTGCCGAATTCGGTCCGGACGTTACCAAAGAGAAGATCATGGCCGCCTCGGGCGAAGCAGTGGTCGCGCACTAGCCGCATTCATGGAGCACTGATTATGTCAGTCACGAACATCACAGATAAAAAGCCAATTGCGAACGGACAGCGGCGAAACTTCAGTCTCGTGCGGCTGATTTTGGAAGGACGCGCCTTCTTCGCGCTGATCGTCATCATCGCGGTCTTCTCCTTCCTGTCGCCCTACTACTTCTCGCTCAGCAACTTCCTGACGATGGCCTCGCATGTCGCGATCTTCGGCATCCTCGCCATCGGCATGTTGCTCGTCATCCTCAACGGCGGCATCGACCTGTCGGTCGGCTCGACGCTCGGCCTTGCCGGCTGTATCGCCGGCTTTCTGATGCAGGGCGTCACGCTTTCGAGCTTGGGTGTCATTCTCTATCTGCCGGTCTGGGCCGTCGTCGTGGTGACCTGCGTCCTTGGCGGCGTGGTCGGAGCGGTCAACGGCGTGCTCATCGCCTATCTGCGCGTGCCGGCCTTCGTCGCTTCGCTCGGCGTGCTCTATGTTGCCCGCGGCATCGCATTGCTGATGACCAACGGCCTCACCTACAACAATCTCGGCGGTCATGCCGAACTCGGCAATACCGGCTTCAACTGGTTGGGCTTCAACCGTCTTGCCGGCGTCCCGATCGGTGTCATCGTCCTTGCCGTGCTCGCCATCATCTGCGGTCTCGTTCTCAGCCGAACGGCGTTCGGCCGCTGGCTCTATGCGTCCGGCGGCAACGAGCGCGCCGCCGACCTTTCCGGCGTTCCAGTCAAGCGCGTCAAGATCGTCGTCTATGTCCTTTCGGGCGTCTGCGCCGCTATTGCCGGCCTCGTCCTGTCCTCGCAGCTGACATCGGCCGGCCCGAATGCCGGCACGAGCTATGAACTGACGGCGATTGCCGCAGTCGTCATCGGCGGTGCGGCGTTGACCGGCGGTCGCGGCACCGTTCGCGGTACCATGCTCGGCGCCTTTGTCATCGGCTTCTTGGCGGACGGTCTCGTCATCATCGGCGTTTCGTCCTACTGGCAGACGGTCTTTACCGGCGCCGTCATCGTGCTCGCCGTGCTGATGAACAGCATCCAGTACGGCCGTCGGACCAAATCGAGCTGACACTGCAAACGAACTTGTCACCGGCTGGCACACAAAGCCGGCCGATGAAAGAACCACCGGTTCACCGGTATCACCAGAGCTCATCAAAGGGAGAGAGACTAATGTTTAAAAAAGGTTTACGCATCGTCATGGCGGCGGTTGCCGTCGCACCACTGCTGACGGGAGCAGCATGGGCTGCCGGCCAGATGACTGTTATCGTCAATGATCCGTCCAACCCCTACTGGCTGACGGAAGGCAATATCGCCAAGGCGACCGCCGAGAAGCTCGGCTATACGGCAACGGTCAGCGCGCATAAGGGCGATACCAATACCGAGAGCAACCTGATCGACACGGCCATCACCAACAAGTCGGTCGCCATCATCCTCGATCCGGCCAATGCCGACGGTTCCATCGGCGCGGTCAAGAAGGCCATCGCTGCAGGCATCCCGGTTTTCCTCGTCAATGCTGAAATCAACCAGGAAGGCCTTGCCAAGGCACAGCTCGTCTCCAACAACGCCCAGGGTGCAGCGATCGGCGCTCAGCAGTGGGTCGAAGCTGTCGGCGACAAGGGCAATTATGCCGAACTCTTCGGCTCCCCCTCGGACAACAACGCCGCCACCCGCTCGAACGGCTATGAAACCGTTCTGACCCAGTACCCCGACCTGAAGAAGGTTGCCCAGGAAGTTGCCAACTGGGACCGTACCCAGGGCCACAACAAGATGCAGTCCATCCTGCAGGCTCACCCGGACATTATCGGCGTGATCTCCGGCAATGACGAAATGGCGCTCGGCGCGATTGCCGCTCTCAAGGAAGCCGGCAAGCTCGCCAACATCAAGGTCGGCGGCTTCGACGGTTCGCCGGATGCTGTCGCCGCCATCAAGGCCGGCGAACTGCAGTACACCGTTCTGCAGCCGGTTGCCGTCTTCTCCGCCGAGGCGGTCAAGCAGGCCGACAGCTTCATCAAGACCGGCAAGACGGGTGCCGCCAGCGAAAAGCAGCTCTTCGATTGCATCCTGATCACCAAGGACAACGTCGACAAGTACACGGCACCGTTCGTTCTGTCCGAGTAATGACATCGGGGACGCCGGAAACCGGCGTCTCCACCCCTTGACCGTAACGACAGCACCGTGGCTGAACATCAGACAGAACTTGCAGAAAACCTGGTAGCGATCTGTTTTTGTATTATTTTCCATCGCATGACACTCGCTGCAGCAAGTTAATCTCCGCAAGGCTCAGCGTCAGAGGCCAACGTGACAGACAAGACAAGCCCTGTATCATTCCTGCAAGACGAGCTGCCGAGCGACAGCCGACATTCCCGTCAGATCGCCCGGCGCCAGATGATCGCCGAAGCGGTGATGGCGGAAGGCTCCATGCGCATCGAGGATTTGACTGAGCGCTTCGGCATCAGCCTGATGACGGCGCATCGTGATGTCGACGAGCTGGTCAGCCGGGGCCTGTTCCGCAAGACGCGCGGCATTGTCTCCGCCGCGGCAACCAGCCTGATCGAATCGAGCGACGTCTATCGCGCCAACCGGCAGGCGAGCGAAAAGAAGATGATTGCCGCTGCCGCCATGCAGTTCATCGAACTAGGCCAGGCGATCTTCCTCGATGATTCCACCACCATCCTGCAGATGGCATCGCAGCTGCCCGCCAAGGTGCCGTTGACGGCGATCACCAACTCGTTGACGCTGATGAATGCGCTGAAGGACATGCACGACGTGACGCTTCTGGCGCTTGGCGGCCAATACTATAATTGGTGCAACGCCTTTATGGGCCGCATGACGATCAACGAAATCAACCGCCTGCGGGCCGATGTTACCTTTATCTCGATGTCGGCCATCATCGATGACGTCGCTTTCCATCAGTCGCCAGAGATCGTCGATATCAAGCGGGCGATGTTTGAGAGCGCCGCCAAACGCATCCTGCTGATGGACCATACGAAGTTCGAACGGCGGGCGCTGCATAGTTTCGCGCATCTGAGTGAGTTCGATGTCGTCATCGTCGACGAGAAGACGCCCACCGCTCATCTGGAGCGCATGCGCAGCAAGAATATCAATGTGGTGGTCGCCAAGAGCGACAAGGAGCGGTCCTGACGGCCGGCCCGATAGGGCCGCCTCGCATTGTTCACGATCAGGAGTCTAGAGAATGCCGAGTCTGCTCGGAATTGACAGCGGTTTGACGGTTACCAAAGCCGTCATCTTCGACATCGATGGAACGCCGATTGCCGTGGCACGCCGCCGTGTGACCCAGTTCATGCCGAAGGCCCGCCATGTCGAGCGCGACATGGACGAACTCTGGGCCCGAACGGCCGACGCCATTGCCGAGGCAATCAAGCTCAGCAACCGCCCCGCCAGCGACATCCAGGCCATTGCCGCAACCGCCCATGGCGATGGCATCTATCTGCTCGACAAGACAAGGACGCCGCTCGGACGCGCCATTCTCTCGCTCGACAGCCGCGCCGGATCGATCGTCGAACAATGGCTGAGGAGCCCGCTTGCCGACGACGCGCTGGCGCTGACCGGCCAGTTGCCGCACGTCTCGGCTCCATCGGCTTTGCTTGCCTGGATCAAGGCCAATGAACCCGAGCGTTTTGCTGAGATCGGCCATATCCTGAGCTGCAAGGACTGGCTCCGCTTCTGCCTGACCGACGTCGTCGGCACGGACCGGACCGAGGCGAGCACATCCTTCACCAATGTTTCGACGCAGGACTATTCACCGGACGCGCTTAAGCTCTTCGGCGTGGGCGAATTGATTGGTGCGCTGCCGCCCGTTTCCCGCTCCGACGAAGTGGTCGGCCATGTGACGGAAGCCGTCGCGAAGCGCACGGGACTGGCAGAAGGCACGCCGGTCGTTGCGGGATTGCATGACGTAACCGCCTCAGCCCTTGGGGCCGGCGGCTATGCCGACGGCGTCGTCGCCGTGATCGCCGGCACCTATTCGATCAACGAAACGCTGTCCTCGGAACCCCGCGTCGATGGCCGCTGGTTTTGCCGCAATGCCATTGCTCCGGGCCAATGGAACAACATGTCGATCTCACCGGCGTCGTCAGCAAATTATGAATGGTTCCTGGACAAGCTCTGCGCCAGCGAAATTGCAAGCGCGGAGGCTGCGGGCCAATCCATTCATGCCTTGCTCGGTCCCGAGATCGAAGCGGCGTTCAATCGGCCATCGAGCGCTCTCTTCCACCCCTATCTGTTTGGCTCGCCCTATGGCGCTGACGCAAGCGCCAGCTTCTTCGGGCTTGGCGGCTGGCATGATCGCGGCGACATGCTGCGGGCCGTTCTGGAAGGCATCGCCTTCAACCACAAGATTCACGTTGACGCACTAAGTGACGGGTTTTCTTTTGATCAGGCAAGGCTTGCGGGCGGCGTATCGCGCAATCCGATTGTCGTGCAGATGTTTGCCGATGTGCTCGGCATGCCCGTTACCGTCACCGAAACCGATGAAGCCGCCGCCTGGGGTGCCGCCCTTTGCGCCGGCGCCGGCATCGGCGTCTACGCCAGCCCGGAAAACGACCCACGCGATGTCGGCAAGATCGCAAGGACATATCATCCCGACCCTGCCCGGAGCGCCGATTATCGCATCCGCTACGATCTTTTCCGTGACATTGCCGAAGCGATGACGCCGCTCTGGCCGCGGATCGGCGATCTCGCAGTTCAGCGCTTCCAAGACTAGACCGCCAATTGCGCCGCGCAGACAGTGTGCTTTCGCGGCAATTCAGCAGGACGAATATGTTATGACCGATATGGCCGCCGATCTGAAACAACGTTTCTCCCAACTTCGAGACGGGGATATCGACGTCGTCATCCTCGGAGCCGGCGTCAATGGCGCCGGGCTGTTTCGCGACCTCTCCGCGCAGGGCGTCAACTGCCTGATCGTCGACAAGGCAGATTTCGGTTCGGGCACGAGTGCCGCACCGTCTCGGCTCATTCACGGTGGCCTCAAATATCTGGAAACAGGCGAGTTCGGCCTGGTCGCGCAATCGGCGCTGGAGCGAAATCTGCTCTTGAAGAATGCGCCGCATTGCGTCGAGGCACTGCCGACCTTCGTGCCGATCTTCTCCTGGACGCGCGGCATATGGGCCGCTCTTCGCACGCTGACGGGTTCGACCACCGCACCGCGCAGTCGCGGCGCGGTGCTCATCAAGATCGGGCTTGCGCTCTATGACTTCTTCGGCTCGCGCAATCGCGTCATGCCGCGCCATCGGTTCCTGTTGAAGGGCCGTGCCCTGAAGGAAATGCCGCATGTGACGCCGGAGATCGTCGCCGGCGGCATCTATTACGATGCCAAGATCAGCCGGCCGGAACGGCTGGTCTATGAACTGGTCAATGACGGGCTTGCGACGAACAAGGGCTCGCTGGCGGCGAATACGACAAGGCTTGTTTCCGCTGTCGATGGCGTGCTGACCTTCCAGCGCTCGGACGGCTATGCCTTTTCGGTCAAACCGAAGCTGGTCGTCAATGCCGCAGGTCCCTGGATCGATCACGTCAACGCAGCGCTCGGCGCTCCTGCCCATCTGATCGGCGGCACCAAGGGGTCGCATATCCTCCTCGACCATCCCGAACTGGTGCGCAGCCTGAACGGCCATATGATCTATTTCGAAGCCGATGACGGCCGCATCTGCCTTGTCTACGGCTATCTCGGCCAGGCGCTTGTGGGATCGACCGATATTCCTTGCGACGATCCAGACAATGTGCGCTGTGAGGAACCGGAGATCGACTATTTCCTCGACAGCGTGCGGACGCTCCTGCCAGGCCTGCGTTTCGACCGAGATCAGGTGACCTATAGTTACAGCGGCATCCGCCCCCTGCCCGCCTCGGACGCCTCGTCGCCGGGTCTCATTAGCCGCGATCACTCTGCACCCGTTTTCGAACCGCAGGCCGGACGCCCATTCCCGATTATCTCGCTGGTCGGCGGCAAATGGACCACCTTCCGCGGCTTTGCCGAGGAAGTGGCCGACACCGTGCTTGCGCGCCTTCAGCGAAGCCGCAAGACCTCCACCGAGCGCCTCGCCATTGGCGGCGGCCTCGACTTTCCAGTCGGCTCCAATGAGCGCGCGAGCTGGATCAAATCGGTCGCGGCAAAGACCGGCGCCGAGGCAAGCAGAGCGGATGAGCTCCTGGGCCGATACGGCACGACCGCGGCGGCGATCCTCGGCCATGCCTCGAAGTACAGCGACAGTCAGCGCATCAGCGGCGCACAGCGCCACAGCACGCTCGAAATCGATTGGATCGTGCGGCAGGAACTGGTCGTGCATTTGTCTGACATCGTCTTTCGCCGTACGACCATGGCGATCGAGGGCCTCCTGACGATCCAGGGCCTGCGTGAAATCGGCGCGATCGCGGCAGCCGCCCTGCAATGGGACGCACAGCGACTGGCCAAGGAAATCGACGATGTCGTCGTGTCGCTGTCGAAATTCCACGGTCAAACGCTGAGCGAAGAAAGCCTGCGCCGCGCGGCGAGCCCGGCGCGCTGATCGTCAATTTCAGGAAGAAAATGGGGTCCAGCGAAGCGGACTTGCAGCGCTTTGCCATCTCGGCGACGGAAAGCGGCTGGATCTGCGCGGCATGGCCCGCGGCGCCGAACTGTTCGAAGCGTTCCTTGCAGAGCTTCGTCAGCACCGCGGTGGCCTTGTCGTAATCGCTTTTCCGAGGCCCTGGTTGAAGAATGCAGCTCAAACGTCTTTTTGTTTTTCATAAAAAACATTTGACGCCGAACGACTGAATGTTTTCTATAGATAAAAAACAATCTCAAGAAGACTGCGGATTTTCTGTTCCGCTCCAATCGAGCAACTGTATCCATCAGCATTGAACACAGAAGGATCGTGGCGTGAGTTCGCGGATCATCCAGTTCGGCACCAGCCGATTTCTGCAGGCGCATGCGGCATTCTTCGTGCATGAGGCGAGACAAGTCGGCCAGGATGTCGGTCCCATTGCCGTTGTTCAGGTTTCAGGCGACAGCAGCCGCAGCGGGCGCGTCGCCGCCTTCGCCAATCCGAAGGGCTATCCGGTCATCATCCGTGGCATGCAGGATGGGCAGCGCATCGACCACACCATACAGATCACCAGCGTCGATCGCGGCCTCTCGGCCGTCGAACATTGGGAGGAGTTGTCGAAGCTCTTCGCCGAGGATGCCGACTTCGTCATTTCGAATACCGGCGACACCGGCTACCGGACCTGGCCGGAGGAAGATGGCTTTGGTGCTGGTGGCCAGGTTCCCCGATCCTTTCCTGCCAAGCTTGCCGCTCTCCTCGTCAGGCGCTGGCAGGCATCCGCCCGCCCCCTGGTCATCCTTCCCTGCGAATTGATGACGGGCAATGGCCGCGTCTTGAAGCAGGCGGTCGTCGATTGCGCAAGACACAACGATGTTTCGGCCGAATTCCATACATGGCTCGATGCGCATGTCGCCTTTGCCGAGACTCTGGTCGATCGCATCGTTTCCGAGCCGATAGAGCCGATCGGCGCCGTTGCCGAACCCTATGCGCTCTGGGCGATCAAGCGGGCTCCGGGCGTCCGTCCACCGTGCCACCATCCAGGCATCGTACTGACCGATGATCTCGAACCCTATGAGCGGCTGAAACTGCACATTCTCAATCTCGGTCACACGTTTCTCGCCGAAATCTGGCAGCGCGAAAGCCGGCCAGCGGACGAAACCGTGCGCGTCATCCTGGCTGACAAAGACATGCGCGCAAGGTTGGATGCCCTCTATCACGACGAAATATTGCCGGGCTTTGCCGCAAACGGCATGCGTGACGAGGCGAAGGCCTATGTCGCAACGACGCTCGACCGCTTCCTCAATCCGTACCTGGATCATCGCATCTCCGACATCAGCCAGCATCACCGCGAGAAGGTTGTCCGTCGCATTCACACCTTCCTGGAATGGGCGGATAGAGCCGGAGCCAAGTCGGCCGCTCTAACACTAAGGCAGATCGCAGCGCGCTATCCCATGATCGAAGCTGCGTCATGACGCCCGCCGGCGCTTTCAGCAAAGTGGCAACGGCAACGGGTTGCCTGATGAGCACAGCGGGCCGACCCGGTTCATGGTCTTGCTGCTTCGATGGCGTATTTACTTGCAACACCAACGGTCGGCCTCTCCGACCCTTCGAAAGTGCTTCACCATGAAAACACTGATCTGTGACGAACCCGGCCGGCTCTCCCTGATCGAGCGCGATATTCCGACCCCGACAGAAGGCGAAGTCCTCGTGCGCATCAGGCGCATCGGCATTTGCGGCACCGATTTCCATATCTATCAGGGCAAGCATCCCTTTCTACAATATCCGCGCGTCATGGGACATGAGCTGTCCGGCACGGTCGAGGATGCGAACGGTTCGAGCCGCCTCAAGACGGGCGAGAATGTCTACATCGTTCCCTATCTAGCCTGCGGCAAATGTGTCGCCTGCCGGCGCGGCGTGACCAATGCCTGCCAAAACCTTGCCGTCCTCGGCGTCCATCGCGACGGCGGGATGACCGAATTCCTCTGCCTGCCCGAGCAGAATGTCATCTCAGCCGGCAAGGCCTCGCTCGATGAAGCCGCCATGATAGAATTCCTGGCGATCGGCGCCCACGGCGTCAAGCGCGGCGGCATCATCGCAGCCGACCGCGTCCTCGTCGTCGGCTCCGGCCCGATCGGCATGTCGGCGATCATCTTCGCCAAGGCGCGCGGCGCCGACGTGACCGTCATGGACATGCGCGAGGACCGCCTGGAGTTCACCCTCGCCTCGCTTGGCGCCAACCGGACTTTGCTTGCCAACGACGACGCCGAAGCCCAAGCGAAGCGCCTGACCGACGGCGACTTCTTCGACGTCGTCATCGACGCGACCGGCAACGCCCGCGCCATGCAACGCGGCTTTGGTTTCGTCGCCCACGGCGGCCGCTACGTCCTCGTCAGCGTGGTGCGCGACGACATCACCTTCTCCGACCCGGAATTTCACAAGCGCGAAACCACGCTCTTTGCCAGCCGCAATGCGCAGCCCGACGATTTCGCCGAGGTGGTAAAGCAGATGGAGAACGGCTTGGTGCCAACAGCGGCGCTGAACACGCACCGAGGTTTGCTTGAGGATGGGTCGGAGCTATTCAAGGAATGGTTGAGGCCTGAAGCGGGAGTCATTAAGGCGATTTTGGAGGTAGACGACCGCGTCTAATCGCAAACCCGCAGATAATTCACGAACACGAAATCGGCGCCGCGCCCGATCGCCTGCTCGAACTTCACCTTGCTGAAGCTTTCGAAGAAGAAGCCGCGATCGTCGGCAAACACCCCAGGCTCGATGATCTTGACGTCGGGGATGGCGCCGCAAGGCGCAATCCAGAGTGCGCCGCCAGCCGTTTCTCGAGCAGCACTCCAACCTCCGGCAGCGCAACCCTATGTTGGTCTGCCCCCTGAAAAGTGATCCTTCTTGAAGTATGGCTTATGAGCCGAAGAAGGACATTGAAATGGCAGCGAAAAGACACAAGGCGGAAGAG